>DATAPF010000212.1:0-3673 GCA_036265355.1 Kofleriaceae bacterium | reverse complement strand
GCGAGCTGGCTGGCCGCCCGGTGCTCGCGAACCAGCCGCGCCGCCGCGGCGTCGACGACCAGCAGCCAGCTGGCTGCGCGCGCGCCAAAGCTGATCAGCTCGGCCGGCTGGAGCAGCGTCCGGGCCAGCGCCGGGGTCGCTGCGTGGGCCCGGGCCAGGCCGGCCAGGCTGTCGGCCAGCGCGGCGAGCTCGCCGGCGACGAGCGGCATCGCCCGGGCGATCTGGAGGACCAGCGCGGTGTCGGCGACGTCCTGGCTGGTCGCCCCGAGGTGCACCGCACCGGCGTGCTCGGCGGGCATCGCCGCTCGCAGCCGGGCGACCAGCGGGATCGCCAGGGTCCCGGCGTGCGCGGCGGCGTCGCCGAGGCCGGTCGAGTCGAAATCGTCGCAGGTCCGCGCCACGGCCGCGGCGGCCTCCGGAGCGATCACGCCGTGCTCGGCGAGCGCGGCCGCGAGCTCGCGCTCGAACTGCAGCGCGGCGCCGACCAGCGCGGCGTCGTCGAAGCAGGTCATCATCTCGGCGGTCGACGCCATGCGCGCGGCGATCAGCGCGCCCATCGCGATCCCCTCGAAACAGCGAGTCGCCAGATCGTCGGATCGGCCATCGGGTGGGTCCTCTCGCGCATCATCACACAGCCGCACATGGATGCCAGCTCACGACCGGCGGGACGGCCGACGCCGGCGCGGGAGCCCATCCAAACCACTTCGTGCCGCCGTCGCACAGGCGTATGGTGTGCGCCATGCAGAACGCCTATCGCGCGGATCAGGTCGGCAGCCTGCTCCGGCCTGCCGAGCTCGTCGAAGCTCGCCACAACGACGCCCCGCACGACGCAGTGCGCGCGCTCGAGGATCGCCACATCCTGCGGCTGCTCGAGCGCCAGCGCGCGCTCGGGCTCGACGTGATCACCGACGGCGAGCTCCGGCGCACCAACTTCATGAGCGACCTGTGGGACGCGGTCGACGGGTTCGACTTCGGCGACGCCGTGGCGCGCAGCTGGAGCGGCGCCAAGGTGTCGAACGTGACCGGCATCGTCAACCGCAAGCTGGCCCAGCGCCGCAAGCTGACCGCCCCGGAGCTGCCGTTCCTCCAGCAGCACGCCACCGGCGCGCCGCTCAAGATGACGCTGCCGAGCGCGACCCAGTTCCCTGCGATCGCCTACAAGCGCGGCATCACCGACCAGGTCTACCCGACGCCGTCCGACCTGCTGTGGGCGATCGGCGACATCATCCAGGCCGAGATGCGCACGCTCGCCGAGGCCGGCGTGCCGTACCTCCAGATCGACGCCCCGCGCTACAGCTACTACATCGATCCGAAGTGGCGGGCCTGGCTGCGCGACGATTTCGGGGTCGACCCCGACCAGTCGCTCGCCGAGGCGGTGCAGGTCGACAACGCGTGCTTCGACGCCGCGCGCCGGGCCGGCATCACCGTCGCGATCCACCTGTGCCGCGGCAACAACCAGAGCCACTGGTACGCCGAGGGCGGCTACGACGCGATCGCCGAGCAGCTGTTCGCCGAGCTCCGCGTCGATCGGTTCCTGCTCGAGTACGACGACCAGCGGTCCGGCGGGTTCGAGCCGCTGCGGTTCGTGCCGCGCGGCAAGATCGTCGTGCTCGGCCTGGTCAGCAGCAAGCTCGCCCCGCTCGAATCGGCCGACACCCTGCGCCGCCGGATCGACGAGGCCAGCAAGTTCGTGCCGCTCGACGAGCTCGCGCTCAGCCCGCAGTGCGGCTTCGCATCGACCATGGAGGGCAACCGGCTCACCGAGGACGATCAGTGGGCCAAGCTGCGCCTGGTCGTCGAGACCGCGCGCGCCGTGTGGCGGTGAGCGGCCGCGGCGTCACGCCAGCGCGGCCGGCACCACCTTGCCGGTGCTGATCAGCGTGTCGATCGACCCCGAGTCGATGCCGACCGCGGCCAGCGCGGTCTTGCCGAACGACGCCAGCGTCGAGCCGGCGTCGATGTCCGCGCCGGTGGCGAGCCCCTTGCCGGTCTTCGAATCGACCCCCAGCGCCCCGTAGTCGCTGGCGACCCGGGCCACCCCGCCGATCACGCCGGCCTTGAACGGCTTGCCGATCGTGACCGACACCTGGTGGTTGGGGTTGTGGTCGCGCCCGCTGTCGCCGGTCTTCGCGATCAGCGTGCGGCCGAACACGTTGAGCGACATGAAGCTCACCTGATCGGACAGCCCGGCCGACGCCAGCTGCGACATCAGCGTGCCGATCGCCGCGACCCCCGACACGTGCTGCGCCGCCTCGTTGCCGAGGCTCGCGTCGGTGTGGTTGTCGCCGCCGAACGGGATGTGGATCGCGATCACCGGCGTGACGTTCATCTGGATCAGCGCGACCGCGGCGGTGATCTGCGAGGTCACGCTGTTGTCCTTGATCGACGTCAGCGCGCTCAGCAGGTCCTGCCGGATGTTGCGGATCTGGCCCTGCGACGCGACCAGCGAGTCGATGTAGGCCTTCTGCGCCGGGCTCGCCCCGCCGCGGAACAGGTCATCGAGCTGGTTCAGCGTCTGATCGCGCAGCGCCTGGAGGTTGGCGAGCGGACCGGCCGGGCTGGTCAGCGTGGTCTTGAGCGCGAGCGGCGGCAGGATCGGCAGCGCCTGGCCGCCGAAGCTCAGGCCCTCGCTCGGCGACGTCGCGCCCAACGTGATCGGCTGGCTCTGCACCGTGCCCAGGCACGGCGCGAGCTGCCGGGCCAGGATCGACGGCAGCATCTCGTCGTACTGGGTCATCCCCATCAGCTTGAGCACGTCGGGCTCCTTGGGGTGCACCGGCGTGTTGGTCATGAGGTGCCAGAACGTCGTCCGGTCGAGCACGCTCTGCGGCAGCTGGGTCCACGGCAGCGCCGCGGTCACCGCCTTGCCGCCGAGCGTCATCGTCGCCGGCTTCATCGTCGGATCGGCGCTGTGCGAGATCCCGGTGTCCTCGTAGGTGCCCGGGACGTTGGCGTTGATCGGATCGCCGCTGCCCGACGTGGCGAGCACGACGAACTGCGCCTTCGATCGATCGGTGCACACCGGGGCGCCGTCGGCGAACGCGCGACGACCCTGGAGCAGCACGGAGGCGGGGATGCCGGTGGCGAGCGCGCGGAGTCCGACGTAACCGGCTCCGAACAGCGCGGACATGAGTAGTTTGCGACGTGAGGTTTCCATGGCGGCTCTCCTTACATCCCGATGCCGATGAACGAGGGGGACAGACACGCGGCGACGAACGTGGACTTGAGCGAGTCCGACGCGGTCTGGCCCGCCTGCATCCCGGCGTGAAAGTTCGAGCTGAGGATCGTCGTGGCCTGCGCCGCCCGCGGATCGGACGACGTCAGCGCCATGACCGTGGACACGAACTCGGCGATCGCCGCGTCGGGCTGGCTGCTCGACCACACCTTGGCCCCGGGCTGGTTCGCGTTGGCCTTGGCGTCGATCGTCATCGCCGCGACCTGCGCGCACACGTTCTCCAGGCCGGCGCGGTAGAACAGCGTCGGCTCGTTGGGCAAGATCGGTGCGACCGCGCCGCGGCCGTAGCCGTCCGACGGCATGCCGCTGACGATCTGCGCGATCGCCGCCTGCCCGGGGGCGCGGCCGCCCAGCGTCGAATCGAGCTCGCAGATGTCGACGAAGCCGAGCCGGTTGTTGAACGCTGCGCACAGGTGATCGCGCCGGCTCACCGCGATG
>DATAPF010000211.1:0-19619 GCA_036265355.1 Kofleriaceae bacterium | reverse complement strand
CAGTTCGCGTTCTGCGTCGCGCTGTGGGAGGCGCTCGCCGGCGACCGGCCGTATCGCGGCCCGACGCTCGACGAGCTGCGCGAGCAGATCGCGCTCGGCCCGGCCGCGCTCGACACCTCGAACATCCCGCGCCGGCTGCGCGCGATCCTGCGCCGCGGGCTCGATCCCGATCCGCTGCAGCGCTGGCCGAGCATGGACGTCCTGCTCAACCGCGTCGTGCGGGTCGAGCGCCGGCCGGGCATCGCGCTCGGGATCGGGATCGGCGCGGTGATCGCGGCCGGCGTGCTGCTGCTCGCGCTGCGCGCCGGCGATCGCCTGGTCGTGCGGCCGCGCTGCCAGTCGCCCGCGTTCGATCCGGCGCAGGTGTGGTCGCCCGCCGCGCGCGCCGGGATCGGGCATCAGGCGCTCGCGGCGCGCCAGATCGACGCCGAGCTCGCCGCCTGGGACCGGGCGCGCGACGCGGCGTGCCAGGTCGAGCCGGTGGCGCGCGCGCCGCAGCTGTCGTGCCTCGACGGCGTGGTGGCGCGGATCGACGCCGTCGTGCGCGCGGTGGCCGCCGACCGCGACGGCGCGCAGGTCGACGCCGGGGCGCTGCTGATCGATCCCGCGGTCTGCAAGCTGCCGCGCGCGCCGCGGCTGATGACCAACACCTCTCCCGAGCTCCGCGAGGTCATGGCGGTGTGGCTGGCCCAGACCGCGACCGCGGTTCCGCTGGCGCGCGCGGCCGCCGATGCGCTGGTCGCGCGCGCGGCCTCCGATCCGTGCGCGTCGTCGCTCGCCCACCTGCTCGCCGCCGGCGTCCAGCGCTCGCTGCCCGAGCGCAGCCGCCACCTCGACGAGGCGCAGCAGGACGCCGAGCGCTGCGGCGACGATCGCGTGCTGGCCGACACCGCGATCTCCGCGGCCCATCACATGCTGGACAACGAGTGGCTGAGCGCCGCGGTGACCGCCAAGCTGCGGCTCGCCGATGCCGCGGCCCACCGGGTCGCCCAGCGCGACCTGAACGCGCAGATCGACGTGATGCGGGTCGAGACCGCCAGGCGCGCCGAGCACCTCGACGAGGCGATCGCGCGGGGCGACGCGGCGATGCAGGGCTTCGCGGCGCGCGGCCGGCTGCGCGCCCAGCTCGACGCCGGGCTCACCGTGCTCGGGCTGCGCCAGATCCGGGCCACCCCGGCGGACCTCGCCGAGATCCCCGACCAGCTCGCCGTGTGGCGGGCGCGCGCCGTCGCCGAGCTCGGCCCGGACGACGAGATCGTCCGCTCGATCGACACCCGCGGGGCGGCGTGGGCGTTCGCGCACGGCGACGTCACCGGGGCGCGCGCGACGCTCGACCGGGTGTGGCGCCCGGTGCCCAACGACCGGCCGCAGCGGGTCGCCGGGATCGTCGTCGACGGCGCGGGCCAGCCGGCCGCCGGCGCGACGGTGGCCGTCGGCCGATCGCTGCGCGGCGACTCGCGCGGGGTCGCCGGCGGGTTCGCGGACCGCGGCACGATGCGCACCGCGCGGACCGGCGGCGACGGCCGGTTCGAGATCGCCGACGCGGTCGACGACGCCGTGGTGATCGCCGAGCTCGGCGATCGCCGCTCGGCGCCGGCGGCGGCCGGCGACAACCTCCAGCTGGTGCTCGCGCCGACCAGCCGGCTCGAAGGCCGGGTCGACCTCGCCGGCGAGGTCGCGGCCCATGTCATGATCGTCGCGCGCGACGTCGGCTGGCCGGTCGCGCCGTGGTACGCGCTCCACGCCCCGGTGGCCGCCGACGGATCGTTCTCCCTCGACGGCGTGCCGCGCGGTCAGGTCCGGGTGTTCGCCGCGATCGACGGCCTGGTCCGGACGACGTCGACCAGCACCGCCGTCCCCGTGCGCGCGCCGGTGATGCGCGGCATCGCGCTGTCGGCCGCCCGGTCGGCCCGCGTCGTCCACGTCGTGGTGCGCAACACCGTCAACACCCGGCTCGCCAACGCCGAGGTCGTGGTGCTGCCGGGGCGAGTGCTGTCGACCAACCTGCTGGAGATGAATCGCGAGTTCCGCGGCGGCAGCGCGCGCTGGGCGCGCCAGCTCGAAGGCGAGCACGCGCCCAAGGAGATCGTGGCGGAGGCCCAGCCCGGCGACCTGTTCGCGACCATGACCGAGGTCCCCGAGGGCACCGCCAGCGCGTGCGCGCTGGGCCTGCCCGAGCTGTCCGACGAGGAGCTCGAGCACAAGCTGTGGGCCCACCTCGACCGGATCCAGGTGATCTGCGCGCCGATCCCCGACCGCGCCAGCGTGATGACGATCGAAGTGCCGCCATTTCCGCGGCTCGACTAGGAATCTCCACTGCGCCTGGCACAACAAATCGCGCCCGGGAGCGCGGCCCGGGAACGCGGGCGGGCTCGCCGTCAGGTCAGCCGGGCGAGCCCGGCCTGCATGCGGACGCGCAGCGGCTCGACGACGTTCGGATCCTTGATGTTGATCACCGGCTCGGTGTCGTACTGCTCGTAGAACACCGAGTCCTTGGTCTCCGGCGGTACGCCGAGCGCCTCGCGGATCCGCTTGAAGTCGGGGACGAAGCCGCGATCCATCAGCGGGATCAGCGTGCCGGTGATCGTGCCGGTCAGGCCGCAGATGAACACCACGGCGCTTTGGGGCGTGAAGCCGCCCGGCGGCAGGCCGAGCCGGCGCTCGAGGTCGTCGAGCCGGGCGCCATCGAAGAACCCCTCGACGCGGCCGGTGTCGCCCTTCCAGTCCGGCGCCTCCTTGGGCCGGCTGACCGTGCCCCAGTACCGCAGGTGGTTGCGCTCGACCATCTGCATCAGCTCGTCGCGGTAGCCGAGGTCGGCGGGGTAGGACGCGCCGTGGAGCAGCACCCAGCGCGACAGATCGGCGCCCGGATCGCGGCGCAGCTCGCTGCGCACCATGCTGAGGAACGGCGCCGAGCCGGTGCCGGCGGCGACCATGATGCGCAGCCGCGGATCGTCGACGCCGACCGTGTCCTTGACCGTGAACACGCCGGCCGCGACCGCGCGCATGTAGATCCGCGCGCCGGCCTTGATGTTCCACAACAGGTGGGTCAGCGGGTTGGCGGACTCGGGCTTGGCGACCCACCGGATGTAGAACTCGACCGGCCCGTCGTCCTCGGGCGCCGACGCGATCGACATCGAGCGCCGGACCGAGCCGAGCTCGGGCTTCGCGGCGTTGTTGAGGCCGAGCACGCAGTACTGTCCGGAGGCGAACCACGGCCGCTGCTGCGGCGGCTGATCGGGGGTGACCCGGAACAGGCTGAGCGCGTCGGTGATGTCGACCCGCTCGGTCAGCGTCGCGTTGTACTCCAGGGACTTCGCCATCGGCGCGACGCTATCACGCCTCTACGGCCGGGTGCAGATCAGCGCCTTGAACTCGTGGGGCACGAGGCCCATCAGGCGATCTTCGATCTTGTCCCAGCGCAGCTCGCCGATCTGCGTGGGGTCGAGCTTGTCGCCGAGCGCCTGGGCGAGCAGATCCGGCGTGTAGCCGATCTTGGCGAGCTCGACGCCGCTTGCGTCGGCGAGCGCGCGCAGCGCGCGGAAGTGGCTGCGCGTGGTGGCCAGGCCGGTCAGCGTGCGGTCGAAGTCGAGCAGGTCGATCACGAACTCGACGGCTGCGGTCAGCCCGGCGCCGCGCGCGGCCTGGACGAGCAGGCCGAAGTGGGTCGACAGCTCGGGGTGATCGAGCTGGGTCGACAGCCGCGGCCACGCCGTGGTGTCGCCGAACTCGGTGATCACCGCGGTGCCGCCCGGCGCCAGCCAGCGTGCGATCCGCACGATCAGGTCGAGCGCGCCGGTCTGGAGGTAGAACTGCTCGGGCGCATCGTCGAGCGTCAGTCCGAGGTCGGCGGCGGCCGGCGACACCGCGCGCAGCCGGTCGCGATCGAGCGTGCCACCGTCGGCGGTCAGCCCGAGGTCGGGGCGGGCCAGCTGGCGCGCCGGCAGGTCGCCCACCATCTCGTTGCTGATGATCAGGTCGAACCCAGCGTCGAGCGCGCTGCCGGGCGCGGCCCCGAGCACGTCGCCGACGATCCAGCTCACCCCGGGCACCCCGGCGAGCCGCTCGCGCTGGGCGGCGGCGAGCGCGGGCGACAGCTCGATGATCGTGTAGCTGACCTCGCGCCCGGCCTCGCGCAGCCGCGCGATCGCGTCGCGCGCGACGTAGCCCAGCCCCGCGCCGAGCTCCAGCACGCGGAGCGCGCCGCCGCCGATCATCGCGCGGGCGAGCAGGCTGTCGATCAGCGCCTGGCCGTAGGTCCGCGGGGCGCGGCCGGCGCCATCGCCGCGGACCGGCGCCGCCAGCACCGGATGCGGAACACGCAGCAGGTGGGACAGCGTGGTCTCCTGGTGGTCGAACTGCGCGTCGGCGTCGGCGATCGCGCTCTGGTGGTAGGTGTCGAGCGCGGGCTCGGCCGGCACCGGGGTGCCGGGCTGCCAGCTCGGGTACGGCATCGTCGAGGCCAGGTAGGCCGGCGCCATCGCCGGCCGCCGGGCGTACACCGACCACGGCATCATCGACAGCTTCAGCGCCTGGACGTCGTGGTGGACGAGCCTGCGGACCAGGCCGAGCAGCCTGGCGTTGTCGTGGTGGTGGCGCAGCTCGATCAGCCGCTTGTGGCCGTCGAGCGCGTCCCAGATCCGGGTCTCGTCGGCGTCGAGCATCACCTGCTGGACCGGCCGGTCGCCCCACGCGGTCCACAGCGTCACCCGGTCGCCGCGGCGCTGCCACACGTTCCACCGGCCCTTGATCGGCACGAACGCCCACATCGTCTCGACCTCGTCCTCGCCGGGATCGACCAGCACCGCGTGGGCGACCAGCACGTCGACCAGCTGGCGCGGCTCGGCGCCGTCGAACTTGCCCTGGAAGTACTCGATGGTCTCGGCGGTGTCGACCCCGTCGGAGAACGCCTCGATCATGCCGGCGATGTCCGGGCTCATCTCCATCAGGTAGCCGTACAGATCGTGGAACAGGTAGACCGCGCCCATGTGTGCAAACCACGAGAGGTGGCGGGAGCGCCGGAGCCGGGAGGGGATGGCGGGCGTGGAGGCCATACGCCTTCGTAGCATGTATGCTTCGCGGCCTATGCCCTACCTGTTCGAGACCGAGGATCACGCCGCGATCCGGGCGACCGCGCGTGGGTTTGCGCAGGTCCACATCGCGCCGCACGGCGCGGAGTGGGAGGAAGCCGAGGAGTTCCCCAAGGAGCTCTACGGCAAGGCAGCCGCGGCCGGGATCACCGGCATCGGCTACCCCGAGAGGATGGGCGGGCAGGGCGGAGACCTCGGCCACATGCTGGCCGCCTGCGACGAGCTGGTGCAGGCTGGCCGCTCGGTCGGCACGATCGTCGGCCTCGGCAGCCACGCCATCGCGCTGCCGCCGATCGTCGAGTTCGGCACGGACCAGCAGCGCCGCCGGTTCGTCACCCCGTGCCTCATCGACGGCAAGATCGCCGCGCTCGCGGTCACCGAGCCGGGCGCCGGCAGCGACGTCGCGGCGCTCGCGACCCGCGCCGAGCGCGACGGCGACTACTACATCGTCACCGGGGCCAAGACCTTCATCACCTCGGGCACCCGCGCCGACTTCGTCACCTGCGCGGTGCGCACCGGCGGTCCGGGCCACGGCGGGATCTCGCTCCTGGTGATCGAGAGCGGCACGCTCGGCTTCGTGATGGCGGGCAAGCTCAAGAAGACCGGCTGGTGGGCGAGCGACACCGCCGAGCTGCGGTTCGATGGCTGCCGCGTGCCGGTCTCCAACCGGATCGGCCACGAGAACGCCGCGTTCCCGATGATCATGAAGAACTTCGCCGCGGAGCGGCTCGGGCTCGCCGGCCAGTGCGTCGCGATCGCCGAGCTCGCCTACCGCGAGTCGATCGCCTACGCGCAGGGCCGGTCCGCGTTCGGCAAGCCGCTGACCGGGTTCCAGGTCACGCGCCACAAGCTCGCCGACATGGCGAGCCGGATCGCCGCGGCGCGCGCGCTGACCAGCGAGGCGGTGACCCGCGTGCTGCGCGGCGAGCACGCCGGCGGCCTGGCCGCGATGGCCAAGAACGTCGCGACCGACATGTGCAGCTTCGTGTGCGATCAGGCGGTCCAGATCCACGGTGGCTACGGCTACATGCGCGAGACCCTCGTCGAGCGGCTGTACCGCGACGCCCGGCTGTATCCGATCGGCGGCGGCACCCGCGAGATCATGAACGAGGTGATCGCCAAGACCGAGCGCTACTGAGCCATCGCCCGGAGATGGTGGGTACCGCTCAACTCAACGTCGCGGTCGTGGCGATCGCGAGTGGGTGCGGATCGGGCGCAAGTATGTCCGCTGCGCAAGATTACTGATCCAGCGATGCATTCGATCGCGATCGACCGCGATCAGTGCATGGACGACGTCGCGTACCACCACCGCGTTCCATCCCAACGAACCGCCCGAGGAAGCCACGCTCGCGATAGTGACCTGCGGTGCGTATGCGTTCGAGCCCGTGGCTGCTTGTGGTACACATGGCGCGGTCGTGAGTGTGTCGCGCACGAAGAGGGCACGAATCAGGCGTGCGAGGAGCAGGCCCGCGAAGCCGCTGGCCAAGAAAGGCTCACCGGCAGTCAGACCCGTTTCGGACGCGCAGCTCGTCTCCGCGGCGCGGGGAGGGTCGAGCGCGCCCGCCACCGACGACGATGCGCGGTTCGCCGAGGTCCTCACGCTCATTGAGGCTGCCCGGAGCCGCGTGTACCAGGCCGTCAACGCGGAGCTCGTGACACTCTACTGGCAGCTCGGTGAGTACATCAGCAGGAAGATCGCGAGCGCCGAGTGGGGCGCCGGTGTGGTCGAAGAGCTCGCCGCCACCCTCGCACGGCGCTTCCCGGGCTTGCGGGGCTTCACGCGGCGGAACTTGTTCCGGATGCGGCAGCTCTACGAGGAGTACCGCGGCAACGAAAAAGTGTCACCGCTGGTGACACAATTGCCGTGGACGCATCACCTGATCCTCCTCAGCCAGGCGAAGCCAGCGGAAACGCGAGAGTTCTACCTGCTCGCCGCCATCAAGGAGCGCTGGACCAAGCGAGAGCTCGAGCGGCAGATCCAGTCGGGTGCCGTCCTGCGGAGCGTAGCGGCTCCGAAGAAAGCATCACCGGGCGTGGCGCAGACCCACCCGACGGCCATCGAGGAGTTCAAGAATGCCTACAGCCTGGAGTTCCTGTCGCTTCCCGAGAGGCACTCCGAGGCCGACCTCCACGGCGCGCTGCTGAGAAACCTCGGCCGCTTCATCACCGAGCTCGGTCGGGACTTCTGCTTCATGGGCTCCGAGTATCCCGTGCAGGTCGGCAACCAAGACTTCGCGATCGACCTCGTCTTCTTCCACCGCGGGCTCAGCTGCCTCGTCGCTTTCGAGCTGAAGGTCGGGAAGTTCGAACCCGAGTACCTCGGCAAGCTCAGCTTCTACATCGAGGCGCTCGATCGGGACGTCAAGAAATCTCACGAGCGGCCTTCGATTGGCGTCCTGCTATGCGCAAGCAAGGACGACGAGGTCGTCGAGTACGCGCTCGCGCGCACCACGTCGCCGACCATCGTGGCTGAGTATCAGACGATGCTCCCGTCCAAGGCTGTGCTTCGCGTGAAGCTCCACGAGCTGTACGCGCAGCTGGTCTCCGATGAGGATGGGGACCGAAGCGATTCCTAAGCCGCTTCGCCGCCTTGCTCGACGTCGGCGATCACGCCGTCGAGCTCGGCCTCGGACAGCCGTGAGTTGGCGCGCAGGCCCTCGATCAGTTCCTCGATCGAGCCCCCGGCCGTGCCGCCGACGTTGTCCAGGTTGGCGGCGACGCAGCCGGGGTGCAGGTAGCCGGTGCCGCGGGTCGCGTTGCCGCCGATCTCGAGCTCGCGCTCGACCGCGATGCGGAACGTGCCCTTCTCGATCGGCTGCCCGCACTCCATGCACTTGGCGCGGCCGGTCGGGGCGTGATCGGCGTAGGGGTGCCCGGTGGGCTTGGCGGTGGCCTTCTGGTCCGCCTGCGCCAGGGCCGCGTCGATCTCGGCGCGGTTGGGGACCTCGCCGGGATACTCGGCGAGCGCGGCGCGGAGCTCGACCGGGTGCTTGCCGGCGGCGCACGGCAGGTGATGCCACTGCATGCTCGGCGTGTCGCTGAACTGGGTCTGGGTCTCGACCCCGAGCCGCAGCTCACCCTTGGCGATCGGCTTGCGGCAGGTGCGGCAGGCGGCGCGGCCCGACTTGGCTTCCTCGATCACATTGGCCATGGCAGGCACAGCCTACACCGCGATCCGCAAGGGCGTCGCCCGCCGGATCGGGTAACGTGCGCGCGTGTCACAGGCCTCCGAGGTCCAGCCGTACCCCGTGATCGCGACGCGCGTCGACGCGCGGTCCGACGAGTTCCGCGCCAACGCCGAGACCAACCGCGCTGCGGTCGCCCGGCTGTCGGCCGCGCTGCACGAGGCGACGCTGGGCGGGGGCGAGAAGTACGTCGCCCGGCACCGCGCGGCGGGCAAGCTGCTGCCGCGCGAGCGGGTCGAGCTGGTGCTCGATCGCGACTCGTACTTCCTGGAGCTGTGTCCGCTCGCCGGCAAGGATGTGCCCGGCCACACGCCGGGCGCCGGCCTGATCGGCGGGGTCGGCCGGGTGTCGGGGGTCGAGTGCCTGATCACGGCGAGCGAGTCGACCGTCAAGGGCGGCGCGGTGAGCGAGATGACCGCGTGGAAGTCGGGGCGGCTGTCCGACATCGCCGAGCACAACCGGCTGCCGTCGATCTCGATGATCGAGTCGGCGGGCGCGGACCTGCCGGTGCAGTCGAAGATCTTCGTGCCCGGCGGCCGCGGGTTCCGCGATCTGACCCGGCGCTCGCAGTCGCAGATCCCGACGATCTGCCTGGTGTTCGGCAGCTCGACCGCGGGCGGCGCCTACATCCCCGGGATGAGCGACTACGTGGTCATGGTCGAGCACCAGGCGCAGGTCTACCTCGCCGGCCCGCCGCTGGTGAAGATGGCGACCGGCGAGGACACCGACCACGAGGAGCTCGGCGGCGCGGCGATGCACGCGCGGATCTCCGGGGTGTCCGACTACCTCGCGCGCGACGAGCGCGACGCGATCCGGATCGGCCGCGAGATCGTCGCCCACCTCCAGTGGCGCAAGGCGGCCCAGCCGCTGCCGCGCGCGGTCGAGCCGCCGCGCTACGACCCCGAGGACCTGCTCGGCATCGCGTCACCCGACGTCAAGGTGCCGTTCGATCAGCGCGAGGTGATCGCGCGGATCGTCGACGGCTCGCGGTTCTCCGAGTTCAAGCCGCTGTACGGCACCACCCTGGTATGCGGCTGGGCCCACGTCCACGGCTTCCCGGTCGGCATCCTCGCCAACAACGGCATCCTGTTCTCCGAGAGCTCGCAGAAGGGCGCGCAGTTCATCGAGCTGTGCAACTCGAGCGACGTGCCGCTGGTGTTCCTCCAGAACATCACCGGCTTCATGGTCGGCAAGAAGTACGAGCAGGAGGGCATCATCAAGCACGGCGCCAAGCTGATCAACGCGGTATCGAACTCGACGGTCCCCGCGATCACGATCATGACCGGCGCGAGCTACGGCGCCGGCAACTACGCGATGTGCGGCCGGGCCTACGCGCCCCGGTTCCTGTTCACCTGGCCCAATCACCGGATCGCCGTGATGGGCGGCAAGCAGCTCGCCGGCGTGCTCGACATCATCCAGCGCGAGGCCGCGGCCAAGCGCGGCGAGCCGGTCGACGAGCAGAAGCTCGGTGTGATGAAGGCGATGACCGAGAGCATGATCGAGAAGGAGAGCGATCCGTACTTCGCGACCGCGCGGCTGTGGGACGACGGCATCATCGACCCGCGCGACACCCGCACGGTGCTCGCGATCGCGCTGTCGGCGGCCTACACCGCCCCGGTCCGCGGCACGACGTCGTGGGGCGTGTTCCGGCACTAGCGTTCCGATCGCTCCCGGGCCGGTCAGAACCCGCCGGACAGCGCGACGCCGGCCGTGCTGCCCTCGGGGCGGTGATCGATCACCGGCACGACGTGGACCGGCGAGCTGTGGATCGAGGCGACCAGCACGCCGACCGACGAGCCGACCACGGCGCCACCGACGGTGTCGGTGATGAAGTGGTAGCCCGACATCACGCGCGCGACGCCGATCAGCGAGGCGACGCCGAGCCCGACCGCGAGCAGGTACTTCGGACGGCTCGACCGGGGGTGCAGGCGGTGCTCGGCGACGTAGAGCGCGGTGACCATCGCGAACGCCTCGGCGGTGTGGCTCGACAGGAACGACGGCTGGCGTCGCCGCCGTTGCGGATGCCGAGCGGCGCCTTGTAGCCGCCGGGCGCGCTCGGATCGCCGTACAGGAACGGGCGCGGCCGGCCGGCGGGTGGGCACGATCGGGGTCAATGCCGCGGTCTGGGCGATCTTCTTGGCCTCCTCGACCTTCGCGGGCGGCGCGTCGGGCGCGGGCGGGGCGATCGGCGCGCTGTCCGGGGTGGCGGCCGGCGGCGCGGTGTCCGTCGCGGCGGGGTCGGCGCGGGTGGTCGCGGCGGCGAACAGCAAGGCGATCACGGTCGTGGTCCGGAGAGCGGGCCGGGGGAGTGACATGAACAGCGTCCCTTGCAAATTCGGAGGCCAGGGCCGACCCCCGATCGCGTGCAGCGTTCGCAAGGCGATCCGGTCCGCTGCCATGCGGCGGAATACGTACAACCGATCTTTTCTGACGCGATCCCATGCTCGATGTGGCAATCCCGCACATCAGGGCGCCGGCGATCGCGATACGTTCCGGGATGATCCGCTGGCGGAGGACTTGCACTCGGCTCCGTCATTCGCACTCGACGCACAACGCTTTGCAGCATGCTCGCGGCGCTGATCGCTGCGTCGAGCGGAATCGCCGGCGCCGACCCCAAGCGCGAGGTCCCCGACTACGACGGTCGCGGCAACCCGGACGCCGACGCCGGATCGTGGGCGCTGTGGATCCCGCGGGTCGTGCTGTCGCCGCTGTATGTGGTGAACGAGTACGTGCTGCGGCGGCCGCTCGGGGCGCTGGTCAGCCACGCCGAGCGCGAGCGCTGGGCCGACACGGTGACGAGCATCTTCATGTTCGGCAAGGGCGATCACAACCTGATCGTCCCGACCGCGCTGTACGACTTCGGTCTGCTGCCGGCCGTCGGCTTCTACTACGCCGGTGACCAGATCTGGACCGCCGACAACCAGCTTCGGATCCACGCCGCGACCTGGGGATCGCGCTGGATCAATGCCACGGCCGTCGATCGCTACCAGCTCGACAAGACCGATCGCGTGCAGGCGCGGTTCGAGTTCAAGCGCTCCGAGGACAACCTGTTCGTCGGCCTCGGCCCCGACGCCACGAGCTCCACCCAGTCGCGCTACGGCCTCGAGCGGGTCGAGGGCAGCCTGGGATACCGCCGCACGCTGCCCGCGGCATCGCGGCTCGACGTCGAGACCGGGGTCCACCGGATCGGCTTCGTCGAGGGCGAGTGCTGCGCGGACCCATCGATCGACACCGAGATCGCGCATGGCCAGCTGATGGCGCCGCCGGGCTATCGCGAGACCTACAGCGCCGGCTTTGCGCGGGTCGGGCTGACGCTCGACTCGCGGCGGGCGCGGCCGGCCCCCGGCGGCGGCGGGTTCCTCCACCTGGAGGCCCTCCCGAGCATTGACCTGCACGGCACGCGGTCATGGCTGGCCTACGGCGGCGCGGCCGGCGCGGCGATCGATCTGACCGGCCACCGCCGGACGCTGCGCGCCAGCCTGGGGGCCAGCTTCGTCGACTCGATGACCGGCGGCGCGGTCCCGTTCACCGAGTATCCGGTGCTCGGCGGCGACGCGATGGCAGGGTTCATCAACGGCTGGATGACCGGCCCCAGCACCGCGGTGGGCGAGCTCGCCTACACCTGGCCGGCGTGGCTGTGGCTCGACGCCCAGACCCGGCTCGCGGTGGGCAACGCGTTCGGCGACCGGCTCGACGGCTTCGCGCCGCGCAAGCTCCGGATGTCGGCCGACTTCGGGTTCACGATCAACACGGCCCACGAGCAGGGCTTCGAGCTCGTGCTCGGCGTCGGCACCGAGACGTTCGAGCAGGGCGCGCACGTGACGTCGGTGCGGGTCGCGATCGGATCGCGGCGCGGGTTCTGAGCGCTCAAGACGTGTCGAACAAAGCCGACTTCGTCGGCTTGTCGCCACGTCTTCTTTTGATCGGTCTGTCGCCGTAACCGGCGACAACCTGTACGGAATCGTCGCTCGAAGACTCGCGACTTCCGAGGTGTCGAACCATGCCGCAACGGCATTGTTCGACACCTCTTCAGCGCTGGAACTGCGCGCATGACACCGGCGGCAGTGCACCGGCCGCCAGCGGCCGGGACGCCAGCACGCAGGTGCCACCGGCGGGGCGCGCCGGCGCGTCGGACAGGTTGACCCGCAGCGTGAACGGGCCGCGGTGGATGTCGAGTCCGCCGGGCGACTCGGTGACCTCGATGGAGCGCGGATCGGGATCGCGCAGCTCGGGGCATTCCCGCCGCGCGGCGATCAGCGCGCGGTACCACGCGAGCATCTCGGCGCGCGGCGGCTGGGTCAGCTCCTGCCATGGCAGCACGCTGGCGTCGCGGGTCGCCGGGTCGGTGGGGTCCGGCGGGTCGCAGGTCCAGCCGGCCGCGGCGTGCTCGGCGCGCCGGCCCTCGCGGACCGCGCGGCGCAGCGGCTCGGACTCGAGCTCGGCGAAGTACAGGAACGGGGTCGAGGCGGCCCATTCCTCGCCCTGGAACAGCATCGGAACGAATGGCGAGACCATCAGGATCGCGGCGGCGATCCGGGCGCGGTCGAGCCCGGTGAGCTGGTGCAGCCGCTCGCCGCCGCCGCGGTTGCCGACCTGATCGTGGGACTGCGTGTAGGCGACCAGCCGGTCGCGCGGCAGCTCGCCGAACGGCTTGCCGTGCGGGCCGCCGCGGTACTTCGAGATCCCACCGTCGAGCGCGTAGCCGTTGCGCAGCACCTTGGCGAGCGTGCCCGGCGCGGCGAAGTCGGCGTAGTAGCCGTCGCGCTCGCCGGTGAGCAGGGCGTGCAGCGCGTGGTGGAAGTCGTCGTTCCAGTGCGCGTCGAGGCCCCATCCGCCCTCGGCCTCGGGGGTGATCGTGCACGGATCGTGGTCGTCGTACTCGCCGATCAGCGTGAACCGCCGGCCGAGCCGTTCGCCCGCGGCGCGGACCTCGGCGGTGAGCTGGGCGACGAAGTGGCGCGCGCTGTCATCGCGCAGCGCGTGCAGCGCGTCGAGCCGCAGCCCGTCTGCGCCGCAGTCGCACAGCCAGTGCAGCGCGCTGTCGATCAGGAACCTCCGGACCTCGTGCGCGCCGTCGCCGTCGAGGTTGATCGCGTCGCCCCACGCGGTGCGGTGGCGCGCGGTCAGGTAAGGGCCGAACTCCGGCAGGTAGGCGCCCTCGGGGCCGAGATGGTTGTGGACGACGTCGATCAGCACGGCGAGGAAGCGCCGGTGGCACTCGCGGATCAGATAGTGCAGGCCGGACGGTCCGCCGTAGGCGCTGTGCGGAGCGAACAGGTCGACCCCGTCGTAGCCCCAGCCGTGGCGGCCGGCCCACTGCGCGATCGGCATCAGCTCGACGTGGGTGACCCCGAGCTGGACCAGGTGGTCGAGGTGGTCGACCGCGGCGGCGAAGGTGCCGCGCGGGCTGAACGTCCCGACGTGCAGCTCGTAGATCACCGCGTCGCGCAGCGGTCGCGGCGAGAACCCCACGGGCGGCGGCGACGCCAGCGTGCATGGATCGATCCAGCACGACGCGGCGTGCACGCCCTCGGGTTGCCACGGCGAGCGCGGGTCGGGCCGCGGCGGTCCGCCATCGAGGCTGATCAGGTAGCGGTCCCCCGCCGCCAGCGTCGGGCCGCGCCACCATCCGCCGGGCTCGCACCGGGCGTGGGTTCTCGCCTCGCCGCGAACCACCTCCACGCGCTGGGCGTTCGGCGCCCAGATCCGTACTGCGTCCATGGTCCCCGCCCGGTGCGAGCGTCGTGCCGTCCGTCACCTCGCCGGCGTGCAGCCGGCGCGGGCGGCGTCGCGGCTTCCCGTCGTCGGTCATCCGGTGCGGCGCGGTGGCCGGGCGGGGCCGGCGCCCCGGTCGCGCGCCGTACGGATTCTTGACAATGCGCCGTGCGATTTCGCCCGGCGCGCGATCGCGCAACGCCGCCGCTCGGTGGATCTCCGAACGGCACAATGTCGCAACGCAGAGTTAGCGTGGCGCGGCGGTGAGGCAGCGGTAAGGTGGCCCGGGCCTGGCATTGGACGTGTCTGCTCAGTCGCTACGCTGGAACCGAATGACCGTCGATCACGCTGCGAGCGGCCGGACCGAAGCGTGTCGTCAGCGCGCGGTGATCCTTGCGGTGCGGCCCGAGCTCGACGGCGGTCGGTTCCCGATCAAGCGCGTGCTCGGCGAGTCGCTCGCGATCGAGGCCGACATCGTCGCCGACGGCCACGACCTGCTGCGCGCGGTGGTGCTCGATCGACCCCTCGGCGGACCCCTCGGCGGACCCCTCGGCGGACCCCTCGACCGACCCCTCGACGGGGCGCCGGATCCGGCCGCGTGGCGCGAGACCGAGCTCGTGCTCGGCGCCGACGACATCTGGCGCGCGACGATCGAGCTGCCCGCGCTCGGCCGCCATCGCTACACGGTGGAGGCGTGGATCGACGGGTTCGCGACCTGGCGGCGCGGGCTGGAGCGCAAGCTGGCGGCGGGCTTCGACGTCGCGGTCGAGCTGCTCGAGGGCGCCGCGCTGGTCGAGGCGGCGTGCGCCCGGCGCGCCGATCCGGTGCTTCGCCAGGCCGCCGGTGTACTGCGCGGCGCCGGCCCGCTCGCCGAGCGGATCGCGATCGCGACCGGCGACGCGCTCGCCGGCGCCATGGCGCGCGCGCCCGACCGCAGCCGCGCCGCGCGCTACGACCGCGAGCTCGAGGTCTCGGTCGAGCGCCCGCGCGCCGCGTGCTCGGCGTGGTACGAGCTGTTCCCGCGCTCGGCCCGCGGCGACGGCCGGCACGGCACGCTGCGCGACGTCGAGGCCCGGCTGCCCTACGTCGCCGAGCTCGGCTTCGACGTGCTCTACCTGCCGCCGATCCACCCGATCGGCCGCGCGTTCCGCAAGGGCCGCGACAACGCGCCGACCGCCGGTCCCGACGATCCGGGCAGCCCGTGGGCGATCGGTGGCCCCGAGGGCGGGCACACCAGCATCCACCCCGCGCTCGGCACGCTCGCCGACCTCGATCGGCTGGTCGCGGCCGCGCGCGACCGGGGCCTCGAGCTCGCGCTCGACATCGCGTTTCAGGCCTCGCCCGATCACCCGTGGGTCCGCGAGCACCCGGCGTGGTTCAAGGCCCGACCCGACGGGACGATCCAGTACGCGGAGAACCCGCCCAAGAAGTACCAGGACGTCTATCCGTTCGACTTCGACACCGCAGACTGGCAGGCGCTGTGGCGCGCGCTGCGCGACGTGTTCGTGTTCTGGTGCGAGCGCGGTGTGCGGATGTTCCGGGTCGACAATCCGCACACCAAGCCGCTCCGGTTCTGGCAGTGGTGCCTCGCCGAGGTCCAGGCGCGCTACCCCGACGCGATCTTCCTGTCCGAGGCGTTCACCCGGCCCAAGCTGATGTACGCGCTCGCCAAGATCGGGTTCAGCCAGTCGTATACCTACTTCACCTGGCGCACGACCAAGGCCGAGCTCGAGGCGTATGCGACCGAGCTGGCGCGGACCGAGGTCGCCGAGTTCTTCCGGCCGAGCTTCTGGCCGACCACGCCGGACATCTTCCCCGAGCACCTGGTCCACGGCGGCCGCGCCGCGTTCGCCAGCCGGCTGGTGCTCGCCGCCACGCTGGTCGCCAGCTACGGGATCTACGGCCCGTCGTTCGAGATCGGCGAGCGCGAGCCCCGGCCGGGCGCCGAGGAGCTGGCGCGCAACGAGAAGTACGAGATCCGCAGCTGGGACCTCGATCGGCCGGACTCGCTGCGCCACGTGGTCGCGCGGCTCAACCGGATCCGGCGCGCCCACCCCGCGCTGCATGGCAATCGCAGCCTGCGGTTCCACCCGACCGACAACGACCTGGTGATCTGCTACTCCAAGCACACGCCGGACCGCCGCGACGTCGTGCTGGCCGTGGTCAATCTCGATCCGCACCACGCCCACCGCGCGTGGCTGACCCTGGATCTCGCCGCGCTCGGGCTCGCCGACGACCAGGTGTTCCAGGTCCACGACCTGCTCGGTGACGCGCGCTACACCTGGCGCGGCGCCCACAACTTCGTCGAGCTGGTTCCCGATCACAGCCCGGCTCACATCTTCGAGGTCAAGCGGTTCGTGCGCAGCGAGAACCAATTCGAGTACTTCCTATGACCGATATCGTGCTGTCCGATGATCCGCTGTGGTTCAAGGACGCGATCATCTACGAGATCCACATCCGGGCGTTCCAGGACTCGACCCACGACGGGATCGGGGACATCAACGGCCTGATCGAGCGCCTGGACTACCTGTGCGATCTCGGGATCACGGCGATCTGGCTGCTGCCGTTCTACCCGTCCCCGCTCAAGGACGGCGGCTACGACATCGCCGACTACACCAGCGTCCACGAGCACTACGGCACGCGCGACGACTTCGCCCGGCTGCTCCAGGAAGCCCACCGCCGCGGCATCCGGGTGATCACCGAGCTCGTGCTCAACCACACGTCGGCGGACCACCCGTGGTTCCAGGCCGCGCGGCGCGCCCCGGCGGGCAGCCCGGAGCGCGACTTCTACGTGTGGAGCGACACCCCGGCGCGCTACGAGGACACCCGGATCATCTTCAAGGACTACGAGACCTCGAACTGGGCGTGGGATCCGGTGGCCAAGGCCTACTACTGGCACCGGTTCTACGTCCACCAGCCCGATCTCAACTTCGACAACCCCGCGGTCCACGACGCGCTGTTCCGCGTGATGGACTTCTGGCTCGACCTGGGGGTCGACGGGTTGCGGCTCGACGCCGTGCCGTACCTGTACGAGCGCGAGGGGACGAGCTGCGAGAACCTCGAGGAGACCCACGCGTTCCTCAAGCGGCTGCGCGCCCACATCGACGGCAAGTTCAAGAACCGCATGCTGCTCGCCGAGGCCAACCAGTGGCCGGCGGATGCGGCGGCGTACTTCGGCGCCGGCGACGAGTGCCACATGAACTTCCACTTCCCGCTGATGCCGCGGATGTTCATGGCGCTCGAGACCGAGGACTCGTTCCCGATCATCAACATCCTCAAGCGCACGCCGCGGATCCCCGAGTCGTGCCAGTGGGCGACGTTCCTGCGCAACCACGACGAGCTGACCCTGGAGATGGTGACCGACGAGGATCGCGACACCATGTACCGCGGCTACGCCGCCGAGCGCGCCGCCCGGATCAACCTCGGGATCCGCCGCCGGCTCGCGCCGCTGCTCGGCGTGCGCCGCAAGATCGAGCTGATGACCGCGCTGCTGCTGTCGTTGCCCGGCACGCCCGTGCTGTACTACGGCGACGAGATCGGGATGGGCGACAACATCTACCTCGGCGATCGCGATGGCGTGCGCACGCCGATGCAGTGGAGCTCGGATCGCAACGGCGGGTTCTCGCGCGCCAACCCGCAGAAGCTGTACCTGCCGACGATCATCGATCCCGAGTATCACTACGAGGCGATCAACGTCGAGGCCCAGCAGAACAACCCGTCTTCGCTCTTGTGGTGGATGAAGCGCCTGTTCGCCAAGCGCAAGGAGCACCGGCTGTTCGGCCGGGGCTCGATCGAGTTCATCGCGGGCGACAACCCGCGCGTGCTGGCGTTCGTCCGCGAGTCCGAGGGCGAGGCCGTGCTGGTCGTCGCCAACCTGTCGCGCTCGGTCCAGTGCACGCGGCTCAAGCTCGAGCGATTCCACACGATGGTGCCGGCCGAGCTGTTCGGGCGGACCCGGTTCCCCGAGATCCACGACACGCCGTACTTCCTGTCGCTCGGGCCGTACGATTTCTACTGGCTGGCGCTGGAGCGGCCGCAGGCCGGCGAGACCGCCGCGGAGCGCCCGGTGCTGACCGCGAAGACCAGCTGGACCGCGCTGCTCGAGCCGGCGCGCCGCACCCCGCTCGCGCGCAGCTTGCTCGGCTACGCGATCCAGCGCCGGTGGTTCCGCGGCAAGGCGCGGACCCGCAAGCAGGTGTCGATCAGCGACGTGCTGACGTTCGACGCCGATCCGCGCCACGCGATCGTGCTGCTCCAGGTCGAGTACGATCACGGCCGGCCGGAGACCTACGTGGTGCCGATCGGATTCTCCGAGGACACCGACGGCCATGATCCGGCGCACTCCGCCGGCCTGGTGATCGCGCGGGTCACGCTGACCGACGTCGCCGAGCGCGGCGCGATCCACGGCGTGCTGTACGACGCGGCGGCGTCCGAGCCATTCTGCGCCGCGCTGCTCGCGGCGATGCTCGCGGGCGGCGGGGCCAGCGGGCGGGTCGGCCGGCTCACCGGCGAGGCGCTACCCGCGCTGCGCGACGCGGTCGCTGCGGGGGCGCCGCTCGCGGCGCGCGCGATCGGGGTCGACCAGAGTAACAGCAGCGTGCTGTACGGCGACCGCTTCCTGCTCAAGCTGTTCCGCGTGATCGAGGACGGCCCGAGCAGCGAGCTCGAGATCGGCTGGTTCTTCGCCGGGCGCCCGGCCGACCACCGCGGTGTGCCGCGGCTCGCCGGCGTGCTGGAGTACCGCCAGCCCGGCCACGAGCCGGGCACGCTCGGCACGCTGTTCGAGTACGTGGCCAACCAGGGCGACGCGTGGCGGCTCGCGATGGACGAGATCGATCGCTACTACGACCGGGTGCTGACCGACCCGCGCCACCCCGAGCCGCCGGTGATCGAGCCGGGCTCGCTGGTCGAGCGCGCGCGCCAGCCGCTGCCCGATCGCGTGGTCGACCTGGTCGGTCCGTTCCTCGATCACGTCCGGCTGCTCGGCCGCCGCACCGCCGAGCTCCACCTCCAGCTCGCCGCCGCGACCGACGATCCGAAGTTCGCGCCCGAGCCCTACGACATCCTGCACCAGCAGTCGATGTACGGCACCGTGGTCGCCCACGCCGCGCGCACGTTCGACCTGCTGCGCAGCCGGCTCGCGTCGCTCCACCCCGATCAGCGCGCGCTGGCCGAGGTCGTGCTGGCGCGCGAGCCCGAGCTCGATCGCTTGCTGTCGCGGATCACGCGCCGGCGGATCGACGTGATCCGCACCCGGACCCACGGCGACTACCACCTCGGCCAGGTGCTGTGGACCGGCGACGACTTTGTGATCATCGACTTCGAGGGCGAGCCCGGCCGCCCGCTGTCGCAGCGCCGGTTCAAGCACAACCCGCTGCGCGACGTCGCCGGCATGCTCGAGTCGCTGCGCTACGCCGGGGTCGCCGAGCTGCGCAGCGGCCGGCACCGCCCCGAGGACGTCACGCGGCTCGAGCCATGGGCGCGCGCGTGGTCGGGCTGGATGTCCGCGGCGTTCCTCGGCGGTTACCGCGAGGCCGCGCGGGGCACGCGGATCCTGCCGCGCAGCGATGCGGACCTCGGCCTCTTGCTGGAGTTCTTCGTGCTGGAGAAATGCGTGTACGAGATCGGC
>DATAPF010000210.1:0-8149 GCA_036265355.1 Kofleriaceae bacterium | reverse complement strand
CGAGGCGATCGCGGCGAGGAACGCCGCGCACTCGATGCGGAGCGGCTCGTCGGCGGCGTACGGGATCGCGACGCCGGCGCCGCGGACCGGCACCGGCGCGCCGTCCTGGAGGTCGACGTGCTGGTCGTGGAGCACGAGCTCGCGGCGGACGTCGTCGAACGTGGCCATCCGCTCGGAGCCGACCACGACCAGCTTCTGCTCCTTGAACGGGTTGAGCCAGGATACGAAGACGTGGGCGGCGACGCCGCTGGCGAACAGCAGCTGGGTGACGGTGACGTCGGCGATGTCGGGCTGCAGGTAGGCGCCGCCGGCGGCGATCACCTGGCACGGCAGCGCGCCGACCAGGCGGAGGATGACGGCGAGGTCGTGGGGCGCGAACGACCACAGGATGTTCTCCTCGCGGCGGACCTTTCCGAGGTTGGTGCGGTTGGAGTAGAGGTAGCGGATCTGGCCGAGCCGGCCGCCGGCGACCAGCCCGCGGAGCTCGTGGATCGCGGGGTGGTACTCGAGCAGGTGGCCGACCATCAGGACGCGGTCGCGGCGGACCGCGAGCTCGTGGACCCGGCGGGCGGCGTCGTAGTGGAGGGCGAGCGGCTTCTCGCACAGGACATCCTTGCCGGCGAGCAGCGCGCGCTCGGTGAGCTCGGCGTGGGTCTCGGCGGGCGTGGCGATCACGATGCCGGCGATCGAGCGGTCGTCGAGCGCGGCGTCGAGCCGGTCGTGGATCGCGACGCCGGGGGCGATCCGCGCGGCGGCCTGGCGGCCGTGCGGCGAGACGTCGGCGATCGCGGCGAGCGCGCCGAGCGCGTGGAAGTTGCGGACCAGGTTCTTGCCCCAGTCCCCGCAGCCCAGCACGGCGACCCGCGCGCCGGTCGTCGTCACCGGCCGCTCACTCGGGGGCCAGCAGCATCCCTGCGGCGACCGTGGTGTTGTTGGCCTCGTCGACCAGGATGAACGAGCCGGTCATCCGGTTGCGGCGGTAGGGGTCGTAGAGGATCGGCGTGGTCGTGCGCAGCCGGATCCGGCCGAGGTCGTTGAGCTTGAGCTCCGGGGCGGCCTCGTCGCGGTGGCCGGTGTTGACGTCGAGCCGGTACAAGAGGTCGGTGACCACCGCGCGGCCCCACCGCGTGGTGTGCTTGATCGCGTAGCGGCCGCGCGCGGCGAGCGGGCGCTCCGACATCCAGCACACCATGGCGTCGAGATCCTGGCCGACGATCGGCTGGTTGTTGGGCCGGCACAGCAGGTCGCCGCGCGACACGTCGAGGTCGTCCGCGAGGTGGACGGTGACGCTCATCGGCGGGAACGCGGCGTCGAGATCCTGGCCGAGCTGCTCGATCCGGGTGATCCGGGTCGACAGCCCGCTCGGCAGCGCGACGATCTCGTCGCCCGGCCGCAGCACGCCGCCGGCGACCTGGCCGGCGTAGCCGCGGTAGTCGGGGAACTCGGCGGACTCGGGGCGGATCACGCGCTGGACCGGGAACCGCACGTCGATCAGGTTGCGATCGCTGGCGATGTGGACGGTCTCGAGGTGATAGAGCAGGGTCGGGCCGTGGTACCACGGGGTGTCGCGCGAGTGCTCGACGACGTTGGCGCCGGTCAGCGCGCTGATCGGGATGAACGCGATGTCCTGGACGTCGAGCCGGGCCGCGAAGTTGCGGAACTCGTCCTCGATCTCCTCGAACCGGGTCTCGCTCCAGTCGACCAGGTCCATCTTGTTGACCGCGAACACCAGGTGCGGGATGCGCAGCAGCGACGCGATGAACGCGTGGCGCCGGCTCTGCTCGACCATGCCGTGGCGGGCGTCGACCAGGATGATCGCCAGGCTCGCGGTCGACGCGCCGGTGACCATGTTGCGGGTGTACTGGATGTGGCCCGGGGTGTCGGCGATGACGAACTTGCGCTTGCGGGTCGCGAAGTAGCGGTAGGCGACGTCGATCGTGATGCCCTGCTCGCGCTCGGCGCGCAGCCCGTCGGTGAGCAGCGCGAGGTTGACCCGCTCGTCGCCGCGCCGCCGCGACACGTCCTCGACGTGGCGGACCTGGTCCTCGAACACGGTCTTGGTGTCGTACAGCAGGCGCCCGATCAGGGTCGACTTGCCGTCGTCGACCGAGCCCGCGGTCGAGAACCGCAGCAGCTCGGCGTCATCGGCCACGCCGACGACCGGCCGGCGGCTCGCGGCCAGGCGCTCGCTCAGTCGTTCGTCGAGCCGGTCGTTCGGCCGTTCAGGTGGGCGGTCGCTCGCGTCGCTCATCAGAAGTAACCCTCGCGCTTGCGGTCTTCCATCGCCGCCTCGGTGAAGCGGTCGTCGGCCCGGGTCGCGCCGCGCTCGGTGATCCGCGCCGCCGCGACCTCGGCGATCACCGCCTCGAGCGTGCGGGCGTCCGACGCCACCGCGCCGGTGCAGGTCATGTCGCCGATGGTCCGGAACCGGACGACCTCGGTGCGGATCCGCTCGCCGGGCAGGAGCTTGATGTGCGGATTGGACGCGTACAGCATGCCGTCGCGCTCGAACACCTCGCGCTGGTGCGCGAAGTACAGCGCGGGCAGCGGGATGTCCTCGAGCGCGATGTACTGCCAGACGTCGAGCTCGGTCCAGTTCGACAGCGGGAACACCCGCATGTGCTCGCCGCGCCGGACCCGGCCGTTGTACAGCGCCCACAGCTCGGGCCGCTGGTTCTTGGGATCCCACTGGCCGAACTCGTCGCGGTGCGAGAAGATCCGCTCCTTGGCGCGGGCGCGCTCCTCGTCGCGCCGCGCCCCGCCGATCGCGGCGTCGAACTGCTGGTCCTCGATCGCATCGAGCAGCGTGGTGGTCTGCAGCCGGTTGCGCGACGCGCGCGGCCCGGTCTCCTCGGTGACCCGGCCCTTGTCGATCGAGTCCTGGACGCTGGCGACGACCAGCCGCTCGCCGAGCTCGGCGACCCGGCGATCGCGGTACTCGAGGGTCTCGGGGAAGTTGTGGCCGGTGTCGACGTGGAGCAGCGGGAACGGGAAGCGCGCCGGGCGGAACGCCTTCTCGGCGAGCCGGAGCAGCACGATCGAGTCCTTGCCGCCGGAGAACAGCAGGCACGGCCGCTCGCGCTCGGCCGCGAGCTCGCGCAGGATGTGAACCGCCTCGTCCTCCAGGGTGCGCAGGTGCGACCTGCAATACGACCGCATCATCGGAAGTCCACGGTGGTCACTTCGCGGGAGACCGTAGCGCGCGTTCCATCTGTTCGATAGCCCTTTGCTTGGCTTCCGAGGTGCGGTGCTCGTCCACGATCGCGAGCCGCTGCACGACCCCTGCCCGATTGCCCGGGGGAAGGATACCGGAGCCATCGAGCTTGTGCAGGCATTCGAGCGCCGGGTCCCACGCACGCTGCTCGATCTGGGCGTCGCACACCAGGAGCCAGGCTTCGGCCTGCTGGTCGAGGCGGCCGGTCCACTTCGATACATCGGCGAGATCGTTCAGCACCTGGTCGTACTGCTGGCGCTTGAACAGCACTCGGGCGAGCTGGATGCGCGACGTGGCGGTGCGCGACTCGGCGAGCCGCCGGCGGGCCGCCTGCTCGGCGATCGCGAGATCACCTCGCTCCATCGCCAGCCGGTACAGGTGATCGATCACCGCCAGGTCGTGCTGTGCGCCCTGGATCACGCGCAACAGCCAGCGCTCGGCGACGTCGTCGCGGTGCTGCTCGCTCAGCGCGTGCAGGATCGGCCCGCGGTCGGGCCCGGCGAGATGAGGTGACCCCGCGGGATCGACGGTGTTGACCGGGATCGCGGCCGCCGCGAGATCGGCCTCGGGAAGCAGCGTCACGATCTCGGCGATGAGGTGGGCGGGGGCCAGCGTCCCGCGCAGCGCGAGCGCGTACTCGACCGCGGCCTGCGAGCGCCGGCCGCTCGCGATCAGCATGCGCGCGGCGAGCCGGTGCAGCCCGGGGTGCGTCGGGTGGAGCGCGAGCGCGTGGTTGAGGAACTTCGCGGCGCGCGGATCGCCGGTGCGCAGCATCACCGCCGCGGTCTCGCCGTACGCCAGGTAGTCGAGCGGGTGGCGCTCGATCGCATCGCGGAGCGCGGCGAGCTCGCCGGGTCCGGGCTCCTCGGCCACGGCCAGCCGGTCGTGATCCTCCTGCACGCTGCGGCTGACCGGCGCGAGCAGCACGGCGGCGGCCCCGACCAGCGCGACCACCACGCCGGCGCGCGCCAGCCGGGGGCCGATCGCCCGCGACTCGCGCAGCCGGACGCCGAGCACGGTGGTCGCGATCAGCACGACCGGCACCGCGAGGCCGAGCAGCTCGATCCCGAAGTCGACGCTGCTCTGGAACAGGATCGCCGCGCACGCGCCGATCGCGGCAGCGGCGAGCGGCCCGTCTCGCCAGCGCCGCGCCGCGGTCCGGATGCACCACGCCAGCGCGAGGCCGAGCAGCACCGCGCCGGGGATGCCCCACTCGACGACCGCCTGGACGTACTCGTTCTCGAGGTGCGAGAACGTGACGTAGGCGCTCGCCGCGTGGACCCGGGTGAACACCGGCTCGATCGCGCCGCGGCCGATCCCGAGCCACGGCGCCTCGCCGACCAGCTGGAGCGCGGAGCGCCACGCCTCGTACTTGGACAGCGGATGGCCGAGCTCGGTGAGCGAGGTGTTCTCGAGCTGGTCGGCGACCTTGCCGGCGGTGAGGTACACCGCGACCGCGAGGCCGGCCGCGATCACGATCGTGATCGGGACCTCGGTGATCAGCGCGCGGTGGCGGCGGTCGCCGTCGTCGTTCGCGGTGGCGATCCGCCCGGCGGCGTACAGCGCGATCGCGGTCGCGACGCCGAGCGCCAGGCCGAGCGTCGCGCCGCGCGACAGCGACGCCATCGCGGTCGCGCTGCAGCCGATCGCGATCACGACCCACAGCACGCGGAGCTGCACCGCCTGGCGCTGGTAGAACGCCAGGCCGACCGCGAGCACCGCGCCGATCGCCATCAGCCCGCCGAGGTGGTTGGTGTTGAGCAGCGGGCCGAGGATCAGCGGCGCGGCGTGCTCGGGCCGGTAGACCCCGTACAGGCTCTCGGCCTTGAGCAGGGTGTGCACGCCGGTCACCGCGGCGGCGAGCCCGCAGGTCACCGCGACCGCGGCGAGCACGAGGTAGCGGCCGCGCTCCGAGCTCGCGACCCGCAGCCCGAGCAGCGCGACGCCGAGCAAGCTGACGAAGAACGCGAGCGCGCGCAGCGTGCCGGCGGCGTCGAGCGAGATCGCCTGCCACGGCGAGGTCCCGGCGAGCGCCGCGCCGTCGCCGCGCAGCTCCATGCCGCGGGGGTCGAGCGCGTCGAGCAGCCCGGCCGGCAGCGGGATCAGCTGCACCGCGGTCAGCGCGATCGCGAGGCCGAGCAGCACGACGAGCGGCGACGCGTGGTCGAGCCGGCGCCGCGAGCCGACCTGCATCACCAGCGCGAGCGCGATCAGCGCGGCGACCACCGCCTGGATCCAGCGCGGCGCGCCGCCGATCCCCAGCACCGACATGAGCAGCGCCGTGCCCCCGATCGCCAGCGAGATCCGGTCGCGCGGCCGCATCACCAGGGCCGCTCGGGTACGAACACCTCGTCGCCCGGCAGCATCGGGAAGTTCGGCCGATCACCCTCGGCGATCAGCTCGACCGGCAGCTTGTAGGTCGCCTTCACGCCGTTGAGCAGCCGCGTCACCTTGACCATGTTCTTGCGCGCCAGCGGCGTGAACCCGCCGGCCTGCGCGATCACCTCGGTGATCGTGATCCCGGGCGTGAACTTCACGGCGCCGGTCTTGGCGACCATCCCGGACACCGACAGCGTCAGCGAGTTGAGCTCGGCGATCGTCAGCGAGACGATCGGATCGTTGAGGTAGCCGTCGGCGAGCCGCTTCTTGATGTCGTCGCGGACCTGCTCGACGGTCTTGCCGTTGGCCGCGACCGCGCCGATGTACTGGACCGAGATCTCGCCGGAGCCGTCGAGCGTGTACGGCGCCTGGAACGAGTGTGATCCATAGAACACGGTGAGGTTCAGCTTGTCGCCGGGGCCAAGCGCGAGCTTGTTGACGTCGAGCGGCGCCGTCGTCGGGTAGACCACCGGCGGGTCGTCGTGACACGCCGAACACATCCAGACCAACGTTGTGAGAACCAAGAGGAATTGGCGCATGATCCGCGGCGCGCCGCAGCCAGTCGGCGGCCCGAGTATGTTGCCGTCTGCCGCGGCGAGGTTCATCGCGCGACCATCGCGGTGCCATCGCCGTGAATGAACACCCGGGCGGTGCCGGGCCACCAACCAGGTGAGCATTGACAGATCGCAACGCGCCCGGTACCCTGCAGTAGTTGGAGAAGGCCATGAAATTGCTGGCAAAAGCTGAATTGCTCGGCGGATTGTTCGGCCTTCTTCTGGGTGGCGCGAACGCGGTGTACGGCGATCCGCCGCCGGACCCGAGCGGCCCGAGTGGCCCGAGCGGACAGAACGCACCGATCAGCCCGAACGGCCTGTCCGGCGGCGCCAGCGCCACCGGCGTGTCGGGCAACGCCGCGGTCGATCTGCGCGGCACGCTGCCGGCGGCCGACGTCCGCGCGCGCGTCCAGGTTCTCCACGACCAGATCCGCGCCGACGCGCGCCACATCCAGCACCTCCAGCAGGTCGCGCGTCAGGAAAAAGACGTCATCAAGCTCAACTGCGTCAACGACAAGCTCGTCCAGGCCAAGCCGGAGATGAACATCGTCGATGCCAAGGCCCTCGAGCTCGAGTCCGCCGGCGACGCCGAGCGGATGGCGGTGTTCGAGGTGATCGCACAGGCCGCCGACAGCCTGCGCCGGCTGCGCGAGGAGTCCGATCAGTGCATCGGCGAGCCGATCACGTTCAGCGGCGGCGAGTCGTCGAACTCGTTCACCGGCCCGCCCATGCCCGACGATCCGACCAAGGGCTTCGGCAATCACCCGGTCGAGCCGCCGGCCTACGCCTCGCCGTTCAACTGACGGCCACGACCGTCGCGGCCGGCACCCGATCTGCAAGTCGCTCTCGCAGGAGGCAACCATGCGAGAGCACCGCATCACCTTTCCCGAGATCGCACTGATCGCAGCGACCCGGGGCATGCTTGGCGTCGGCATCGGCCTGCTCACGGCCGAGCGCCTGCGCACGCACACCCGCCACACCGTCGGCTGGACGCTGTTCGCGATCGGCGCGCTGTCGACCATCCCGCTCGTCGTGCGCCAGGTCATGCGCCAGCGCGAGCTGAGCGTACAGCCCGGATCGCGCCCGCCCCACACCACCGCGGGCGGATATGGCGCCACCGCGGGCTGACAGGGCGCGCGCCACACCCCGCAAGACCCAGCGGCGGTGGTCGAAGGCGGTCACCGAGCACAGCGACGCGCTCGACCTCGAGCCCGGCGTGTTCAAGGGCAGCCCGGCGCAGATCGCCCGCTCGCTGCAGCGCTCGGCCGAGCGCAGCACGCGGCGCAAGGCGACGCCGTTCCGCTCGGCGCTCTCGATGCTGGTGTTCTACGAGAACCGCGCGGGCAAGAAGCTCTCGGCGTCGCGCCGCCGCGCGCTCGACCAGGCCAAGGACGAGCTCCGCAAGCTCTACGGCCGCCCGCCGCGCCGCGCACGTGCCCCGGCGCGCGGCCGCGCGAGATAGCGCACGGCAGCGTCCTGGTGTCGCGGGCTACAGCGCGAACGCCTGGAGCTTCTGCCGGGTGATCTTGGGGTGCTCGTAGAGCTCGCCGAGCGCGTAGGCCGCCGTGCGTGGTATCTCCACTTCACCGCGCTCCCAGCGCGAGATCGTCTCCGGACGGACGCCGAACATCTCTGCGACCTCGGTGGCGCGCAGTCCGGCGACCTTGCGCACGAGTTTGAACTCCGGGCCGGTGCGGACGCCGCGCGCGATCAGCGCGGTCGCGATCTCGTGTTCCTGGCGCTCCACCTCGGCGCCGTCGAACAAGATCTCGCCGCAGGAGCGGCAGCGCTGGCCGCGCCCGACGACCTCGATTCCCAGCAGCTTCACGGAGCCTTCCCACGGGCGGAACGTGTCTGTCTTGTTGCAGGTCGGACATCGCATCGGGGAACCTCCGATCGGGAGCACAGCTAGAACAGCGTCACCACCACCACGTCAGCCTCCAGCGCCACGATCACGGTCAGGTCATCGCCATCGAGATCGACGCCGCCCGTGAGGCGCCAG
>DATAPF010000209.1:0-32659 GCA_036265355.1 Kofleriaceae bacterium | reverse complement strand
CCCCGCCGGCCGGCGCGCGCCGGAGGACCTGTTCGCGCCGCGCCACCTCGGCGAGGTCGGCAAGATCATCGAGCAGGTGCTCGCCGCCGAGGCGCCGATCCACCTCGAGGTGCTCGCCCGGCGGGTCGGCGCGTACTTCGGCATCGGCCGGCTGACCCAGCGGGTGACCGACCAGGTCCGGGTCGCGCTCGCCGGCCGCGGCCGGTGGGGCGACGAGGACGACATCGTGTGGCGGCTCGATCAGGATCCGGCCGGCGTGCCACCGGTGCGGGTCGCCGGCCAGGGCGCCTCGGCGCGCCGCGAGATCCACGAGGTGCCGCTCGCCGAGGTCGCCGCCGCGGCGCGGATCGTCGTCGAGCGCGCCGTCGGCATCGCGACCGCGGACCTGGTGCGCGACGCCGCGCGGCTGCTCGGGTTCTCGCGGACCACCGAGCGCGTGGTCGAGCGCGTCGCGTCCGGCGTCCGGCTCGCCGCCGTGCGCGAGCTGATCCGGATCGAGGGCGGCCGCGCGACGTTGCCGGACTGATCGCGCGGCCCCGGCCAGTCGCGGTAACGTAGCCGCCATGCCGCCCTCCTATGCCCACGGCACGAGCACGGTCCCTCTCCTCGGCGACACGATCGGCGAGGTGTTCCGCCGCACGGTCGAGCGGTTCGGCGATCGCGAGGCGCTGGTCGTCCGCTCGCAGGGCTACCGCGCGACCTACCGCGCGCTGTGGGACGCGGTCGACGCGGTCGCGCGCGGCTTGCTCGCGCTCGACCTCCAGCGCGGCGATCGGGTCGGCGTGTGGTCGCCCAACCGCTTCGAGTGGGTCGTGCTGCAGTATGCGACCGCGCGGATCGGCGCGATCCTGGTCAACATCAACCCGGCGTACAAGTCGAGCGAGCTGGGCTACGTGCTGAACCAGGCCGGGGTCAGCGTGCTGGCGATGTCGCGCGGGTTCCGCCACAACGACTACGTCGCGATGCTCGCCGAGGTCCGCGCCGGCTGCGCCGCGCTGCGCGAGGTCCTGGTGTTCGAGGACGACTGGGCGCGGCTGATCGCCGGCGGCAAGCCGGTGCCGGCGGAGCGGCTCGCCGAGCGCGAGGCGACGCTCGCGTTCGACGATCCGATCAACATCCAGTACACGTCGGGCACCACCGGGTTCCCCAAGGGCGCGACGCTGTCGCACCACAACGTGCTCAACAACGGTTACTTCATCGCCCGGACGCTGCGCTACACCGAGCGCGATCGGGTGTGCGTGCCGGTGCCGTTCTACCACTGCTTCGGCATGGTGATCGGCAACCTCGCGTCCGTGACCTGTGGCGCGTGCGTCGTGGTGCCCGGCGAGGCGTTCGATCCGCTCGCCGTGCTCGAGACCGTCGCCGCCGAGCAGTGCAGCTCGCTGTACGGCGTGCCGATGATGTTCATCGCCGAGCTCGATCACCCGTCGTTCGCGTCGCACGACCTGGCGAGCCTGCGCACCGGCGTGATGGCCGGCTCGTCGTGCCCGATCGAGGTCATGCGCGCGGTCCAGTCCCGGATGGGCATGCGCGAGGTCACGATCTGCTACGGCATGACCGAGACCTCGCCGGTATCGACCCAGAGCGCGACCGACGATCCGCTCGACAAGCGGGTCACCACGGTCGGCCGCGTCCACCCCCACGTCGAGATCAAGATCATCGACCCCGAGACCGGGCGGATCGTGCCGCGCGGCACGAGCGGCGAGCTGTGCACCCGCGGCTACAGCGTCATGCTCGGCTACTGGAACGACGACAAGGCGACGCGCGCCGCGATCGACGCCGCCCGCTGGATGCACACCGGCGATCTCGCGACGATGGACGGCGAGGGCTACGTCAACATCGTCGGCCGGATCAAGGACATGATCGCGCGCGGCGGCGAGAAGGTCTTCCCGCGCGAGGTCGAGGAGTATCTCCACACGCACCCGGCGATCGCCGAGGCCCAGGTCGTCGGCGTGCCGAGCGTCAAGTACGGCGAGGAGGTGATGGCGTGGGTCCGGCCGAAGACCGGCGCCACGCTCACCCCCGAGGAGCTCACCGCGTTCTGCACCGGCAAGATCGCGACGTTCAAGATCCCGCGCTACTGGAAGATCACCGATCAGTTCCCGATGACGGTGACCGGCAAGATCCAGAAGTTCAAGATGCGCGAGATCGCGATCGCCGAGCTCGGCCTGGCCGATGCCGCCGCGATCAAGACGGCGTGACTACTCGGCGTGGATCGCGAAGTCGACGGCGAAGTCGCACGGAAACCCGCCGATCAGGCCGCACTGCGTGCCGGTGCAGTCGATCCTGGCGTTCTGGCGCCCGGTGCCGTGATCGCCGTCGCTGAACTTGCCGGTCGCGGTCGCGTGGATGGTGATCACACCGCGCGCAGCGTGACCCGCTTGGCGACGCGCTCGGGCTCGGCCGGCCAGTCGGGCTTGCGCAGGTAGCGGAGCAGGCCGGCGGCGAACCCGACGCCGTGCGAGAGATGCAGCGTGGGGAAGATCGCCCAGATCATCGGGATCGCGGCGGGACCGAGCCGGGCTCCGACCCGGACGGCCTCGGCGCCGGTCGCCAGCGCGTAGGTCGCGAACGCCACCGGGGCGAGCGGCCACAGCGGCGGGACGACGAGCAGGAGCGTGCCGCCGGCGACCATCAGGAACGGCAGCGCCGGCCGGACGTTGGGGAACGAGCCGAGCTTGAGCAGGGTGCGGGCGCGGCCGATGCCGTACTTGTAGTACTGCCGGGCGAGCGACCTGAACGAGTCGCGCGGGAAGTAATGCACGACGATCTCGCGCGACAGGTAGATCTGGCCGCCGCTGTCGAGGATGCGCTGGTTGAGCTCGGCGTCCTCGTTGGTGATCGCGCCGGGGTCCCACAGGCCGACGGTCTCGAACACGCGGCGGCGGAACGCGCCGAGGAACACGGTGTCGACGTAGCCCTCGGCGTCGGGCGAGCGGTAGCGCGCCCCGCCGACGCCGAGCGGGCTGCCCAGGGCGGCGCACAGCGCGCGCTGGAACGCGGTCCGCGCCCGGGCGCGCTGGGAGCCGCCGACGTTGTCGGCGCCGGTCCGCTCCAGGACCTCGACGCACCTGCGCACGTAGTCGGGCGCGTACTCGCAGTGGACGTCCATCCGGACGATGAGGTCGCCGGTCGCCTGCTTGACCATCTGGCCCAGGCCGGCGGCCTGCAGGCGCGCCGGGTTGTCGACCAGGTGGATCCGCGGGTCGGCGGCGGCGAGCCCGGCGATGATCTCGCGGGTGCGGTCGGTCGAGCGGCCGTCGGCGATCAGGATCTCGATCAGGTGGCGCGGGTAGTCCTGGGCCTGCACGCTGGCGATGCAGGCCTCGATGTAGCGCTCCTCGTTGTAGGCGGGCATCGCGATCGTGACGCGCGGCTGCATGGGGCTATGTTAGCGCGCCTTGCGCGCGACCTCGATACCGGCGCCGATCACGAGGAGGCCGCCGACGGCGGCGAGCGGGGACAGCGGCTCGTGCCACACCGTGGCCCCGACCCCGACCGCGACCAGCGGCTCGAGGTACGTGAGGACGGCCGCACGCGCGCTGCCGATCCGGATCAGGCCGACCGAGAATGCGACGCCGGACGCCGCGCCGAGCGTGGCCGAGCCGGCCGCGAGCAGGCCGAGCCGGGGCAGGGTGAGCTCGCCGGCATGCCGGGCGGCCAGCGGCGCCATCGCCGCGGCGCCGAGCAGCGCGTGGTAGCACAGGGCGCGCGCCGCGCCGATCCGCGCGGCGATCCGGCGCACCGCGAAGATATTGCCGGCGGCGCACACGGCCGACGCGACGCCGAGCGCGGCGCCGAGCACCGCGCCATCCGCCGGGGCGTGCCAGGGCTCGAGGATCACGACCAGGCCGGCGAGCGCGACCGCCGCGGCCAGGCCGGCGCCCGGGGTGACCACGCGGTCGATCCGCGGTGCGGCGAGCGCGATGAAGATCGGCGAGAAGTAGTGGGTCAGCACGGCGATCTCGACCGTCGTGACCTGGAGCGCCGCGAAGAACGCGACGATGTTGAGCGCGTCGAACGCCGCGTTGGCGACGACCAGGCCGACGGTCGCGCGATCCCACGCCACGCGCGGGCCGCGCAGCGCCGCCGGCAGGGTGACCACGCCCACCACGAGGAGCATGATCGGCGTGCTGACGGTCGCCGGCAGGTGGGCCGGACGCAGGAACAGGCTCCAGGTGCCCCACGATGCGGCGGCGGCCACAACCAGCGCCGATCCGGCGAGCCGGGACCGTGCGCCACGGCGGTCCGGGCCCGGGCCGGGAAGTCGCGCGAGCTCCGCCACCAGCCGACAGCCTAGCGTGGCGCGCCGCGGGCGCCCAGGCGGCCGGGTCGAGATCGCGTGGGATCGCGCCGCCGGCCGGCTGGGTTATCCTGCGCGTCCGGAGGGCCATGTCGGACGTCAGCGCGATCGCAACCGCACCCAAGAACCTACGCACGCTCGCCATCGACATCGGCGGGACCGGGCTCAAGGCCCTCGTGCTCGGTGCCGACGGCGAGGCGCTGACCGAGCGCGTCCGGGTCGAGACGCCGCACCCCGCGACCCCGTCGGCGATCGTCCCGGCGATCGTCGAGCTGGTCCGGCCGCTGGGCGCGTTCGACCGGATCAGCATCGGGTTCCCCGGCGTGGTGCTCGACGGCGTCACGCTGACCGCGCCCAACCTCCACAAGCAGTGGCGCGGCTTCGATCTCGCCCGGGAGATGACCGAGCGGTTCGGCCGGCCGGTCCGGGTGCTCAACGACGCCGGCGTCCAGGGCTACGGCGTGGTCGAGGGCCGCGGCGTCGAGATGGTGCTGACGCTCGGCACGGGGCTGGGCTGCGCGCTCTACCACGACGGCGTCTACGTCCCCAACCTCGAGCTCGCCCACCACCCGTTCCGCGGCCACAAGACCTACGAGGACTACGTCGGCGGCAAGGCGCTGCACCGGGTCGGCAAGAAGCGGTGGAACAAGCGGGTCGCCAAGGTCCTCGAGCAGATCCAGCCGATCTGGAACCCGCGCCGGATCTACCTCGGCGGCGGCAACGCCAAGCACCTGTCGATCGAGCTGCCGGTCAACGTCACCGTCGTCTCCAACATCGCCGGCCTGACCGGCGGCATCGAGCTGTGGCACGACGCGCTGCCCGCGGCGGTTGCGGCCGCGCGGGCGGCCCCGGCGCCGAAGAAATGATGAGGCCAGACAGCGCTCGGCCGGGGAGATCCGAGAGATATCTCAGAAGGGCGCAGGGCGCTCAGGTGCAGGGCCGCGCGGCGCAGCGCGCGGTGGGGTGAATGCGCCGGCTTTGCCGGCGCATCCCCAGAGGGGGTCATGGGAACGTCCCCTATACATTGAACAGGAAGTGCATGACGTCGCTATCCTGGACGACGTAGTCCTTGCCCTCGATGCGTAGCTTGCCGGCGGACTTGATCGCGGCCTCGCTGCCGTGCTGGTCGAGATCGTCGACCGAGTAGACCTGGGCGCGGATGAAGCCCTTCTCGAAGTCGGTGTGGATCACGCCGGCCGCCTCGGGAGCGAGCGCGCCCTTGCGGATCGTCCACGCGCGGATCTCCTTCTCGCCGGCCGTGAAGTACGACTGCAGGCCGAGCAGGCGGTAGCACTCGCGCGCGAGCGTCGCGAGCGCGGGCTCGGCGAGTCCGTACGACGCGAGCAGCTCGCCGCGATCGCCGGGCGGGAGCTCGGCGAGCTCGGCCTCGACCTTGCCACACAGGATCACCACGCCGGCGCCCTCGTCCTGGGCGCGCGCGCGCACCGCGTCGCTCCACGCATTGCCGCGCGGCAGGTCCGCCTCGCCGACGTTGCAGCAGTACAGCACCGGCTTGGCGGTGAGCAGGCCCCAGGTCGCGACCTGCTTGCGCTCGTCATCTGTCAGCGCGAGTGTGCGTGCGGCCTTACCGGTCTGGAGATGGTTGAAGACGCGCTCGGCGAACGCGAGCTCGACCTTGCCCTCCTTGCTCCCGGTCTTCGCGACGCCCTGGGCCTTCTTCACCCGCTTCTCGGCGGTCTCGACATCGGCGAGCGCGAGCTCGAGATCGATCACCTCGATGTCGCGCATCGGGTCGACGGACCCCGCGACATGGATCACGTTCGGGTCGTCGAAGCACCGAACCATCATCAGGACGGCGTGGGTCTCACGGATGTTGGCAAGGAACTTGTTCCCGAGGCCCTCGCCCTGGGACGCTCCCGCGACCAGACCGGCGATGTCGACGATCTCGACGATCGCCGGGATGACCTTCTGCGTCTTGATGTGGCGCTCGATGCGCTGCAGGCGGTCATCGGGCACCGGTACGATGCCTACATTGGGATCGATCGTGCAGAATGGATAATTGGCCGCCTCGGCTTTCCCCGAGGTGAGAGCGTTGAACACAGTGCTCTTTCCAACATTCGGAAGACCCACGATCCCGACGGACAGCGCCATGGCGGGCAATGCCTACCCTGGATCCTCCTGGGATCGCAAGGTAGCGGTGCAGCCCCATCAAAAAGTTGGCGGTTGCTAGGGTCGGGGCGTGGGAATTCTATGGCAGAGTTTGGGCCCATGAATCGGGCGGTTGCACTCATCGTTGCCGCGCTCCTCGCCGGCAGCGGATGCGGAGACAACGTTGCACCGCCCGCGATGACCCCGGACGCCCTGCTGGCCCGGCTCCGCGACCTGCCGGGCGTGACGGTCCAGCTGGGCGAGGGGGCTCCCGCGCATTTTTCCTACTACATCCTCCACTTCACCCAGCCGCTCGACCACAACGACCTCTCCCGGGGGACGTTCCAGCAGGAAGTCTCCCTGCTCCATCGCGACGAGCGCGCGCCGTCCCCACTGATCATTTACACCTCGGGGTACTGGGACGACGAGCACAGCACGCCGGTCGAGCTGACCGCGCTGCTCGACGCCAACCAGGTGTCGATCGAGCATCGGTTCTACGGCGAGTCGCGGCCGGACACGATCGACTGGAGCCTGCTCACGGTCGACCAGGCGGCGGCCGACGAGCACGAGATCATCCAGGCGCTGCACACGATCTACGAGGGCGCGTTCCTCAGCGTCGGCGAATCCAAGGGCGGGATCACCGCGCTGCTCCACCGCAGCTTCTATCCCACCGATGTCAACGGCACGGTGGCATACGTCACACCCCTGTCGTTCAACGCTCCGGACCCGCGCTACTCGCAGCAGTTCGACAACGGTCAGATCGGCGATCCCGACTGCCGTGCGGCGGTGCGCAGCCTGGCCATGGAGATGCTGGCCCACCGCCGCATGCAGATGGTCGAGCGCGCCCAGACCGAGGCCGATCACGCTGCGGCCACCTACAGCCGGGTCCTGATCGGGCCGGCGGTCGAGGCGGCGATCGCAGGGCTGGAGTGGGGGTTCTGGCAGACCTCCGGCGACGGCCACTGCGACGCGCTGCCCCACCCGACCGACAGCGACGAGACGCTGTTCGCCTTCCTGAAGAGCACGTCGCCGGTGTCCGAGTACAACGACGAGCAGATCGGCTACTACGAGCCGTACTACTACCAGTCGTATTCACAGCTCGGTTTTCCCGACTACTCGATGTCGTACCTGAGCGACCAGATGTGGTACGGCGAGGTCGACTACCTCGGCGAGCTGCCGACCCCGGAGCCGGCGTTCGATTCCAGCGCGATGGACCGGCTGCAGACCTGGCTGCAGGATCCGGAGACCGACGAGCATGATCGCGTGACGCGCAAGGACCTCGGCAAGCACATCCTGTTCCTCTACGGCGACTGGGATCCGTGGTTCGCCGGCCGCGTCGTCACCGGTGAGGCCCAGGACGTGCCGCCGCTGATCCAGCCGAGGGGCAATCACTTCACCCAGCTCACCACGATGGATCGGGCGTACCAGACCGAGGCCTTCGCGTACATCCAGCGCTGGACCGGCGTCGAGCCGCTGCTGTGGCGCGTGCAGCACCAGGTCCCGTCCGAGTCGACGCGCAAGCTCGGCAAGCAGCGCCATCCGCTCGTGCTGGCGGCTCGTGCCCGCCTCGCGCCGAGATAGTCTATCTTCAGCGGCATGACCCAAGCCGCACGCCGCGTTGCCCTCATCACCGGGTCGACCGATGGCATCGGTCGCGCCGCGGCGCGCGCGCTGGCGGCCGGTGGGATGAAGGTGATCGTGCACGGCCGCACCAAGGTCAAGGTCGACGCCGCGCTCGCCGCGCTCACCGCCGAGCTGCCGGGCGCCGAGCTCGACGGCGTGTCGTTCGATCTCGGCTCGCAGGCCGCGGTGCGGCGCGGCGCCGAGCAGATCCTGGCGCGGGCGCCCGAGCTCCACGTGCTGGTCAACAACGCCGGGATCTTCGCCGACGAGCGGCTGATCACCGACGACGGGGTCGAGCTGACGTTCGCGGTCAACTACCTCGCGACGTTCCTGCTCACCGAGCTGCTCGCGCCGCGGCTGGAGGCGAGCGCGGCCGCGGCGCCCTCGCGCGTCATCGATCTCGGGTCGGTCGCCCACACCCGCGGCCGGATCCACATCGACGACCTGACGCTGACCGGTGGCTGGACCGGCTACGCGGCCTACGCGATGTCCAAGCTCGCCTGCGTGATGCACGCGATCTCGCTCGCCGACAAGCGCGATCCGCGCAAGCTGGTCGGCTACGCGGTCCACCCGGGCGTGATCCAGACCAAGCTGCTGCGCCAGGGGTTCGGCCCGATCACCGGGGCGGCGGCGGAGGTCGGCGCGCGCAGCGTGGTGCGGCTCGCCGGCGAGGAGGCCGTCACCGCGCCGTCCGGCAGCTACTTCAGCGAGGGCGTGCAGACCCCGCCGGCGCCGGCGGCGCGCGACGCGGCGATGCGCGCGGCGCTGTGGGACGCGTCGCTGCGGTTGACCCGGCTGTGACCGATCCGGCGGCGGACATCGCGGCGCTGCTCGCGGCGGGCGACGATCGCGCCGCGTTCGATCAGCTGCGCGCGGCGCTGGGCTGGCCGGCCGGCAAGGCGATCCCGGCCGCCGAGCTGCCGCGCTGGCTGGCGCTGGTCGCCCAGCTCGCGACCCGGCGCGGCGCCGAGCCGCTCGCCGAGCTGGCCGGTGCGGCGGTCCGGGATCCGGACAGTCCGGACCGGCTGTACGACCTCGGCTACGCGCTGATCGACGCCGGGGTGCCGGCGATCGCCGCCGCCGTGCTGTGGCGCTGCCTCGCGCTGGTCGGCGACAGCGAGGAGGTCGTGTGCGAGCTGGTGTCGGCGCTGGAGAGCGCGCTGGCCTATCCCGACGCGCTGGCCGTGCTGGAGGACCACGCGGCGCTGCGCTCGCGGAGCTTTCTGTGCCGCTACCTCTACGCGTTCAACGCCGCGATGTCGGGCCGGCTCGACGTCACCCGCGGTGCGCTGTCCGAGCTGGCGCCGGACTCGGAGGAGACCACCGGGCTGCGCGACACGATCCGCGGGATCTGCGAGCGCGCCGATCGGGTCGCCGGGGTGTGCCCGCTCGACGGCCGCGACCTGCGCGGCTGGCACTACGTGCTGGCCGGCGGCCTGGTGAGCCACCAGTCGCCGTACGGCTTCGACGAGCCGATGCGCGGCCGCTACGCCTGGCTCGCCGATTCGCTGCCGCGGATCGCGACCGGGCTCGATCGACTCGCCCGGCTGATCGAGCCGCTCGGGCTGCCGTGCATCTACGCGCCGCCCGGCCGCGACCACGAGATCCTCGCATGCGCCGCCGGCCAGCGGCTCGGCCTGCCGGTCGCCCCGTGGCCGGCGATCGGCGTCCCCGCGCCCGGGCTGGTCGTGCTCTACGACCTCGCGGAGCTGCCGGACGGCGACGTCGCGCGGCTGATCTCGCGCCGGCCCGATCAGGTCGTGTTCGCCCACGCGTCCCCGTGGACCCGCGACAGCCCGATCGCGCCCGACGTCACCACGCTGCTCTACCAGACTCTCGTAGCGCCGTGGGCCGGCCACGCGATCGTCGACCCGGAGACCCGCGCGCTGAGCGAGGCCGCCCCCGACGCACGGCCCGCGCCGGAGATCGCCGCCGAGCTCGCGGCCAGCTCCGGGCTCGATGACGCGGAGCTCGCTGCCGACGAGCCCGATCGCTGGACCGCGCTCATCGCACGTGGTTGGCCGCTGGCGCCGGGACCGCGGTCGCGGCTGTGGGCCGGCGGGCCCGTGCCGTCGAGTCGTTTCACATAGCGCGTGCTACGCTGCGCGGGCGTGAAGAAGATCCTGGTCGTCGAAGATGATCCGGTGAACCAGATGATCCTCTCGGACTTCCTGGCCGCCAACGGCTACCAGACCGTCGCCGCGTCGTCGGGCCCCGAGGGCATCGAGCGGTTCGAGCGCGACGCTCCCGATCTCCTGCTGGTCGATATCCAGCTGCCGCGCAAGAACGGCTTCGAGCTGCTGCGCGAGATCAAGGGTCGCCCCGAGGGCAAGGCGACCCCGATCCTGCTGATGAGCGCGGTGTACAACGATCGCGACCAATCGAGCCGCACGATCCAGCTCGGCACGCTGGCGGACGGCTACCTGACCAAGCCGTTCGATCTGGTGTACCTGCTCGCGCAGGTCCGCCAGCTGCTCGGCGAACCGTCGTAGCGGTCGGCGATGCCGGTGCGGTCGATCCCACGCGGCGCGCTGCCCCCCGCCCCACCGGCGGAGCCGTCGGGATCCCCGCCTCCGGGCTCGGTTCGCTCGACGCTGCGCTGGCTGTTCGCCTCGGTGGCGGAGATGGGCGCGCCGGCCAACCGGCCGCGGCTGGTCCAGGGCGTGTGGTCGGGCTACGCGGTGGCGCTCGGCTTCCTGCTGCTGGCGGTGGCGCTGTCGGTGTTCGATCTGACCGGCTGGCACTGGGTGTACTTCGCGCTGGTCGGCAGCAAGCTCGCCACCAACACGCTGGCCTGGCTCGCGCTGACCCGCCGGCGCGGCGTGCTGGTCGCCCACGTCCTCAACTCCGCGACCGATCTGCTGGTGCTGACCTGCGGGATCTACTTCACCGGCGGGCCGCACAGCCCGCTGGTCGCGACCTACGTGATCATCATCGCGGTGCTGGCGCTGCTCGCCAACGTCGGCGTGACGGTGCTGACCGCCGGGATCATCCTCGTGCTGTTCTCGACGATGATCGTGCTGATGGCCGCCGGCGTGCTGCCGCCCCAGCCGGTGCCGGGCGCGCCCGGCGCGGTGCCGTCGCCCGGCCTGGCGATCACGGCGATCGGCTACTGCGCGATCATCGTGTGCGTGCCGGCGGCGTTCTCGGTGGCGACCCTGCGCGTGCTGCGCGCGCGCGAGGCCGCGCTCGAGCAGCGCACCGCGCAGCTGATCCAGACCGCGACCCAGCGCAGCCAGTTCGTCGCGTCGATGACCCACGAGCTGCGCACCCCGATCCACGGCATGCAGGGCCTGGCCGACGTGATCGCCGCCGGGATCTACGGTCCGGTCACCGACAAGCAGAAGGACGCGTGTGCGTCGATCAAGCGCAGCGCGCAGAGCCTGCTGTCGCTGATCGACGACCTGCTGTCGCTGACCCGCGCCGAGGCCGGCAAGATCGACGCGCGGCCGGGCCCGGTCGACATCCCGACGCTGGTCGAGCGGGTCACCGCGTCGGTGTCGTGGATGGTCGGCACCAAGCACCTGGCGCTCGAGGCCGACATCGCGCCCGGCCTGCCGAGCGTGCAGTCCGACGAGCGCTGGCTCGCCCACGTGCTGGTCAACCTGGTGTCCAACGCGGTGAAGTTCACGCCCGAGGGCGGCCGGGTCACCGTGCGCGCGGCCGGCCGCGGCGCCGCGGTCGCGCTCGAGGTCGTCGACACCGGCATCGGCATCGCGCCCGAGGATCACGCCGCGATCTTCGAGCCGTTCCGCCAGGGCGAGCACGGCGACGCCCGGGGCTACGGCGGCGTCGGCCTGGGCCTGGCGCTGGTCGCGCGGCTCACCGATCTGCTCGGCGCCGACGTCGAGCTCGACTCGGCGGTCGGCGAGGGTGCGACGTTCCGCGTGGTCGTCCCGCTGGCGTGGCGCGGCCGGGCGACCACCCACCTGGTGCGGCCGCCGCGCCATCCCTCGATCCAGGGCCTCACGTAGGCCAGGGCCTCACGTCGCCGGCGGGCTCGGCGGTGGCCGCCGGCCGACCCGCTCCGCCCAGCTGCCGACGCCGTACAGGATCACGCCGACGATCCCGAACGGCACGATGAACACCCACGCCGACCCGTCGTGCATGCCGAAGTAGAGCAGCGCCAGCGTCATGCCGGCCAGCCACGCGACCATCGCCAGCAGGTAGCCGCCGAGCTGGATCTTGCGCTTGCGCATCGCCATCTCGAGCTTGTGCAGGAAGAACGCGGCCTCCTCGGGCGACAGCTGCGCGATCGCCCGGGCCAGCTCGTCGTGCGACTGCTTGCGATCGAACGCCTTGGCGACGAGCGGATCCTCGGCAGGCCGGGCCACGGGTCGAAAATAGCACGATGCGGTATACACGCCCGGTGACGGCTCACCGCGTGGTCGACGATCTGGGACGCAGCGTCGCGCTGGCCGGGCCGCCGCGCCGCGTGGTGTCGCTGGTCCCGAGCGACACCCACAGCGTGATCGCGCTCGGCGCGCTCGACCGCCTGGTCGGTCGCACGACCTACTGCGAGAGCCCCGAGGCCCAGCCGGTCGCCGCGGTCGGCGGCACCAAGGACGTCGACGTCGATGCCGTGCTCGGCCTGGCGCCGGATCTGGTGATCGCCAACCAGGAAGAGAACACGCGCGCCGCGCTCGAGGCGCTCGCCCAGCGCGTGCCGGTGCTGGTGTCGCTGCCGCGCCGGGTCGAGCAGGGCGTCGCGCACCTCGCGCGGCTGGCCCGGCTGCTCGGCGTCGCCGACCGCGAGCCGGCGCGGGCGCTGATCCGCCGCGGTTATGCGCTGCGCGGCGCGGCCGCCACCGGGGCGCGCGCGTTCGTGCCGATCTGGATGGATCCGCTGATGACGTTCAACGCCGACACCTTCGGCTCCGATGTCCTCGCCCAGGTCGGGATCGGCAACGTGTTCGGCGATCGCCTGCGGCTGTACCCGCTCGCCGCCGACCTCGGCAAGACCGCGCCGCGCGACGCCGCCGGCCGCGACGTGCGCTACCCGCGGGTCACGCTCGACGAGGTCGCGGCGCGCAGGCCCGATCTCGTGATCCTGCCCGACGAGCCGCATGCGTTCACCGCGGCCGACGAGGCCGTGCTGCGCGCCGCGCTGCCCGGCGTCCGGGTGGTCCGGATCTGCGGCAAGGACCTGTTCTGGTACGGCGCGTGGACGATCGACGCGCTCGACCGGCTCGCGGTCCAGCTCGCGGCCTGAGCGACACCCCGAGCGACAATCGACCGCCCGTGAGCGATGATGGGCGCGCCATGCAGTCACGCAAGCTCCCGCTCGCGACCGGGCTCACCTACCACGTCCTCGAGTGGGACGGCCCCGGCGACCTCACGTTCGTCCTGGTCCACGGCTTTTCCGATCTCGGCTACGGCTGGAGCGAGGTCGCCCCGCGGCTGGCCGAGCACGGCCACGTGATCGCGCCGGACCTGCGCGGCCACGGCGACAGCGACTGGATCGGCCCGGGCGGCTACTACCACTACATGGACTACGTCGCCGACCTCGACGATGTGATCCGCCAGCTCGCGCGCCGGCGCGTCGTGCTGGTCGGTCACTCGATGGGCGGCAGCGTCTGCGCGTACCACGCCGGCACCCGGCCCGAGCGGCCGACCGCGCTGGCGCTGCTCGAGGGCCTGGGCCCGGTCGACCTGGCCGACGTCGACGGCCCGACCCGCACCGCGGCGTGGATCGACGCCTGGCGGGTCGCGCGGTCCAGGCACCGGCCGATGGCCTCGCTCGACGAGGCGGTCGGCCGGCTGCGCAGGAACGATGACAAGCTCGGCGAGGCCCGCGCGCGCCAGCTCGCCGAGGTCGGCACCCGTCCGGTCGAGGGCGGCCTGGTGTGGAAGCACGATCCGCTGCACATGACGTTCGGCCCGTACACGTTCCGGCTCCAGACCGCGATCAAGTACTGGCAGCGGATCGCGTGCCCGGTGCTGATCGTCGACGGCGCGGACAGCAAGCTCACGCTGCCGGCCGACGAGCGCGCCCGGCGCCGGGCGCACTTCGCCCACCACCGCCACGTCGTGGTCGACGGCGCCGGCCACATGATCCCGCGCCACCAGCCGGCGCGGGTCGCCGAGCTCGTCCTCGATCTCGTGCTCGGGCTCGTGGCCTGAGCTCATCTGCGCGCCACCCAGCCGAACGCGAGTGCTGCCGCGGCGGCGATCACGGCCTGGACCAGGAAATACGCACCGGGCGAGATCCGGCCGTACAGCTGCGAGAACATCCCGCCGAACAGATCGCCGACGAAGGTCGTGGCGAGGAACGCCCCGGTCACGGCGCTCTTGGTGCCGGGCAGCGCGCGGCGGAAGGCGAGCTCCAGCCCGACCACGCTGATGCACAGCTCGGCGAGCGTGATCACGAAGGTCGCCAGCAGCAGCCACCAGGCGCTGACCTTGCCGAACGCTGCACTCGCCCCGATCGCCGCCATGCCCACCATGGTCAGGGCCACGATCCAGAACCCGTACCGCATGCGGAGCGTGTCGGGCACCGGACGCCCGCGGCGATCGCCGAGCCAGCCCCACAGCGCGTTGAACACCGGCGTGAGCATCAGGATGAACACCGGGTTGGTGCCCTGGATCTGATCGGGCGTGATCGACAGCGAGCCGCCGAGATCGAGATCCGCGAAGTCGCGCGCGAAGAAGATCCAGGTCGACGCAGTCTGGTCGTACACGAACCAGAACACCGCGACGAGCCCGAACAGCGGAGCGAGCTTGCGGATCGACGCGCGGGCGGCGGCGCGCTCGGCGGCAGACGGCGCGCGGCGCGGCGGGTCGGCCGGGTAGTGGCGGCGGCCCGCGACGAACAGCGCGAAGCTCACCGCCATCAACCCCGCCGGCACCACGAGCGCGGTCGCGTAGCCGTACGCGTTGCGGATCAGCGGCAGGCCGAGCGAGGTCAGCGCCGAGCCGACGTTGATCGCGGCGTAGAAGTAGCTGAAGCCGCGGCCGAGCAGCGCGGTCTTCTTCTCGGCCTCGTAGATCATCCCCATGAGCGTGCTGGTGTTGGGCTTGATCGCCCCCGAGCCGAGCGCCAGCAGCACCAGCGCGACACCCAGCCCGGCACGGGTCGGCACCGCGGCGAGCACCAGGTGGCCCGCGAGGTAGGGCAGGGCGAACGCGGCGATCGTGCCGAACCGGCCGAGCCAGCGGTCGGCGATGGCGCCGCCGAGGATCGGCGTCAAGTACGCCGCCGCGAGGAACAGCGTCATCACGCTGGCCGCGCTCGCCGGCTCGAACCCGAGGATGTCGAGCAGGTAGAGCGCGAGCACGGTGCGCATGCCGTAAAACGAGGCGCGCTCCGCGAGCTCGCCCCAGAACACGAACCAGAACCCGCGCGGGTGCGCGGCCAGCGATGCGAGGAACGACGTCATCCCGATCTCCTTTCAGCGCCACGAGCGCTGCGAGATCGACCCTAGGAGGCGCGCGGGAGCCGCGGTCGCTGCCCGTGCTGGCGCGCTGCCGGCTGCCCGTGGCCGCCGGCGTGCCCGGTGCATGCCTCCGGTGCCGGGCCGCGCCGCGTGCGGGGTGCGCCTGCCGGAGGCGATCGGGAGCGCCGCGACCTTCTGGATCCGGGTGGGGCGCGCCGGCCTACGGATCGGATCGCGGCCAGGTCGCGGCCCGCGCGTGCTGGCGCAGGCACGAGCCAGGCACGCCTCACCTCGGCGCGCGCCCGCGGCGCAACCCCGCGTGCCCGCGGTTGCCTGAGCCGGCGCGTTGACGGAGCCGCGCTTGCCTGATGTGCTCGGGGTGGCGCCATGCTACGGGCACCGACCTGGTATGCGGTCGCGCAGGTGGTGCTTTGCCTGTCCGCTGCGTGGGCGATCCTCGCGCTCTACCTGCGCGGCACGCCGGTGCGTCCGGGCGAACCTGCCCCCAGACCGGCGCGCGATTCCGGCCTCTTGTGGCTCGGGCTCGCCGTCGCCCTGTGGGTCGGCACCGGCGGCATTCTGGTCCTGCCGGTGCCCGCGGGCCTGGCGCAGACGCTGCGCACCGTGCTGTCCAGCGCCAACAACGCCTGCCTCCTGATCTCGGCGTCGCACCTCGACTACGGCCCGGCGTTGCTGCAGCGCGCCAGCGACTACCCGCGCTGGAACCAGCTCGCGCTCGCCGGCTCGCTCGCAGTCGCGCTGGTCACGATCCTGCTCTACGCCGCGCTGGGGCCCGCTGCGCCGGCCGCCCGGCTTCCGGACTTCGCGCTGTCGTCGATCACGCTGCTGCTGTACGGGTTCGGCCTGGTCCGCTCGTTTCGCCGCCGCGGCTTCGCCCCGCTCGCCGCCCTCGCGGCGGTGGCGGTCGCCCTGCAGTTCGCTGCGCAGATCCCGGAGGTCGTCGACGTGGCGAGGCTCGGCCTGTCGGACGAGCAGCGCTGGACGCTCAACCTGGTGTCCAAGGCGATGGTGCTGGTCGCGTTCCTGTCGCTCGCGATGAGCTGGGTCCACGAGGTCGCGCAGCGCCCGTCGCACAGCGCGATCCGGCTGCGGTTCACCGGGCGGCGCGCCGGTGCGCGCTACGTCGTCGAGCTCGCCGGGCGCGCACTGGAGATGCGCGAGACCCCGCACCGCGATCTGCTGTCGCTCGCGGTCGCGCGGGTCCGCGGCGGCGAGCTGGACGGTGGCTGGGTGTCGCTGCTCGATCTGGTCGGCCGGCTCGACGACAGCCGGATCCGGCGGATGCGCGAGGACCTCCGCGCCGCCGGGCTCGACAAGGAGATCGAGGCCAACGGCCACAAGTCGTACCGCCTGGCGATCGAGCCACAGCACATCGACTTCGATCGCGACGCGCTCGCCCGCGTGCCCGATCTCGAGCCGCTCGCGAAGCAGATCCCGTAGCGCCCGTGCTACCCCGACCTCGGGCTAGTGCGCGGCGGGCTGTCCCCGCTCAAATCGTTGTCGGAGTAGCTGTGCGCGGTCGAGCAGCTGAACGAATTGCAGGCCTGCAGGGTCGTGTCCACACGGATCGCATGAGTTCACCTCTCGTGGTCAGGCCGACGCTGTGTCGGTGCCATCCTCGGGGACCCGGCCGCGCCGAACTGTCGCAGAAAAACACCTTTCAGCACGTGCGCTCGGCGGCGGCGGGGCACCGGCCAGCGCCGATCCGGTACGATGCGTCGTGCCTTCGGGATCCACGGCGCTGGTCGATCTCGGCAGCCTCGACGCGGATGCGCGCGAGCAGCTCGCCCGGCTCACGCTACCGGCGGCGCGCGAGCACGCGCCGGACTGGCTGCCCGATCTCGACGCCGCGCGGGAGGAGGTCGCCAGCGCGCTCGCGCCCGGCAAGGTTGCGCGCGTCGCGCTGGACGGCGGCGTCGCGGTGGGCTGGGTCGCGGCCGGCCACGCGTGGGGGTGCATCTGGGATCTGCACCCGCTGATCGTGGCGATCGAGCACCAGCGGCGCGGCCACGGGCGGCGGCTGGTGCGCGAGATCGAGCGACTCGCGGCCGCGGCCGGGGCGCGCACGATGACGCTCGGGACCAGCGACCTCACGGGAGCGACGTCGCTCGCCGGCGTCGATCTCTACGACGACACGTTCGCGCGGCTCGCGACCGTCGAGGCCCGCCGGCCGCACCCGGTCGAGTTCTGGCGCCGCATCGGCTACCAGATCGTCGGCGTCATCCCCGATGCAGAGGGCCCCGGCAAGCCGAGCATCACGCTGGCACGCCGGCTATGACCGCGGCGCGGCCGGAGCGTGCGGCTCACGGGTTCCGCGCGTCGCGCAGCCGATCGCCGTTCTTGCACGCGACCGGGCTGCCGAGCCGGCAGCCCTTGTCGAACAGCGCCGCCGCCCGGTCGAGGTCGGGATCGACGACGTCGCTCTGCCAGTAGATGATGCCGGCCTCGGTGCACGCGATCGCCGCCTCGAGATCGCATCCGCGCTGGAACTCGCCCAGCGCGCGCCGCAGATCGATCGCGGTGCCCTCGCCGATGCGAAACACGTTGCCGAGGTTGAAGCAGCCGACGCCGTTGCCGAGCTTGCACGCCTTCTCGTAGTGCGCCCGCGCGCGGCTGTGGTCGACCGCGGCCGCGCCGTCCTTGCCCTCGGAGTAGGCGACGCCCACGGTGTTGCACGCGATGGCGTCGTCGAGCTGGCACGCCCGCTCGCGCAGCGCCAGGCCGCGGACCTCGTCCATGGCGACCCCCTCACCGCTCGTCGTGATGTCGGCCGCAGCTCTGCAGGCGCGCGCGACGTCTTGCTGGCAGGCGTCGAGATAGAGCTCCAGCGCCCTGGCGGCGCTGCGCTCGACCCCGTCGCCGCGCTCGTAGCGCCGCGCCAGCTCGACGCAGCTCGACCCCTTGCCCTGACCGCATGCCGCCGGCCGGGTCGGCTGGGGCGGTGACGGCTGCGGCTCGCCGGCACGGGCGGCGCACGCCGCGAGCCATCCCAGCATCCCGATCCCGACGACCGATGTCCTCATCGCACCATCGTACGACGCTTGCGCGGCGCGATCGACCCGGGACCGCGCTGGCAATCACCGGCAGCGGCCGGCTCAGGCGTCGGCGACCAGCATCGTGCCGACCGAGCCCGGCTCCCCGACGGCGCGGACGAGGTCGCCGGCGGCGAGCTTGCCGAGGATGTGGATCGCGCCGACGCCCTGGTCGATCACGGCCATCGCCTCCTCGAGCTTGGCGATCATGCCGCCGGTGACGACGCCATCGGCGATCGCGCGGCGCGCATCGGCGCACGACAGCCGGGTGAGCCGCGAGCCCGGATCGTGGACGTCGCGCAGCACGCCGGGGGTGGAGGTGACGAGGAACAGGCGCTCGGCGCGGAGCGCGGCGGCGAGCTGGTTGCCGACCAGGTCGGCGTTGATGTTGTAGATGCCGCCGGCGGCGTCGGCGCCCAGGCAGGCGATGACCGGGAGGTAGCCCGCGGCCCACACGGTGTCGAGCAGCGGCAGGTGGAAGCCGGTGACGTCGCCGACCAGGCCGAGGTCGACCGGATCGGGGCCGGCGCTGGGGTAGGCCCTGGGCGGGCGGCGGACGGCGCGGATCAGGTGGCCGGACGCGCCATGCAGGCCGACCGGGGCCAGGCCGGCGGCGAGCAGGGTGGCGCACAGGTCGACGTTGAGCTTGCCGGCGAGGACCATCTTCATGACGTCGAGCGTGGCCGGATCGGTGACGCGCCGGCCGGCGATCTGGACGGTCGGGATGCCGAGCCGCTTCTGCAGGTCGGTGGCCTGCGGGCCGCCGCCGTGGACGATCGCGATCCGGGCGCCGCCGTCGACCAGCGCCTTGACGTCGCCGGCGAGCACGCCGGCCTCGCCGGAGCCGATCACCTCGCCGCCGATCTTGATGATCGTGGGGCGGGTCACGGCCAGTTCCCGACGTCTTCGAGGCTGGCGCGCTCGTCGCAGCCGAGCATCAGGTTCATGCTCTGGATCGCCTGGCCGGCGCCGCCCTTGATCAGGTTGTCGATCGCCGAGAAGCAGGTGACGGTGCGCTTGCCGCCCGACGCCGGGCCGGCGGCGAACCCGACCTCGATGAAGTTGGAGCCGGCGACCGCGACGACCTCGGGGAGCCGCTTCCGGGGCCGGCGGGTGAACGGCTCGCCGGCATAGCACTCGTCGAACAGGGCGGCGAGCCGGGCGGCGTCGACCTCGGCGGCGAGCTCGACGAAGCAGGTCGCGAAGATGCCGCGGGTCAGCGGCGCAGACACCGGGACGAACCGCAGCTGGACGTCCTTCGCGCCGGCGTCGCCCAGGGTCTGGACGACCTCCGGCACGTGCTGGTGCTCGAGCGGCTTGTAGGTCCTGAGGTTGCCGGCGCGGCTGGGATGGTGGGTGCCGGCCCCGGGGGCGATGCCCGAGCCCGACGAGCCGGTGATGCCGGTGACGTGGACGGTGGCGCGATCGAGCAGGCCGGCCTGGGCGAGCGGCAGCAGCGCGAGCTCCATCGCGGTGGCGAAGCAGCCGGGGGACGCGACGCACCTCGCGCGCTTGATCTCGACGCGGTGGAGCTCGGGCAGGCCGTAGACGAACGTCCCGAGCAGCTCGGGGTGCGGGTGCTTCGCGCCGTAGTACTTCTCGTAGGCGGCGGCGTCGCGCAGCCGGAAATCGCCGGACATGTCGACGATCTTGACCCCGGCGGCGATCAGCTCGGGGACCTTGGCGGCGGTGACCTTGTGGGGCAGGGCGAGCAGGGCGACGTCGCAGCCGCGCGCGGCCTCGGCGGGAGCGAGGTCCTCGAACACCAGGTCGGTGGCACCGTCGAGGTTGGGGTGCACGGCGCCGAGCGGCTCGCCGACGTGGTCGATCGACGCGACCCGGACCAGCTCGACGTCGGGATGCAGGAGGAGGCGGCGGGCCATCTCGGCCCCGCCGTAGCCGCTTCCGCCAATGATTGCAGCCTTGAATCGCTTTGCCATCGCGGTGCAGGGTATGCCACGGCGGGCGGCGATGGGGAATGCGGGCGGGACGCGAGGAGAGCAGTGCTCTCAGGTGCAGGGCCGCGCGACGCGACGCGCGGAGGGGTGAATCACCCGGCTCTGCCGGGTGAGCCCCCAGAGGGGGGTTATGGGCAAGCCCCCTCTGGATCGACTGCAGCCTTGAATCGCTTTGTCATCGCGGTGCAGGGTATGCCACGGCGGGCGGCGATGGGGAACGAGAGCGGGACGCGAGGAGAGCAGTGCGCTCAGGTACAGGGCCGCGCGGCGCACACGCTGGACCCGGTCGCGATACGATGGCGCGTCATGGCAGAACGCAAGCCCACGCCTCGCTCCACCCTCGTGCTCGCCGGCGTCGTCGGCGGTGGCCTCCTCGCCGTCGTGATCGGCCAGCGGTTCTCGCGCTGGGTGCTGGAATCCCAGGAGCATACGATCATCGCCGTCGCGCTGGGCGCGGTCATCGGCGGCGTGATCGCGTGGTTCGCCACGCGCAATCGAGCACGGTCCTAGCCGCCGGCCACCGCCCTGCGGCGGGCAGCGAGAATCTCCGCGCTGGCTCGACGGAGCCGGGTGTGCCATGAGGAGGAACGATGGAAAACGACGCCAGCTCGGACCCGAGGACCCTGGACGCGGCGATCGCCGGTGTGCACCGGCGCCGCGACGAGATGCTCGCGCTGACCCGGCGCTGGGTCGAGGTCAACAGCTACACCGAGAACGTCGCGGGGGTGAACGCGGTCGGGGCGATGCTGCGCGAGGCATTCGCGCTGCCCGGCCTGCGCTGCACGCCGATCGAGAGCGGCGACGAGGGTTTCGGCGACCACCTGGTGTGGCGGACGCCGGCGGCCGAGCGCGCCGCGCCGATCGTGCTGATCGGCCACCACGACACGGTGTTTCCGCCCGGCCACTTCGAGGGCTGGCGCGAGGATGGCGGCCGCGCGATCGGGCCGGGTGCGCTCGACATGAAGGGCGGGCTGGCGGTGATCCGCGCCGCGCTGGCCGCGCTCGACGAGATCGGCGGGCTGGCGGACCTGCCGCTGGTGGTGGTGTGCGTGGCCGACGAGGAGGTCGGCTCGCCGAGCTCGCAGCCGCACCTGCAGGCGATCGCGCGCCGATCGGCGTGCGCGCTGGTGTTCGAGTCGGGCCGCGCCGGCGACGCGATCATCACGCGGCGCAAGGGCGTGGGCGCGATGACCGCGGTCGCGCGCGGCCGGGCTGCGCACGCCGGCAACAACCACAAGGACGGGGCCAACGCGATCTGGGCGCTGGCGAAGTTCGTCGACGCCGCGCAGCAGCTCACCGACTACGCGCGCGGCTGCACGGTGAACGCCGGCCAGTTCACCGGCGGCACGTCGAAGAACACGGTCGCCGAGCGCGCGGAGTGCAAGCTCGATCTGCGCTACGAGACGGTGACGGACGCCAAGGCGCTGGTCGCCGCGCTCGGCGCCGCGGCGGACGCGGCGGCCGCCGCCGTGCCCGGGGTCCGGATCGAGCTGTCGGGCGGCGCGAACCGGCTGCCGCTGGAGCGCACGCAGGCCTCGGCGGCGCTGCGCGAGGAGTACGCCGCGTGTGCGCGGGCGGCCGGGCTGGGCGACGGCGAGGCCGGGTTGCTCGGCGGCGGCTCGGACGCAAACACGGTCGCGCCGCTCGGGGTCCCGGCGATCGACGGCCTGGGGCCGCGCGGCGCCGGCTTCCACACCACGACCGAGTACGTCGAGCTCGCGACGTTCGTGCCCAAGGCCGAGGCGCTGGTCCGCTTCCTGTGGGGACGCCGGGCGCGCTGACCGGCGACGCGCGGCGCGGACCGCGGTCGGTGGCAGCGCGTACGCGCTGCCACGTACACCTACGATCCGAAGAGCGCTGAGCACCGATTCGAACGCGGAGATCACGCGGGGGGGAGGGACTCAGCCGCGATCTTGCATGCGATCGTGGTGTGACCGTGCGATCGACTGATGTAGAGCCGCGCACCCAAGTCCTGGTGGTCGACGACGACGCAGAGTTCGCCGATGCGCTCGGCCGTAAGTTGACCTACATTGGCTACGCCGTCGAGATCGCGACCGATCCGGTGGAGATCGCGGAGCGCCTGCGCGCCCAGCGCGGGGACTGGGAGGTCGTGTTGCTCGATGTCGGGCTACCCGGGCTGAGCGGGATCGAGCTGCTCCGCCAGTTCCGCGACAGTGGGTCGGAGGCCGCGGTGATCATGCTGACCGGCGATGCGAGCGCGGCGACCGCGACGACCTGTCTCCGGACCGGTGCGTTCCATTACCTCACCAAGCCATGCCTGCCGATCGAGCTGGCGTCGATCGTCGAGTCGGCCGCCCGCCATGCGGTGCTGCGGCGCCGGCTGGCGCGCGGCGCAGCGCCGCGACCCGGGGCGCTGCTGATCGGCGAGTCGCCGGCGGTGCGGCGGCTGCAGGCCGCGGTCGACAAGCTCGCCAGCAACGACGTCGCGGTGCTGATCCAGGGCGAGAGCGGCACCGGCAAGGAGCTGGTGGCGCGCGCGCTGCACGCCGGCGGGCCGCGCGATCGGCCGTTCCTCGCGATCAATTGCAGCGCGATCCCGGACACCTTGATCGACAGCGAGCTGTTCGGTCATGCGCGCGGCGCCTACACCGGCGCCACGGCGAACCGGCCCGGCGTGTTCGTCGAGGCCGACGGCGGTTCGCTGTTCCTCGACGAGATCGGGGACATGCCGCTCCACGTCCAGGCCCGGTTGCTGCGCGTGCTGCAGGAGGGCGAGGTCCGGCCGGTCGGGAGCGCCGAGGTCAAGAAGGTCGAGGTCCGGGTGATCGCCGCAACCCACGTGGATCTCCGAGCCGCGGTCGACGCCGGCCGGTTCCGTGAGGACCTGTTCTACCGGCTCAACGTGGTCGCGCTGCGCGTGCCGCCGCTGCGCGAGCGGCGCGACGACATCCCGCTGCTCGCCGCGCACTTCCTGCGCAAGCACTGCGCCGCCGCGGCGCCGACCTTGACGTCCGAGGCGCTCGATCTGCTGGCCGCCGATCCGTGGCCGGGCAACGTGCGCGAGCTCGAGAATGCATTGCTCCACGCGATCGCGTTCCGTCATGGCGATGCGATCGGCGTCGAGTCGCTGCCGGCGCAGATCCGCACCCGCGAGCGGTCGGACGGAACGGCCGAGGCACCGCAAGGCGATCCGACGCACCTGTTGCCGCTCAGCCAGGCCAAGCGCCAGGTCAACGCGACGTTCGAGCGCGGCTACCTGATGAAGGTGCTGGAGCGCGCGCGGGGCTCGGTGTCCGAGGCCGCCCGGCTCGCCGGGATCGATCGCACCAACCTGCGCCGCCTGCTCAAGCGCTACGAGATCCAGTCCGACGTCTATCGCGCGAACCGGCGCTGATCGGGCCCGGTTCGGGGTCGCGATCGTCGCCAACCTGATCGACGCCCCGGCCGACACCGCCGCGCTGTCGCGGCTGTCACCGCTGTTCCGCGATCAGCTCGCGATCCGCGCGCCGCTGGTCGCCGCGATCCAGCGCTCGACCGCGCTGGCGGGCGGCCTGCGCGCGGGGGCCGGCACGCTGGCCACCGACGACGTCGCGGCGGCGTTCCGCCGGCTCGCCCAGGGTCTGGTGCGCACCGACCTCGAGCAGCTGCGCGGCGCCGAGCGCACCGCGGCGCAGCACACCCAGCCGCTGTGGGTCCAGCGCGACGCCGCGCTCGCCGACGGCTGACCGTTCAGCGCGGCGTCAGGCGGCGGTCGGCGCTGCGGACGTAGCGGGCATCGAAGATCAGGACCTCGGGAAACCGCTGCGCGACCTCGGCCGGCGCCAGGGGCCGATCGCGCGACGTGCGGCCGCGGAAGTGGTCCGGGCAGTCGTGGACGATGTCGGCGACGTCGTCGGACCACCGCGGGGTGTGGAGGTACGCAGCGCCGGCCGGGCTCCACGCCGCCTCGAACACCTCCGGGTGCCCGTCGCGCTCGTCGCGGGTCTGGATCCCGAGGCCGTCCCAGATGTCGATCCAGGTGCCGTCCACCGTGTGGGGGCGGCCGTCGCCGCAGTAGTCGGCGCGGACCATGCGGACGCACGCCGCATGGTAGGGCTCGAGCGAGGTCCCGTCGCGGGTCTGCCAGGGCTTGTAGCCGAACCGGATGCACTTGGCGATCGCGCCGCTGGTGCAGGCGAACGTGATCAGGTCGGCGCCGGGCTCGCGCTCACCGCGGGCGTTCCACGAGCCCTGGACCGGGATCGCCGCCGAGCGGCCCTGCACGTCGGGCAGGCAGTAGGGTCGCCAGGTGCGGGCGTCGGGGCCGAGCACGGACACGCCGTACAGCCGGACATCGCCGTCGCGATCCTGCGGATCGGGGTCGACCGACTCGATCCGGAACCGCCGGGGCTGGCCGTCCTCGCTGCGTCCGTCGAGGATCGTCCCCGGGCCGACCGCGGCGCTCGACGGTCGATCCGGCGCGACCGCTGCGCCGCCGCACGCGGTCGCGCACGCGAGCAGCCAGCCCGCCGTCCCCCGGCCCGTCATCGTCCGCGCGCCCGGGCGGGGGCATCCCCGGTGAACAGCCGCCCGCCGACGACGTGAGCCGCCGGGATCCGGACCCCGGTGGAGCCGGCTTCCGCCCGCGGCTGGCTGGCGCCCCGGCTGCGCTGACCCTGCATCTGCCTGTCGTTGAGCAGGATGCCCTGCGACTGCTGGCCGTTGGGGCTCGCGCCCTGCATCTGCATGCCGTTTTGGCTCGCGCCCTGGATCTGTATGCCGTTGGGCATGATGCCTTGCAACTGCTCGCCATTGGGGCTCAGGCCCTGGATGTTGCTGCCGTTCATGTCACCACCCTGCAGGTTGCTGCCGTTGCCGCTCGGGCCCTGCAGGCTGCTGCCGTTGGTGATCACGCCCTGAACCTGGCTGCCGTTCATGTCGCCGCCCTGCAGGTTGCTGCCATTCATCTCCTCGCCCTGGAGGTTGCTGCCCTGGAGCTGGCTGCCGTTCGTGCTGCCACCTTGCAGCTGGGTACCTGCCAGCGTCGAGCTCACGGCGCCGGTGACCAGCGCAACCCCGATCACGATCCAAGAACCGATCTTCATGATGTCACTTTCCTTCGCGCATATTGCGGATTGAACCAGCCCTCGGGATACGCGATCGACGTCCAACGGAACGTGGCAAGGATCGATCGAGGGGCGTGTCGTCCTCGCTTCGCGCTGGTTCTGTTCCGGAACACAGATGTTCCGGGACGTGTTCGCGACCGGTCGGGCAGCCGCGAAGCCGGCCGTCCGTGAGCGCATCGTCGCGCCACCGGCCACATCGCCGGTGCCATGGAAACGTCCGGACGCCGTCGAGCCTGTCGGCCGTCGAACGCTGGGGCCCCACGTCTCGGCGAGCATCGGCTCACGGTCGCCAGGCATCGCCGCACGCGTGTGGCCCCCGCGCTCACTCCCGGCCGGCGCGCGCCGCGTTGCTGCGCCGTTCACACGGCCTGAGACATGGTCTGAGCGATATCGCGCACAGCACTGGACTGTTGCATTGCTGCGCTTTGATTGTTTCGATTATTCCCTTTCAGATACAGGTATCGCCGTGCTAGATGGCGACTCGACGACCGGTCGTGTTCGTGCCGGGAGTGCATGCAGCTCATGGCTGTGTCCCGACGAGGCAGAACGCCCGAGCCGATGCGCGCACCAGCGATTCAGCCTGCCGGCCAGATGACAGTTCCAGACTGTCTGTTTCTTACAAAACCGAAATACGCACTCATGAATGAAGCGTGAGATTGAACAACCTTTTCAAATCAAGGAGACGATGCCATGAGGAAGCACTTTGGGACCACCGCCGCGGCCGGGGCCGCCGCGCTGATCGGCGGGGCGATCTGGGTCGGTAGCGCGCACGCTGCGGACGGCGACGCCGACGACCAGACCGCGTATCAGCAGACCAACCTGGTGTCGAACGTCGCCGGCCTGGCGCCGACGATAGATCCCAACCTGCTGAATCCGTGGGGGATCGCGTGGGCGCCGGGCGGAGCGCTGTGGGCGTCGGACAACAACGGCAGCGTGTCGACGCTGTACAACGGCGCCGGAGCGATCGTGCCGCTGGTCGTGACGATCCCACCGGCCGACTCGTCCGCGCCGACCGGCATGGTGTGGAACCCCAACCCCAATCAGTTTGTCATCCCGGGCACGACCGTCGGCGCCACGTTCATCTTCAACGGCGAGGACGGGACGATCACCGCGTGGAACCCGGCCGCCGATCCGGTGGTCGCCGGCAAGTCGACGGCGAGCCTGGTGATCGACAACTCGGCGTCCGGGGCGGTGTACAAGGGCCTGGCCTACGGCACCAACGCGCGCGGCAACTTCATCTTCGCCACCAACTTCAACTCGGGCAGGGTCGAAGCCTACGACACGAAGTTCACGCTGACCGCGCTCGACGGTGCGTTCACCGATCCCGGGCTGCCGGCGGGCTACGCGCCGTTCGGGATCTCGAACATCGACGGCGATCTGTTCGTGACTTACGCCAGGCAGGACGCCGCCAAGCACGATCCGGTGCGCGGCGACGGGCTGGGCTTCGTCGATGTGTTCACCACCAACGGCAAGTTCGTCCGGCGGTTCGCGTCGCGCGGCGTGCTCAACGCGCCGTGGGGTGTGGTCCGCGCGCCGCTCGGGTTTGGCAGGTTCGGCGGCGAGATCCTGGTCGGCAACTTCGGCAACACCGGTCGGTTCGCGGGCTGGATCAGCGCGTTCAACAACCGCGGCAGCTTCCTCGGCGAGCTGCGCGGCCCGAACGGCCGGCCGATCGCGATCGACGGGCTGTGGGCGCTGTCGTTCGGTACATTCGCCACGTCCGACGGCGACACGCTGTACTTCACCGCCGGCATTCACGACGAGGCCGACGGGCTGTTCGGCAAGCTCACCGCGGTGGCCGGCAGGGACCGGTAACGCGCCGACCGCGGATCACAGCAGCGCACCTGTGCGCGGCCGCGCGTCGCCGAGGTGCGCACGCTCGTCGATCGGGCGAGTGCGCACGCCGCGCCGGGCCCGTGGTGTTGCTTACTGCGCGTGCAGCGCGGAATCGCTCGTCTGACCAAGTTTCGAACTGTACAGCTTATTGCCACTGGCGCCTTCGGCAGTTTGCACTATTCCATTTCGGATATGCGATAAGGAATCTTGAATGTGCGAAGGGAAGGGAAGGAGAGGCAAGTCATGAGGAAGCACGTGGCAATCATCGCCGCGGCCGGCGCCGCGGCGGTGATCGGCGGAGTGATCGTGATCAGCATTTTTCACGCGGGCGACAACGAGGAACGGAACGGAGATGGTATGGGGTTTTACAAGCAGACGAACCTGGTGTCGAACCGAGGCGACCAGGGGGCAACGTCAACCGATGGCAACCTGCAGAACCCGTGGGGGATGGCGTGGGCGCCGGGCGGGGCGGCGTGGGTGGCGAACAACGGCACCCGCACGTCCACGCTGTACACCGGCGAGGGTCATCTCGTCCCCGGCCCCCCGCCCAAGAACCTGGTGGTGGAGATCCCGGACGCGCCGACCGGCCTCGTGTGGAACCCCGTCCCCGGCCAGTTCCGGTTCCACGATCCAGACGACACGGCGAGGCCCGGCAGCACGGTGGCGGCGGCGTTCCTGTTCTCCGGAGAGGAAGGGAAGATCTCCGCGTGGAGCCCGGACCTCATCAACACGAAGCAGGCGGTGGTCGTGGTCCCCGCAAGCAAGCCAGCAGCGGTGTACAAGGGCCTGGCGTTCGGCACCAACAGCAGCAACTTCATCTTCGCCACCAACTTCGCCGCCGGCGAGGTCGAGGTCTACGACTCGAACTTCAAGGAGATCTCGCACGATGGCAAGCACGGAAAGATGTTCCACGATCCCCAGATGCCGAAGGACTACGCGCCGTTCGGCATCGCGAACATCAACGAGGATCTGTTCGTGACGTTCGCCAAGCGGAGCAAGGACAAGCCGCGCGAAGAAGAGGAGCACGGCGACGGGTTGGGCATCGTCGACGTGTTCAAGACCAACGGCGAGCTGATCCACCGGTTCGCGTCGCACCACCGGCTCAACGCGCCGTGGGGCGTGACGATGGCGACGAAGAACTTCGGCAAGTTCGCCGGGGCCATCCTGATCGGCAATTTCGGCAACGGGCAGATCAACGCGTTCGACTACCGCAGCGGCAACTTCCTCGGCACGCTGGAGAGACCGGACGGCAAGCCCCTCGTGATCGAGGGGCTGTGGTCGCTGGGGTTCGGCAACTTCTCGGAGGCCGACACCGACGAGCTGTACTTCACCGCCGGCATCAATGACGAGGCCGATGGCCTGTTCGGCGAGATCGCGCCGGTGTCTCGCAAGAAGGATTGATACCACCGCTGCGTCCGGGCGCTGGCCGAGCGCCTCCTCGTCGGCCCTCCGGGGCGCTAGCCGAGCGCCTCGGCCACGACGCGCTCGGCGCCGAGACCGTCGGCGGTGGCGAGCGCGCGCTCGCGCTGCTCGCGGCGGCGGCGGTCGCCGGTCAGGAAGGCGTGGAGCTCGGTGCGCACGGTCTCGTCGTCGATCTCGGCCAGCTGCGGCCGCCGGCGATCAGGCCGCTGCGCGCCTGGCTGTGGGCGGGCATGACCTGATCGGGGACGATGGCGAAGCCGAGCGCGGGGCAGCCGAGGTAGGCGAGCTCGCCGAGCGTGCCGCGTCGCCGATCGACATCCCCTTCTGGGCGACGCCGATCACGATGCCGCCGACCACGTTGACCGCGAGCACGAGCAGGCCGGCGATCGCGTCGCCGCTCACGAACTTCGACGCGCCATCCATCGCGCCGTGGAAGTCGGCCTCGCGCTGCTCAAGCTGGAGCGCCTGAGCGAAGCGGATCTCGACGACTGCCTGACGATGCTTTCGCGTTGCGCTCGGACCGGTGAGTCGATCGACGTCGCACGTGTGGTCGCGCGCCTCGATTCGTGCGCGAGGCCTGCTTCGCCGGTGGTCGGTCCCACCACCTCGACTTCAAGCTGGAGCGGACGTGGGTGGAGGCGCGGTGGCAACCGCTGCTCGCCCGCGCCGTGACCACGATCGAGCACGCGCTGCAGGGCGCCGGATGGCGCGCCGACACCGTGGATCAGGTCGCGCTGATCGGCGGGAGCGCGCTGGTCCCGATGTTCCAGCGCGTCGTCGCCGGCGTCTTCCCGGCGCGCGCTGTGACGCTGGCGCCGCGCGCCGACGTCGACGTCGCGGTCGGAACGGTGCTGCTCACGGCGCGGTTCGGGGCGGAGCGCCGGGCCATCCCGGTGCTCGACGTCCCCGGCTGACCCGCCGGCCCGGCGGCCGTGTGGGCCCCCGGCGCCGTCCAGGCGCGTGCGACAGCCGCAGCGACAGCGGCCGCGCGGTCGCAGCAAGCGTCCAGGCGGCGGCCGATCCCGGGCAAGGCGCCGCCTGGAGGCGGGTAGGAGGTGCCCAGGAGCTGGGTAGACAGCCACGCCCCAGGTCGGGCGGCGTATCCGAGCGGGTCAGCCACCGACCTCGCCGGACCCGATCTCACATCTCGACGTGGCCGCGGTGCTCGCGCTCGAGCGCGCGCTTCAGCTTGTCGAGTGCAGAATTCTGGATCTGGCGGATCCGCTCGCGCGACAGGTGGTACTGGTCGCCGATCTCGCGGAAGGTGCGCTCCTCGTCGTCGCCGAGCCCGAAACGCTTGGTCAGCACGTCGGCCTCGATCGGGGACAGGTAGTGCAGCAGCCGCTTGATCTGCGAGGTCAGGGTCTGCGTGGTCAGGTTGTCCGCCGGCGAGTGCTCCTCGCTGTCCGGATCGGCCATCGTGTCGCCGAAGCTGCGGTCGTCGTCGTCATGGACCGGCCGGTCGAGCGACATCGGCTGGCCCATGATGTAGCGGTGCATCTGGTTCAGCTTGGCGAGCGGGACCCGCGCGGCCTTGGCCAGCTCCTGCGGCGTCGGCGGCCGGCCGAGCTCCCCGACGAGCGCCTGACGGACCTTCTCGAGCTGCTGCTGGGCCTCGAGCATGTGGACCGGGATGCGGACCGCGCGCGCCTTGTCGGCCAGCGCACGGCCGATCGCGTGGCGGATCCACCAGCACGCATACGTCGAGAATCGCAGCCCGCGGCGGTAGTCGAACCGCGACACGGCGTGCATCAGCCCGAGGTTGCCCTCCTGGATCAGGTCGGCGAGCGGCATCCCGCCGCGGTCGTAGCGCCGCGCCATGGTGACGACCAGGCGCAGGTTGGCGCGCACGAACTCGTCGCGCAGGTTCATCGCGTCGCGGTGCGCCTGGCGGACCTCGTCGACGTAGGTCCCCGCGTCCTTGGCGGCACCGTCGGTCCACCAGGTCTCGAGCCCCGCGATCGCCGCCTCGCGCGCGCGGTACAGCTCGCGGACCACCGCGTCGATGTGCACGCGATCGAGGTCGAGCGCGCGCAGCTGCGCCGCCGCCTCCTTGGCCGCGACCTGGAGCTTCTTGACCAGCTTGTCGTCCTTGCGCGCGCGCTTGGACTTCAGCATGTCGTCGAGAATCTTCTGCAACTTCGGGAACTTGACCGGTTGCTCCAGGTTGGGCTCGATCAGCGCGAGCAGCGGGCGGATCGCCTCCGGACGCGACAGCACGCGCTCCCAGGTCAGGATCTCGGTGTCCTCGATCCCCTGCGAAAGCTCGCGCTCGTCCTCGGGAGTCAGCAGCTCGTGCTCCGCCAGCTGGCGGAAGTATGCCGCGAGGTGATCGTCGGAGTCCGGCGTCCGCATCGGACGCACGGCCTTGACCGCGATCACCTCGTCGACCTTGGTCTCCACGATCTTCTCATCCCACACGGGCGGCTCTGCCACGGTGGGTTCCGGAGCCGTGCGGTTCTGACGCGCTCCGGCCGACCGGTGGCGCGCATGAGCCATGCTCGCGGTCGTACGGCGCGTGGGGCGCTGCCGGCGACTTGGGGAATGAGTGGTGGCCATGCGTGTCTCCTTCGGTCCTCGTGGTAAGACGCCGTTCAAGCGGCAACCGTTGCATCCGCGCCGTGATTCCTGCGAAAGGGATTACGAGTCAGAGGGCGCGGAGGTTCCAACGCCGGTTCCAACGTGCACGTTGCGCACCGAACTTCTTCGAGCCAACGGGCCGACCGGTCAGGTCGGTGCACGCCACGCAGAATCAGTGGCTTGGCGGCCCCTCACACCAGGGTACAGGTGAGACAGGCCGAGCGTCGCACTGTGCCATAGCGCGAAACTTTGTCCAGGACGAATCGACCATGTCAGCTTTCGTGACAATCCTGCCCTACCCTGGGGTGTCGAGATACCGACGGGACCGGGGTGATCCCCCCGCTTTGGTGCGCTGCGCATGTGCGCACCGCCTCACGCCCTTCTGGCTCGGAAGATCTCGACGGCCTCCATCGATCTCGGATCAGAACGCACCTCGCCTCAGGCCATGGTCTTCTCGACCTGGACCTGGACTTCGGGGGCAAGGTAACGCTGCAGGCGATCGAGGAGTACTGCCTGATCGGGGTGGATGATGCGGCGAGCGCGGGTGATCTCGATGAACTCGGCCTTGTCGACCTCCCACGACGCGCAGCGCGGAACCGCGCCCTCGGGCGCCGGTGCCGCGAACGCGTGGACCCGCTTCTTCGAGCGCGTGTAGTCGACGTGGCCGAGATCGACCAGCGTGCCGGCGACCAGCACGCCGGTCTCCTCCAGCGTCTCGCGGCGGGCGGTCTCCTCCAGTAGCTCGTCAGGATCCGGCGCACCTTTCGGGATGCCCCAGGGTGCGCGCCGGTTGTAATTGCCGGCGGGGTGCACGAGCAGCACTTCCACCGTTCCTGCGAGGAATCGGTAGAGCAAGGTGCCTGACGACAGCTTTGCTCGGGGCTCGGACATCCCTCGTTGACCGTGCAAGACGGCGGCGGCCATTGCAAGTCTATTGCAGTCGATTCCAACGATCTCGCGAGATTGCTCCCCCCACCTACCTGGCAAACGGTGTAACGTCGAAAGCCCAGCATCGAAGGAGCGAGGGAATGAGCAACGATCAGCGCCAGGCCTGGTTCGCGCGGATGATGGAGTCGGGCCTGGAGAACGACATCTTTGCGCCGAGCGACGTCCTGGCCCACGCCACGCCCGACGTGCTCGCCAGCCACCTGCCCGCCGAGCTGCTGTCGAAGGTGCTCGCCAGCTCGCTGGCCGCGGGATCGATGACGCCCGAGCGCGTGCTGGAGACCGTCACGCCGGAGGTCATGGCCAAGCACCTGCCGCACGAGGTCCTGTGGCAGTGCATCGCGGCGGCGGCGGCGCGCGCGGGCGTCGAGCGAAGCGAGACGGGGGG
>DATAPF010000208.1:0-8008 GCA_036265355.1 Kofleriaceae bacterium | reverse complement strand
GGTGCCCGAGCAGACGTCGATCTGCTCGCCGATCTGCTGTCGCGTCGCAGCGAGGAGCTTCGCGAGGTCGTGGCGCTGGAGCTCGGACAGCTGCAACGCCAGCTTTCTCGTCGCGTTGCACCATGACGCTTTGCACGCGGGGACCGGGGCCGGAGGTGCTCGCGCGCGAAGGGGCACAGCTCGGGCATGACTACGCCGCGCGGCGGCGCGAGAACCCGCGCTATCGCTTCGAGTGGCCACGTCGGGATGGTCGGTCTGTGCTCGACATCGTGCGCCAAGCGCTCGCCATCATGACCGCAGGTCACTGCAGCTATTGCGACGGCCACCCGCTGGACGCAACCGGCGTCGAGACGGTGGACCACTTCCGCCCGAAAGGTCGTCCAGAGTTCCATGAGCTCGTGTGTACATGGACCAACCTGTTCCTCACCTGCACGGCCTGCAATCACGCCAAGCGCGAGCAGTGGGATGAGGTTCTGCTCCGACCAGATGACGTGGACTTTTGCTTCGAGCGCTACTTCGAGGCCCGCTTCGACTCCGGCAAACTGGAGCCTGCCGCAGCGGCAAGCGCCGCCGAGCAGCAACGGGCTCGCCGGACGATCGAGATCCTCGATCTGAACCGACCCGGGCTGTGCAGGAGCCGGCTACGGATCGCTCGCGAGATGCGGCGCAGCGATGCGGTCGACGAGCCCGACGGCTGGGCCTATCGCTACCTGCTCCCGCTGTGCCGCGCGGTGTGAGCGTCAGTGCTTGGCGGAGCCGGGCCGGGTCTGCTTGCCGGCCTGGGCGGCCTTGGCGGTCTCGGGCAGGACCTCGTTCATCATGCCCTCGACCTTGCTCTTGAACGAGCCGCCGAGGACCGAGTCCTTGCCGGCCATCATGGCCTCGAAGCCGTTTTTGGCGACCAGCGCCGGGTCGTCCTTGTCGGCCTGGCCGACCTGGGTGTCGAGCAGGTCGGCGCGCTGGAAGAAGTTGGTGTCGGTCGCGCCCGGCTGGAGCACGGTGACGGTGACGCCGGTGTCCTTGAGCTCGTAGCGCAGCGCCTCGCCGAACGACATCACGAACGCCTTGGTGGCGCCGTAGACCGCCTGGTACGGGTTGGGCGAGGTGCTGACGACCGAGCCGGTGATCAGGACCCGGCCCTGGCCGCGCGACACCATCCCCGGCAGCACGCGCTTGGCGAGGTGGATGGTGTGGTTGCAGTTGAGCGCGATCATCCGGAGCTCGGCCGCGAGGTCGGTCCTGATGAACTCGCCGCCGACGCCGACGCCGGCGTTGAGCAGCAGCGCGTCGACCGGGCGGTGGTGGCCCGGGATCGTCTGGTAGAAGCTCTCGACGCCATTGTAGGTCGCCAGGTCGGCGCGGAACGGGATGACGAGGCCGCCCGAGTCGCTGAGCCGCTCGGCCGCGCGCTCGATCCCCGCGTCCTCGGCGCAGATCAGGACGTCGAAGTCGTGCTCCACGCACTGTCGGGCGAGCTCGAACCCGATCCCCGACGACGCCCCGGTGATGACAGCGAATTTCCGTTTCGTCTCGGTCGCCATGAGGATTCTCCTTGCGGCCAGTCGCTGCGAGCGGAGTGCCAGCAGTCGAACCGGGGCGGGTGGCGCCTCGGAGATGCGCGCGGCCACGCCGGGTGGCGCGCCGGGCGCCCACGCACGCTAGCGCTTCGGCGCGAGCGCGACGTCGACGACGGCGGCGGCGTAGGCGAGCGCGGCGGCCTCGCAGGCGTCGAGCGAGCCGGTCAGCCAGGCGCACGCGAAGTTGGTCTCGGTCGGCGGCGGGACGACGCGCACGGTGCGGACGTCGGCGGCCTTGAGCGCGGCGTCGAGGCCGATCGTCGCCTCGATCGGCGGGGCGACCAGGTAGGCCATCGCGGTGCCGGGGGGCAGGCCGGCCTCGCGCGACAGGTAGTCGCCGAGCGAGGCGATCACGTGGGGGAACACGGTGACGGTGCGCTTGCCGTCGGCGTCGTAGAAGCACGCGTCGTGGGCGAGGCAGCCGAGCAGCGCGGCGAGGCCGTGCTCGACGGCCTGGGGCTCGGCGGCGGCGAGCACGCCGAGGATCTCGCCGGACAGCCGGCCGCTGGCGTGGGCGCTGCCGGCGTAGAAGCTGCGGGCGAAGATGACGTCGACCGGGGCGTGCTTGGTCGCCTCGTCGAGCGCGACGTACATCGCGTCGTCCTGATCGCAGGTCACCAGGCCGAGCGCGGTGTGGCGCGCCGGATCGCCGCCGTACGCCGCGATCAGCGCCGGATCAGCGCCGGGCAGCCGGCGCACCGACAGGACGGTCGGGACGATCGGCTCGAGGATCATGCGTTCACCAGGCGCTGCCGGATCTGCGGCGCGCGATAGCCGCGGCCGCCGGCGACCTCGCCGAGCCGGCCGAGATCGAGGGTCACGCCGCTGGTCCGCTGCTCGATCATGGTGGCCGCGAGCGCCGCGAGTCGCGCGGCCGCCTCGTCGGGCGGCGTGCCGCGCGCGTGGATGTTGGAGATCATGTTGCGATCGCCGTCGGTCTTGCCGATCCGCGGCTCGTACACGACGTACGCCGACAGGCCGTCGCCGGTGCCGAGCCCCGGCCGCTCGCCGAGCAGGATCATCGCGACCTTCGCGCCGGTCTCCTGGCCGATCTCGTCCTCGAGCCAGACCCGGGCGAACCGCGCCGCGACCGGCGTGCCGACCGACAGGCCGCGCGCCCGGCACGCCGCGGCGACCGCGTCGTGGAGCTGCTTGCCGGTCTGGACGCAGGCGACCGCCGACAGGCCGTCGGCGACGATCAGCTGGACGTCGGCGCCGCGCTGGCACCGGGTGCGCACGACCTCGAGCGACGCGTCCGACAGCCGGCGCCCGAGGTCGGGCCGCAGCAGGAACTCGCGGTGCGAGGTCACGCGGGTGGTCAGGCCGACGAAGCCGTGGGCCTCGGGCCAGCCGTCGGCCAGCTCGGCGCCGACCGCGGCGTGCGCGACCGCGAGCTCGGCCTGGAACTGGAGCACGACGTCGGTGGCGTAGCGCGTGCCGACGTGGCCGATCCCGAGCAGCGCGGTGGTGTGGCGGGCGGCCTCGGCGGCGAACGTCGACCGCTCCGGCCGGGGCGAGTACACCCGCGCGGGCGGCGGCGGCACGGGCGGCAGGGCCGGCGCCGGCGGCATCGGGTCAGCCGCGCCCAGCGCCTCGCGCAGCGCCGCCATCAGCTGTCGGGTCCGGCTCACCGGGATAGCTCACCACGCGCCCCGGCGCGGGCGCAACTCGTCCTCGCAGCGCTCACCGCACGGCTCACCGTACGGCCTCGACGTCGCCGAACTTCGGGCCCGGTGCGTCGCCGCGCCAGATGCCCCGGGCCTCGAGCCAGGCGTCGAACTCCGGAGTCGGTCGCTTGCCGAGCAGCCGCCGCAGGGTCGGGATGTCGTGGTAGCTGGTCGACTGGTAGTTGAGCATGATGTCGTCGCCGACCGGCAGCGCCATGAGGTAGGTGCAGCCGGCGGCGCCGAGCAGCACCTTGAGGCTCTCGAGCTCGTCCTGGGTCATCCGCGCGTGGTAGGTGAAGCACGCGTCGCAGCCCATCGGCAGGCCGAGCAACTTGCCCATGAAGTGGTCCTCGAGCGCGGCGCGCGAGATCTGCGGGCCGTCCTCGAGGTACTCGGGGCCGATGAAGCCGACCACGGTGTTGACCAGGAACGGCCGGTAGCGCCGCGCCAGGCCGTACGCGCGGGCCTCGATCGTCACCTGATCCGCGCCGTGGTGCGCCGCCGACGACAGCGCCGAGCCCTGGCCGGTCTCGAAGTACATCCGGTTGGGACCCTTCGCGCTGCCCTTGTCCTTGATGATCTGCCACGCCTCGTCGAGCAGCGCCACGCTGATCCCGAACGCGGCGTTGGCGGCCTCGGTCCCGGCCAGCGACTGGAACATCAGGTCCATCGGGCAGCCGAGCTCGAGCGCCTTCATCTGCACCGTGACGTGGGACAGCACGCAGTGCTGGGTCGGCACCGCGTTGCGGCGCAACAGGTCATCGACCGCGCGCAGGATCTCGGCGGTCGACTCGGCGGTGTCGGTCGCCGGGTTGACGCCGATCACCGCGTCGCCGCAGCCGTAGGACAGGCCCTCGCGCGCCGATGCGAGGATGCCCGCGACGTCGTCGGTCGGATGGTTGGGCTGGCAGCGCGACGACAGCCTGCCGGGCAGGCCGAGCGTGTTGTTGGCGCGCACCACGACCTGGCACTTGGCGCCGACCGTCATCAGGTCGAAGTTCGACATCAGCTTGCACGCCGCGGCGGCCATCTCGGGGGTGAGGCCGGGGGCGATCGCGCGCAGCGTCGGCCCGGTGGTGTCGATGTCGAGCAGCCACTCGCGGAACTGGCCGACCGTGAGGTGGGCGACCGCGGCGAACGCCTGGGCGTCGAGCTCGTCCTCGACGTGGCGGGTCAGCTCGTCGCGCTCGTACGGGACCACCGGGTGCTCGCGCAGCTCGCGCAGCGTGAGGTCGGCGAGCACCGCGCGCGCCGCGACCCGCTCGACCGCGTCGCGCGCCGAGACCCCGGCGAGGTCGTCCCCGCTCTTGGGCGGGTTCGCCTTGGCGAGCACCTCCTTGACCGAGCCGAACGCATAGCGCACGCCGCGGATCGTCGATGCCAGCTGCACGGGCTCCGAGCATACAAAGAAAACACCGCCCGTGACCTCGGATCCAGGGACCCTCGGTCACGGGCGGTGGGATTTAAGCCAACTAGGCAGGGTAGTCGTCGGAGATCTGCTGGAGCCGGGCGGTGACCGCGCTGCGGCGGGCGCGGCGGGTGGCGAGGTCGTCGATGACCCCGGGGACCGCGGGGACCGCGGGGAGCTCGCGGGCCTCGCGGACGACGTGGAGCTCGCGGACGGGGTGGAGCTCCGGCGCATCGAGCTCGGGCTCGCGCGATGGCCGGTCGGGGCGGACCAGCGCCGGCTTGATTCCGACGTGGTGGGTCTGGACCAGGGTCCAGCCGAGCGAGCCGGCGATCACCATCGCGACCCACGCCACCACCGCCAGCGCCAGCGGCATGGTCGCATCGAAGATGTACTCGCCGTTGATCATCGAGCGGTGGATCCAGGTCTCGTACAGCACCAGCGCGGTGACCGCGAACAGCCCGGTGGCGAGCAGGTTGAAGCCGGCGTGCTGCAGGCCGGCCTTGCGGGCGCGCGAGCCGCCCGGCAGTGACCGCAGATCGATCGCGCCCGGGATCGCGGCGATCACCGAGGTCGCGATCCCGGCGAGGCTCGCCACCATCGCGAACCGGAACCAGAACGCTTCGCGCGTCCCGATGTACACCAGCAGCGTCACCACCGTGGTGGTGTAGAACGCGAGCGGAAATGCCACGAGCATCGGGTGGATCGGGTGACCCGCGACGCGTGCCTTGCTGTACATGTCCGTTGGCGTCTGCATCGTGTGTGCCGATGCAGACCCCCGTTTCCGCTCGACGCGGGCGGCTCGGCTGTGTGCGCGGGTCGTGCGCGCGAGCGCGAGCGCACCACACATCCGCTGCGCTGGACGGCGGCCTCGCCGCGGAGGCCCTCAGCCGCGCCGGCGGGCGGCATCCCAGTGGTGCTCCAGGTTCTGTACGAGCGCGGGACTGAGATAACAGTGGGCCTGCTCGCGCGCGTAGACCGACATATAACGACGGAACGTGTCGAGCGGCTCCTGCGCGATCCGGATCGCGCGGCGGTTGCCCGCGGCGCTCACCACGCCGGCGTTGGTCAGCCGATCCAGGATCGCGTCGATCGCCGCGTCGACCTCCCCCGGTGCGACGATCTCGTCGCAGATCAGCCGGCCCTCGGGGCTGGCGCAGTCGATCCGGCGCTCGTTCATGATCGCCTGGCGCGCGATCCGGTCGCCGACGAAGCGCGGCAGCCGCAGGTTGGCGGCGCCGGGCACGATGCCCTCCTTGCGCGCCGGCAGCGTGAGATACGCGTCGTCCGCGGCGATCGTGTGGTCGACGGTGAGCAGGATCTGGCAGTGCCCGCCGATCGCGAAGCCCTCGACCACCGCGATCCACGGCTTCTCGACGCCGCCGTGCTCGGGCGGGACGTCGGGCAGCGCGACGCCGCGATACAGCTTGTTGACCAGCCCGAGGTCGCGGATCAGGAACCACAGGTAGCGGATCCGGCCCTGGTAGAGGTGGGTGAGGTTGATGCCGGCGCCGAACAGCCGCCGGCCGGCCCACTTGGGATGCTCGACCGGCCCGCCGCGCAGCACGCAGATCTCGCTGTGCGGATCGAGCGTGGCGACGTCGATCGCGATCTCGAAGCCCTCGAGCGTGGACTCGTCCTCGGCGTTGAGGAACCGCGGGTTGCGCGTGGTGACCACCGACGCCTTGCCGACCCGCGCCACGCTCGCGCCGGGGAGCTCGAGCGCGCCGGTCGCCGCGTACTCGGCGAGCCGCGCGGCCGACGCCGGGTGCGGTAGCAGCATCGCGTGACACAGGTGCGCACCGGCCGCGGGGTCGCTCAGCACCTCGCCGAGGAACGCGCCTTGCCTGCGCTCGACGCCGAGCTTGTCGCGCTGCATGCGCGCGGCCTCCGACGCGAGCTCGGCGGCCGGGGGCAGGACATCGGGGCGCAGCTCGGCGCCGCGGCGGCACAGCTCGTCGACCCGCACGAACCGCGTGCGGCCGTCGGTCAGCTCGTCATACAGGGTCATGGGGCGGAGTGTACATTCGGACATTTCCGCAGCGCGGCTGTGGCGCGCGCCGCGCGGCATGACGCTCCCCGCCATGCCACGCATTCACCCCGGGCGCGTGCGCCCGTGCGTCTGCCGCAGATCGCGCCAAGGTGATACAACACGCCGCCATGGCCCCGAAGATCCAGGTCAAGAATCCCATCGTCGAGATGGACGGCGACGAGATGACGCGCATCATCTGGCGCTTCATCAAGGACAAGTTGATCAGCCCGTACCTCGACCTCGACATCAAGTACTTCGATCTCGGGATCGAGCATCGCGATCGAACCAACGATCAGGTCACGATCGACTCGGCGAACGCGACCCGGCAGTACGGCGTCGCGGTCAAGTGCGCGACCATCACGCCCGACGAGGCGCGGGTCAAGGAGTTCGGGCTCAAGGAGATGTGGAAGTCTCCCAACGGCACGATCCGCAACATCATCGGCGGGACGATCTTCCGCGAGCCGATCGTGTGCCGCAACGTGCCGCGGCTGGTCCCGGGCTGGACCCGGCCGATCGTGATCGGTCGCCACGCGTTCGGCGATCAGTACCGCGCGACGGACTACGTGGTCCCCGGCCCCGGGACGCTGACCATGACGTTCACGCCGGCCGGCGGCGGCAAGCCGACCGAGATGAAGGTGTTCGACTTCCCGGGCGGCGGGGTCGCGCTCGCCATGTACAACCTCGACGAATCGATCATCGGGTTCGCGCGGTCGAGCTTCAACTACGGCCTCAACCGCGGCTGGCCGGTGTACATGTCGACCAAGAACACGATCCTCAAGCGCTACGACGGCCGGTTCAAGGATCTGTTCCAGAAGGTGTTCGAGGAGGAGTTCGCCGACCAGTTCAAGGCCAAGGGGCTGGTCTACGAGCACCGGCTGATCGACGACATGGTCGCCTCCGCGCTCAAGTGGGACGGCGGCTTCGTGTGGGCCTGCAAGAACTACGACGGCGACGTCCAGTCGGACTCGGTCGCCCAGGGCTTCGGCTCGCTCGGCCTCATGACCTCGGTGCTGCTGACCCCCGACGGCAAGACGGTCGAGGCCGAGGCCGCCCACGGCACGGTCACCCGCCACTTCCGCGAGCACCAGAAGGGCCGGCCGACCTCGACCAACCCGATCGCCTCGATCTACGCCTGGACCCAGGGCCTCAAGTACCGCGGCAAGTTCGACGCCACGCCCGACGTCGTCGCATTCGCCGAGGCGCTCGAGAAGACCTGCGTCGCGACCGTCGAGTCCGGCAAGATGACCAAGGACCTCGCGGTCCTGATCGATCCCGGCCATCCGTGGCTGACCACCGAGCAGTTCCTCGACGCGCTCGACGCCGG
>DATAPF010000207.1:0-35237 GCA_036265355.1 Kofleriaceae bacterium | reverse complement strand
CGAGGCGATCGGCGACGGCGCGGCGGTCGATCCGTACCTGCTGGGCCTCGACACCGCCCGGATCCGCGCGGCGTACCTGCGGCGCGGCTTCTTCGCGGTGACCGTGACGCCGGCCGTCGAGCAGCGCGGCGGGCGCCAGATCGTGACGTTCACCGTCGCCGAGGGTCGCCGCGCGGTCAGCCGGGTCGAGATCACCGGGCTGCCGCCCGAGGTTGCGCCGGCGGCGGCGCGCGCGGCGGTCGGGCTCGGCGACGGCGCGCCGTTCGATTACGACACCTACGACGCGGCCAAGCAGCCGCTCATCGATCGGGTCGCCAACGCCGGCTACGCGCACGTCCGGATCACCGGCGCGGTGACCGCCGAGCCAGGCGGCGCGACCGCGGCCGTGCGCTACACGGTCGAGCCCGGCCCGCGCTGCACGTTCGGCCAGATCCGGATCCCCCCGCTCGCGCCCGACCTGGCGGCGGCGGTCCGCGCCCGTCTGCCGTTCGCGACCGGGGATCGGTACTCGGCGGCCGCGCTCGTCGAGGCACAGAGCGAGCTCACCCAGCTCGGGCGGTTCTCGTCGGTGACGGTGGTGGCCGATCGCAGCGGCGACGGGCCGGTGATCGACGTCGCAGTCGAGCTGGCCGCGGCCACGCGCCGCGAGGTCCACCTCGGCGGTGGCCTGGGCTACGAGCCGCTGACCTACGAGCTCCGCGTGATCGCGGGCTACAGCGTGGTGCCCGAGGCCCATCCGCTGGTCACCGCGGCGGTCGATAGCCGGGTCGCGGCCACCCTCCCGCACGGCGCCACCGCGGGTGCGGGGCCCGTGCAGCCCAAGGTGCGGCTGCTCGGCTCGCTGCAGCGGATCGACCTCGGGTGGCCGCGGGTGCGCGGCGAGGTCGAGGCCGGCTTCGATTACCAGACCGTCGAGGCCTACACCTGGACCGGCCCGCACATCCGGCTCGGGCTCGGCGCGCCGCTCGGCCCGCACTGGCTGCAGGCCCGGATCGGCTGGCTGCTGGAGGAGCTGGGGTTCGTCAACATCGACACGACGGTCGACGACAACGCGCGCGGCAAGCTCGGGCTCCAGGGATTGCAACGGCTCGGCGCCTACCAGGCGTCGCTGGTCGCCGACCTGCGCGACGATCCGATCGAGCCGCACTCCGGGGTGTACGCCGCCGCGACCGCGGTCGTCGGCGCGGGCTACGCCGGGGGAGCTCTCAGCTACCGGCAGGTCACCCCCGAGCTGCGCGGTTACCTCTCGGTCGCGGGCACGGTGCTCGCGATCCGCGCGCGCGCCGGTCAGATCTTCGGCGAGGTCCCGGTGACCGAGCGCTACTTCTCCGGCGGCAACGCCGAGCGCGGGTTCTCCGATCGCCAGCTCGCGCCGCGCGTGTCCGATCAGGGATGCTCGGATACGGAACCGAAGGCGATCGTGATCGGCGGCGCCGGCCTGATCGAGACCGGGGTCGAGCTGCGCCGGCCGCTGGCGTCGCCGTGGACCGTACCGGTCGGCGTGAACCTGTTCCTCGATGGCGCGAACGTGACCTGTGATGCAGGCTCGGTCGATCCGCGGAAGCTGCGCTGGGCGGCCGGCACCGGGCTGTGGGGCAAGATCGTCGGGCTCAAGGTCCGGATCGAGCTCGGCTACCGGCTCGACGGCAACGATCAGCTGTCCGGGGGCAGCAGCGCGTTCGGTCGGTTCGCCTGGCACATCGGCATCGGGGAGGCTTACTGATGCGGAGCCTGCTGCGCTGGCTGCAGCGGATCGCGCTCACCGTGCTCGCGCTCGCCGCGCTCGCAACCGGCGCGGCGCTGATCACCGCGCACACCGGCTGGGGCCGCGAGCAGCTGCGCAGCGCGATCGAGGACGAGCTGCGCGGCGCGTTCCCCGGCGGCGCGCGGCTGGCGTCGATCGACGGCAGCGTGCTCGGCACGCTGACCCTGCGCGGCGTCGAGCTCGACGGGCGCGACCACCGGCCGGTGGTCACCGTGACCGCGCTGCGGGTGTCGGTCGCGCTGTGGCCGCTCGCGGTCGCGACCGCGCGGCTCGACTCGCTGATCGCCGACGGCGTCCACGTGTTCGTGCGCGACCAGCCGCCGGCGCCCGACCGCCCGCGCCCGCCGTCGGCGTGGCGGGTCGAGATCCCGGCGCTCGAGGTCCATCGCGCGGCGGTTGCGATCGAGCCGGCCGGGGTCACGCTCGACGGGCTCGACGCCGCCGGCGCGGTGACCATCGCGGACGGCCGGGTCACGGTGTCGGGCGCGGTCCACGGGCGTCTGGCGCGCGCGGGCCGGCCCGCGGCGGAGCTGACCGCCGGCGGCAGCGCCGTGGTCGACGGCGGTGTGCGGATCCCGGGCGCGATCGCGGTGGTCGACGGCGCGGCGCTGGTCGCCAGCGCGCTCGCGATCGACCTCGATCACCCGGCCGGATCGATCACCGTCGCTGCGCCGGCCGCGGTGATCGAGGCGCAGATCCCCGAGCTCGGCGAGCTCGGCGAGCTCGGCGCAGCGGTGCCGGGCGACGTCGCGGCGACGATCCGGCTCGCAGCCGACGGCGCGGCGACCCGGCTGTCGATCCGCGCGGCCGCCGGCGAGGCCCGGCTGTGGGCGGCGCTGCGCGGCGAGCCGGCGCGCTGGACCGCGAGCGGACTGATCTCGGCCACCGCCGTCGATCTCGGCGCCGCGACGGGCGGGCGGATCGCCGGCCGCGGCAACCTGATCGCGGCGCTCGACGCCGGCCCCGACCGGGCGCGCGGCGCGCTGATCGCGTACGGCGAGCTCGCCGCGGCCGGCGTGCCGGTGCACGTCGCGGGCGTCGCGATCGCCGGCAGCCTCGACGGCGCGACGGCCGTGGCGCTCGGCACCGGCGACGCCGGCCTGCGCGTGGTGGCCGTGGCGCGCGGGCATCACGAGGCCCGGGCGATCGTGGTCGACGCTGCGCGCGCGATCGCGACCGCGGAGGGGTTCGCCGTCGCCGGGCAGCGCATCACCGGCGCGCTCGCGCTCGACGCCGCGACCGACGGCGGGTTCGCGCTCGGCGCCGCGACCGACGGCGGGTTCGCGCTCGGCGCACCGGCGCGGATCACCGGCGCGGTGGTCGGCCGCGGCGTCACCGTCGAGCCCGAGCCGGCTGCCGCGCGCTCGGATCGCCTCGCGATCGGCGCGGTGCGCGCCCCGTTCGAGCTCACGTTGGGTGGGACTGCGGGTCAAGTCGCGATCGACGTGGCGATCCGCGATGCGCGGGCCACGGCGGTGGCGCGCGACGACCTCGCGCTGGCCGTCGCGCATGGCTCCCTGGCGCTCGGCCTCGTGTCCGGCGCCGGGCCGGCCGCCGCCCGCGAGCCCCGGCTCGACGCGGCGCACCTCGTGGCGACCCGGATCCGCCGCGCCGGCAGCGCGCTCGGCGACGCGCGCGTCGACCTCGAGCGGCGGGGCGCGGCGTACCGCATCGCCGCGACCGTGCAGCCGCCGGTCCCCGGCCTCGCGATCGCCGCCCGGGCGCTGGTGCGGCGCGCCGGGGCGGGGTACAGCGCCGCGCTCGACGAGACCAGCGTCCGGTTGCCGGACGGTGCGGTCTGGGCCGGACGCGGCGGCTCGCTGGACATCCCCGACGCGGCCGGCGCGCCGATCCGGCTGGTCGATCTGGCGTTGCACCGCGGCGAGGCGTCGCTCGCGCTCGCCGGCAGCTACGCGCGCGCCAGCGGCGAGCTCACCGCGCACGCCGGCGCCGAGCGCATCGACCCCGCGGCGCTGGGGCCGGGCGGCCTGATCGCCGGCGCGAGCGGGGTCGGCCGCGCGACGCTCGACCTCACCCGGCGCGGCGGGCAATGGCAGGCCGACGCGTCGCTGGCGGTCAGCGAGCTCGCGCTCGCGCCGGGCGCGACCCCGCTCGATGCATCGGCGCACCTCGTGCTCGATCGCCGCGGCGCCACGCTCGACGCGCGCGCCACCGGCCCGGCGTTCGGCAACCTCGGGCTCGCGCTCGACGTCGCGGCGCCCCGCGATCCGTTCGATCTCGCCGCGTGGCGCCGGCTCGATCGCGGCGCGATCCGCAGCGCGGCGGTCACCGCCCACGGGGTCGCGGTGGCCGGGCTGGCCGGCGGGCTCGGAGGCGCCCCGGCCGGCGAGGCGATCCCCGGGACGATCGACGGCTCGGTCGATCTCGCCCCGTCTGCGCTGCGCGGCCAGCTCACCGTGCGCGGCGTCGCTGTGCCGCGGGGCGTGCCTGGGGGTGTGTCCGGGGGTGTGATCGACGGCGATCTGACCTTCGCGCCGGTCGACGGCGATCTCGGCGCGCATGCCAGCGCGCGGCTGACCGGGGTCGCCGCGGCCGAGCTGACCGCGCGGCTGGCCCTGCCCGAGCACCCGTTCGATCCGGACAGCTGGCGGCGCGGCCGCGAGCTGCTGCGCGAGGCCACGGCGACGGCCGCCGACGTCGCGTTCGACCCCGGGCTGCTCGCCCAGCTCGGCGCCGCGGCCGGCAGCCGGGCGCTCGCCGCGCTGCCGCTGTCGGGCCACCTCGGCGCCCGGCTCGCGGTCGGCGCCGCGGCCCGCGACGCCCGGCTCACGGTCGAGCTGTCGGGTGTGACCGGCGGTCCGCTGGGCGCCCCGGTGTCGCAGCGCGCCGAGCTCACCGCTGGCCCGTCGGGCAGCCACCTCCACGCCGAGCTGGGCGGCGGCGGCGCGGGCGATGGCGCGCTCCGCCTCGGGACGCTCGACGCCGATGTGCCGATGACCGTCGACCGCTGGCTCGCCGAGCCGGCCGCGGTGCTGCGCGCCCCGCTGACCGCGCGCTGGACGCTCGACCCGACGCCGCTGGCGCCGGTGCTCGCGCTGCTCGGCCGCCGCGAGCTGGCGGCCGGGACGCTGGAAGGCAGCGCGACCATCGGCGGCACCGTCGCAGCACCGATCCTCTCCTCGGCACAGCCGGCCCGGTTGATCGCGCGCGATGTCCGGGTATCGCCGCGGCTCGGCGGCCGCCCGGTGCCCGCCGTCCGCACGCTCGAGGTCGCGGCGACCTGGGGCGGCGCGAGCGGCACCCTCGAGGTCCACGGTCGCGAGGCCACCGGCGGCGCGCTCGAGGCCAGGCTGAACGGCCGCCCCGACGCGCTCGCCGCGGCGACCGGGACGGCGCGGCTGACCCGGCTGGACGTCGCGCCGGTCGCGGCGTTCCTCCCCGGCGCGCTCGCCTCGGCAGCCGGCGTGGTCGACGGCGAGATCGCGCTGCGCCCGGGCGGCCGGGTCACGGGCCGGCTGCACGTCGCCGGCGGGGCGCTGCCGCTCGCGGCTGCCGTCGGCACGCTGCGCGACGCCACCGCGGACATCACCAGCGACGGCAGCGCGATCCACGCCGATCTTCACGGCAGGCTCGGCCGCGGTACGATCGACGTCGGCGCCGACGCTCCCGTCGATCTCGCGCATGCCACGGCCCACGTGACGCTCCGCGGGGTGTCGCCGATCGCCGCGCTGCGGCCGGTGATCAGCGCCGAGCTCACCGCGGATCTCCATCGCGCGGCCGACCAGCTGCGCGGCAGCGTGACGGTCGCGGACGGCGCGTCGATCGCGCTGCCCTCGCGCGCCGGCACACCGCTGCTCGATCCCGCCGTGCCGCCCGACCTCGTGCTCGCCGGTGCGCCGGTCGCCCGGCCGCGCGACCCGCGGGCGCCTGCGCACCCCTGGCTCGTCGTCGAGGTCCATGCGCCTCCGATCCGGTTCGAAGCGCACGATCTCGACCAGGGCGTCGGCGTGGTCGGCGCCGTGATCGCTAGCGTGCAGACCGACCGGCTGGAGGTCGCGATCGGCGACACCGTCGGCGTGACCGGCGTCGTCCAGCTCGAGAGCGACGACGTCGACATCCTCGGCCGGCGCTATCTGGTCGAGCCCGTCCGCGACGGCCCGAGCCGCCTGGTGTTCGACGGCACGCTCGATCCGCGGATCACGATCGCGATGTCCTACCCGTTTCCCGACCTGACGCTCCACGTCGACCTGTCGGGGCGGGTCAGCAAGCCCGACCCGCCGAGGTTCTCGAGCGATCCGCCCGGCCTGTACACGCAGGACCAGCTGTTCGGGTTCTTCCTCGGCGCCGAGCCGAACACCGACCCGGGGAGCTCGGCTCGCGACCCGGCGCGCGGGGCGGTGGCCGGGGGCGGAACCCGCTTGCTGGCGGCCAAGATCGGCGCGCAGCTCAACAAGGTCCTGCCGGTCGAGCTCAAGTTCGACCTGTCGTGCGAGCCCGATCCGACCGCGACCACGACGACCCTCGGGTCGTGTACCGCCGGCAGGTGGGTGCGCATCCCGTGGCTGAAGCAGCGGGCGTACGTCGTCTCCCGCTACCGCCCCCAGCCGCACCCCGACGAGAACACCGCCGAAGCCCAGGTCCAGTTCCGGTTGCCCCACGGGTTCCTGCTCCAGGGCAGCGACGGCGACCGCGGCTACCTCGACGCCGATCTGCTGTGGCGGCACCGCTGGTGACCGCCTCGTGGCGCCGCCCGCGGGCGGTGGCCAGGCCGGACTCGGTCGATCCCAGGTGGCAGTTCGCGTCGAGCGACGAAGGCCGCTACACTTCGCGCCGTTGGCCCCGTCCACACCCTTGCACACCGAGCTCGCCCTGCCGGCGCGCACACCCCGCGATATCTTCGCGGTGTGCGATCCCGTGCGCGCGCTCACGCCGGAGGAGCAGCCGGTGCTGCACGAGGACCTCTCGGAGGTTCAGGGTGGCGATCGGTTCGGTCGGATCGAGCTCCGGTTGCGCCGGGCGGGGCCGGGACGTTATCTCCGCGAACTGGTCACCGGGCACTCGGGCTGCGGCAAGTCGACCGAGCTACTCCGGCTCGCCACTGCGTTGCGCGTACTGAAGGACGGTGCCGCGTTCCACGTGGTGTACGTCGACGCCAACGCATCGCTGAGCCCGCACGAGGCGAGGCTGCCGCAGCTCCTCGTCGCTCTGCTCGCGGCGCTTGCCGAGGAGCCGCGCTGGGATCTGCGCGCGACCCGCAGCGGGCCGCCGTTGTGGGACCGGTTCCGCCAGATCGTCGGCGGGCTCCGTGAGACAGCCGGAGAGCTGGCGAATGCGGCGGGGTTCCCGCAGCTCCGCGCGCTGCTCAAGATCGATCTCAACCTCGCACGCGGATTCCGCAAGGCCGCGCAGGACCACCTGCAGTGGCTGATCTCGGGGACGCAGGACCTCATCGCCGAGGTCACGCGCACGCTGCCGCCGGAGCTGGGTGCGATCGTCTTCATCCTCGACAACCTGGAGAAGATCCCCGAAGGGGAGACCGAAGGCGGCGTATCGGCGCACGAGGCGCTGTTCTCGCGCGAGCTACCGCTGCTCGAGGTGCCGGCGCACCTGGTGCTGACCTATCCGATCGCCCTCAACTACGACGCGGTCGAGCTGAGTCAGCGGTTCGCGCACGCGATCCAGACCACGATCCCGATGGTCGCAGTGCGCGCCAAGCCCGAGGTCACGCCGCGCGGCGACGATCCCGCCGGGATCGCGGCGCTGCGCCGGCTGCTCGCGCGCCGGGTGGCACTCGATGCAGTGTTCAACGACGAAGAGGCGATCACCGAGCTGGTTCGGCGGTCGGGCGGCTGCGTGCACGACCTGCTCCGGATCATGGGCGAGCTGCCGAGCTTCGCGGAGCCGCCATACTCGATCGCGCACGTGCGCGAGGTCGCCGCGGAGATCAGCAATCAGTACGAGCGCATGCTCCAGGGCAAGCCGTTCCTGGGGCTGCTCCACGCGATCGACCGCACCGGCGAGTTCCCGGCGGACACCCAGGACGCGTGGAAGCGCCAGATGCTGATGTCGCTGACGGTGCTCGAGTACGACACCGGGACCTGGTACGACGTGCACCCGCTGGTCAAGGCGACGCGCGCATTTCGCTCCGCGGCGCCCGCGCGATGATCGGCACCGGCCTCGAGCTCGGGGCGGCGAACGACGCCAGGCTTCTCCGTCTGCGCCACCAGCTCGCGCTCGGCCGCGGGTTCCAGCTCGTGATCGTCGAGGCGGAGCCTGGGCCGATCCGGCGCGAGGTGGTGCGGCGGATCCTGAGCTGGGCGAGACGACCGGAGATTGGCGCGCTGGTGGAGCGGGTACTCGAGCCGGGCCATGCGCTCGAGGCGCAGCTCGAGGTCGACGGCGGCGCCGTGGTGAGCGGTCTCGAGCGCATCGACCCGGGGCCGGACGGGCCGCGCGACTGGGTGGCCGAGCTGAACTGGTCGCGCGAGCAGCTCCCGACGCTGGTGCATGGACCCATGGTGCTCGTCGTGTCGCAGACGGTACATCGCGCGCTGTTCGAGCGCGCGCCGGATCTGTATCGCTGGCGACGGCATGCCGAGCGGATCGCGATCGAGGACGATGCGCTCGCGCGGCCGCTCCGATCGCCGGGCGAGCCGACCTTGATCGCAGCGCGCAATCGCTGCCAGGCGCTGATCGCGGAGGACACCGATCCCGTGGACCATGTGCGGCACGCGATCGTGCTGGCGGCCGTGCTGCTCGAACTCGATGACGAGCCGAGTGCGTCGCGCGTGCTGGACACCTGCCCGTCGCTGGGCGACGACGAAGCCGTGCATCGCCGCGGACGTGCCCACGTTCAGGTGCTGCGCGCGGCGTGTGCGCTGGCGCGACGGGATCTGGTGCAGGCCGGCGCACTGCTCGATGGTGTCGAACAAGATGACGACTCGGACGTCGCGGCGCGCGCAGCTGTGGTCCAAGCGTATCTCCACATGGCGAGCGGCGAATGGGATCAGGCACGCGGCGTCGTCGATCGCGTCCTGACCGCAGCCACGGAAGCTCGCCGGCCCAAGCCTAGGCTGGACGCGCTTGAAGCAGCCGCCCAGATCGAGCTGGCGCGCGGAGAGATCGGCGCGGCGCGCATCGCGATCGAGCAATTCATCCGGGTCGTCCGCCCACTCCGGGATCCGTTCGCGTTGCTGCGACTGTATCGGCTTGCTAAAGCGGTGTTTGCCATATACCCGGAGGAGGCAATTCTCTTGGCCGACGCGGCCTTGGCGATTGCCGATGACATCGGCGATCGCGCAAGTGCCGTCGGGCTCTGCTTTCTACACGCCGCGCTGTCCCAGCGGCTCGGCAACTACACCGAGGCCCGCGCGGCGCTGGCCCAGATATCCGAGCAGATTCGCGGTGAAGATCCGGCGGAGTGGCGAGCTTTCATCGATGCCATCTCGGCAGTGCTGCTGGCAGAAGAGGTACTTGACAGTCCGGATCTCCCCGTCGAGAAGGCGCTCCTGGATGCCCTTGTGGTCACCCAGGAACAGCTGAGACATGCCCGGCCCGAGATCGCAGCTGTGGTCGGGAGATGCCTCGCCGCACTGCGGCGACGTGCGGGTCAGCTCGCCCTCGCGGCAGCCGCATACCGGCAAGCCGAGGCTGAGGCCCGTGTGGCGCACGACCTCGATGAGGCCACCGAGGCGGCGCTCGGGGCACTCGAGGTCGAGATCGAAGCCGAGCAGCCCTCGGACGCCGCGTTCGACGAGCTGCGGGCGATCGCAGGAGCGGCCCGGACGGCGGGGCACGTGAGCCGCGAGGCAACGGCCCGGCTGACCCTGGGTCGGGGCCTGCTCGCGCGCGACGCGCGGGACGCGGCGGTCGCCGAGCTGACGCGCGCCCAGGAATGCTTTGCGGCGTGCGTCGATGACGACGGCGAGGCTGCGGCGACTCGTTGGCTCGAAGCGGCGAAGCAGGGTTCTGCGGCAGGATCGCAAGACCAGGACGAGACCCTGCATCGGTGATCATGTCGTCCGTGCACACCTGGGGCGGCGCGGCCGCGAGTTGCTGCGCGAGGCCACGGCGACAGCCGCCGACGTCGCGTTCGACCCCGGGCTGCTGGCCCAGCTCGGCGCCGCGGCCGGCAGCCGGGCGCTCGCCGCGCTGCCGCTGTCGGGTCACCTCGGTGCCCGGCTCGCGGTCGGCGCCGCGGCCCGCGACGCCCGGCTCACGGTCGAGCTGTCGGGTGTGACCGGCGGTCCGCTGAGCGCCCCGGTGTCGCAGCGCGCCGAGCTCACCGCTGGCCCGTCGGGCAGCCACCTCCACGCCGAGCTGGGCGGCGGCGGCTCGGGCGATGGCGCGCTCCGCCTCGGGACGCTCGACGCCGATGTGCCGATGACCGTCGACCGCTGGCTCGCCGAGCCGGCCGCGGTGGCCAGGCCGGACTCGGTCAATCCCAGGTGGCAGTTCGCGTCGAGCGACGAAGGCCGCTACACTTCGCGCCGTTGGCCCCGTCCACACCCTTGCACACCGAGCTCGCCCTCCCGGCGCGCACACCCCGGCGAGCGCGAGGACCTGCTCGCGGTGGCCAGGGTCTGACCCGTCGGCGCCCGCGCGCCCAGGATGCGCCGCGCGCTGACGGGACGGCAGTCGTCGCCGATCCTAGTAGTTCGCGGGCGCCGCCCTCGGCACGTCTGCAGCATCGCGCGACCGCTGCGCCCGGTCACCGGGCGATGGAGGACCCGATGCGAAACGCTGCGATACTGATGCTGATTGTGACCGGCTGTGCGGTCGACGGCGACCCTGACACCTCGATGAGCGAGAGCAACCTGAACTGCGGTTCGTTCTGTGACCCAGGCGACCCGATGGACGTCAACGCCGCGCTCGATGCCGTGACCCGCTATGGCGGTTGGGCGTTCCCGGGATCGACGCTTGTGGCGCCGCCGACCTGCGCGAACCTCGGCAGTGATCAAGCCCCGGACTACGAGTGCATCGAGCAGCGAAGCGCATCCGCGAATCCGTGCGGCCCGGTGGTGCTGTCCTGCTACCGGAGCAAGTGCCACTACCAGCTCATCGACGATTGCCACTGAGCGTGCCGCGAGCAGCGGCGGCCGGCGCCCGGTGGTCCGCGCGCCGGTGGTCGCCGCGTGACCCGGCGCGGCGGATGGCTCAGTTCTGGAACACCTCGTCGAGTGCGTCGGCCAGGCTGACCAGGTCGTCGTGCAGCTCCGCGTGCTCGGGTTCGAGCGCGATGCATTCCGCCGACGTATCCGCGGCGCTGCGGATCTGGTCGCGGAACGCGCTCAGCTCGAGGTTGTCCGAGTCGTCCGAGCAGTCCGAGATCCGGGAGAACCGCATCCTCTCACGCGGCGCGTACAGCACCTCCTCGCGCGCGGTCCAGCCGCGGTCGAGCAGGCAATCCTTGAGGCGTACCCAGCGAGCATCCGGCATGCTCGTAGATGGTGCACGCCGCGTGCCGCCGACGAGCTCAACGTTCTCGGCGCTTACCTAGCAAGCCGCGGATCGCCGACCGCGCGCCGATGCGCGGCAGCTGGGTCAGCGAGCGCGCCAGCGCGATCGCGAGCTGGAGCGGTGAGTCGCCTCTCGCCTCGACCGCCGTGCGCACACCGGCGGTGACGTCCTCGAGTGCACCCCGCGCGATCGTGCGTGAGCCGTCGCTGCGGATCTCGACCACCAGCCGCGCGACCACCGGCGGCTCGCCCTGCAGCTCCCCGGGCGGGGCGCGCACGAGCTCGGGCTTGTCGGACGGCTTCATGGGTCCAGCGTAGCGCATCGCTCGGGCTCAGCGCCGGATGAACTCGAGCAGATCGCTGTCGAGGCGGGCCTGGTGGGTCGCGGTCAGGCCGTGTGGCGCACCCGGGTAGACCTTGAGCGTCGCGCGCGGGATCAGCCGGGCGGTGGCACGCGCGGACGCCTCGATCGGGACGATCTGATCGTCGTCGCCGTGGATGATCAGCGCCGGGACGTCGATCCGCTGGACATCGGCGGTGAGATCGGTCTCGGAGAACGCCTGGATGCTGTCGTACGCGGCCTTGAGGCCGGCCTGCATGCTGTGCAGCCAGAACTGGTCGCGCAGGCCCTGCGAGACCTTCGCGCCCGGGCGGTTCGCGCCGTAGAACGGAGCGCTCAGGTCCCGGTAGAACTGCGAGCGGTCGCCGCGCAGCCCGGCGCGCAGTGCGTCGAACGCCGCGATCGGCGCGCCGGCCGGGTTGCCCGGGGTCTTCAGCATGAGCGGCGTGACCGCGCTGACCAGCGCGAGCTTCGCGACGCGGCGCGCGCCGTGCCGGCCGATGTAGCGCGCGACCTCGCCGCCGCCCGTCGAGTGGCCGACCAGGATCGCGTCGCGGAGGTCGAGCGTGTCGAGCAGCGCGGCGAGATCGTCGGCATAGGTGTCCATGTCGTTGCCGGTCCAGGTCTGGCTCGAGCGCCCATGACCGCGGCGATCGTGCGCGATCGCGCGGAACCCGTGCGACGCCATGAACCACAGCTGCTCGTCCCACGCATCGGCGTCGAGCGGCCAGCCATGGCTGAACACGATCGGCTGTCCGCTGCCCCAGTCCTTGTAGAAGATCGTCGCTCCGTCCGTGGTGAGGATCGTTGCCATGGTCGTCTCCTCCGACCAGGGCGTTCACATCGCGTTCCAGCGTGCTCGGCGCCCGGCGCGAGGGCGCCGGCGTCGCATCACCGGCTCGCGGTGCGCTGCCAGGCGCCCGACACGCCGCGGATCCGCTCGATCGCCTCGGCGAGGATCTCGGTCGACGACGCGAACGAGAACCGGACGAAGTCGTTGCCCGACGGGCCGAACGCCGCGCCGGGGATCGCCGCGACGCCGGCCTGCTCGAGCAGGATCCGGCAGACCTCCTCGGCGGGCAGCCCGGTGCCGGCGATGTTGACCCAGGCGTAGAACGCGCCCTCGGGCGGCGCGCAGCGAAACCCGGGGATCCGGCCGAGGTCGTGCACGAACTGATCGCGGCGGCGGTGGAACTCCGCGACCATGCGCGGCGTCGCGCGATCGCGGTCGCGCAGCGCCTCGATCGCGGCGAGCTGGGTGAACTCGGCGACGCACGTGTAGCTGTTGACCGCCAGGAGGTCGAGCGCGGCGACCAGCGCCGGCGGCGCCACGGCGTAGCCGAGCCGCCAGCCGGTCATCGCGAAGCTCTTGGAGAACCCGTCGACGATCAGCGTGCGCGCCGCCATGCCGGGATACGACCGCATCGAGCGCAGGCGGTCGCCGTAGGCGATCCGCGCGTAGATCTCGTCGGACACGACGTAGAGGTCGTGCTCGACCGCGAGCTCGGCGAGCCGGCGCTGCACGGCGTCCGTGTACACGGTGCCGGTCGGGTTGCCGGGCGAGTTGGTGATCAGCAGCTTGGTGCGCGGCGTGATCCGGGCGGCGATCTCGTCGGGATCCGGCTGCAGCCGGTTGCGCTCCGCGAGCTCGAACGGGACCGGGACGCCGCCCAGCCCCCGGGTGATCGACGGGTAGGCCGGGAACCCGGGCTCGGGGTACAGCACCTCGTCGCCGGGCTCGACCAGCGCCATCAGCGCGAAGAACAGGGCGATCTTGCAGCCCGGCGCGATCACGATCTGGTCACCCGGGACGTCGAGCCCGCGGGTGTGCGCGAGGTACAGCGCGAGCTCGTCGCGCAGCGCGGGCAGGCCTTGCACCGCGCAGTAGCGGTCGCGGCCCTGTGCGACGGCGGCGCACAGCGCCTCGCTGACCGGGGCCGCCGGATGGAAGTCCGGCTCACCGAGCTCGAGGTGGATGATCGAGCGGCCCTGGCGCTCGAGCTCGCGGGCCCGGGCGAACACGCTCAGCGCGCCCTCGCCGCTCAGCGCTGCGATCCGGGAGGCCACCGGCTTCATCGCGGCGAGTCTAACACTGGCGGCTTGCCGCCCGGCGCGCCGGCCCGTAGGGTCCGGACAGTCCTGGAGGCAGCGATGACCGATCATGTGAGGCTCGAACCCGCCGGGCGCATCCGGATCCGCGCCGCCGGCCAGCCGATCGTCGACACGACGCGTGGCTACGTCGTCCACGAGGTCGGGCTGCCCGACCGCTACTACGTCCCGCGCGACGAGGTGCGCGCCGAGATCGCCGACGGCCAGGGCGGCGCGAAGTGCCCCTGGAAGGGGCTGTGGAAGCACCTCGACGTGATCCTCCCGGCCGCCGCGGGCGGCCAGCGGATCGCCAACGCGGCATGGACGTACTACGAGGCGACGCCGACCTGCGCGCCGATCCAGGACTTCATCGCGTTCTATCCCACCAAGGTGGACGCGATCGACGTCGGGTGACGCGGACGGTTTTCGCGGCGGCGGGTGGAAAGCGGCCGGCAGGCCGGGGAAAGTAGGCGTCCATGCCGGATCCCGATCTCGTATCGCTCCGCGACCGCATCGAGGCCGTCGACCGCCAGCTGATCGCGCTCGTCGCCGAGCGGCTGAAGATCGTCGAGGACGTCGCAGCCGCCAAGCTGGCCGCCGCGAGCCCGTTCCGCGACCGCGAGCGTGAGGACCTGCTGCTGCAGCGGCTGCGTGGCCTGGCGATCGCCGCGGGGCTCGACGCCCACCAGATCGAGCGGCTGTACCGCGTGATCATGGACATGTCGGTGGCGCACCAGGAGGCGACGGTGCGCAACCGCCCCGACGCGCCGCTCCGGATCTCGTACCAGGGCGTCGAGGGCAGCTACAGCCACATCGCGGCACAGCGGCGCTACGCCGGGCGGCCGGGCGGCGCGCTGCTCGCCGGGCACGACACGTTCCGCGCCGCGGCCGAGGCGGTGACCTCGGGCGCGTCCGACCTGGCGCTGCTGCCGATCGAGAACACCACCGCGGGCAGCATCAACGAGACCTACGACCTGCTCGCCGCGGGCGCGCTGCACATCACCGGGGAGGTGGTGTCGGCGATCGAGCACTGCCTGCTCGCGCTGCCGGGGGTGACGCTGGCCGAGCTGCGCACCGTGATCTCGCACCCCCAGGCGCTCGCCCAGTGCCACGACCTGTTCGCCGGCCACCCCCACCTGACGCCGCGCGCCGACCTCGACACCGCGGGGGCCGCGCGCCGCGTCACCGAGGCCAACGACCGCACGCTGGGGGCGATCGCGAGCGCCGCGGCCGCCCGGCGCTACGGGCTGGCGGTGGTCGCCAGCGGCATCCAGTCGGCGTCGGGCAACGCGACCCGGTTCGTCGAGATCGCGCTGCGGCCGGCGCCGGTGCCCGAGGGCGTCACCGCCAAGACCTCGCTGGTGTTCGCGCTCGCCGACCGGCCGGGCGTGCTCGGCGAGATCCTGCAGCGGCTGGCGGCCCGCAACCTGTCGCTCACCAAGCTCGAGTCGCGGCCGATCCCCGAGGTGCCGTTCACCTACCGGTTCTACGCCGACGTGCTCGGCCACGCCGCCAGCGAGCCGTTCCACGCCGCGCTCGATGACATCCGGCCGCTGACAACCGACCTTCGCGTGCTCGGCACCTACCCGTCCGCTGTATAACCGCGGCATGCGCGCAGTCCGAGTCCACGAGCTGATCGGCCCGTCCGGCCTCCGGGTCGACGAGCTCCCCGATCCCAGCGCCGGCGCTGGCCAGGTCCTGATCGACGTCCGTGCGAGCGGCGTCAACTTCCCCGACGTGCTGCTGTCGCGCGGGCTGTACCAGTTCAAGCCGCCGCCGCCGTTCTCGCCCGGCGCGGAGTGCGCCGGCGTGGTGCGCGAGGTCGGCGCCGGGGTCACCCGGGTCGCGCCCGGCGATCGGGTCGCGCTGACCCAGGTCAGCGGCACGTTCGTCGAGAAGCTGGTCGCGCCCGAGGCCGCGGTGTTCAAGCTGCCCGACGCGGTCAGCTTCGAGGTCGGCGCGGCCACGCTGCTGACCTACCTCACGACCTACCATGCGCTGGTCGACCGGGCGGCGATCCAGCCCGGCGAGACCCTGCTCGTGCTCGGCGCGGCCGGCGGCGTCGGCGTCGCGGCCTGCGAGCTCGGCGCGGCGCTCGGCGCGCGGGTGATCGCCGCGGCATCGACCGACGACAAGCTCGCGTTCTGCCGCGAGCACGGCGCGACCGAGGTCATCAACTACACGCGCGAGGACCTCAAGGAGCGGATCAAGGCGCTGACCTCGGGCAACGGCGTCAACGTGGTCTACGATCCGATCGGCGGCTCGTACGCCGAGGCGGCGCTGCGCGGCACGGCGTGGCAGGGCCGCTACCTGGTGATCGGCTTCGCCTCGGGCGAGATCCCCAAGATCCCGCTCAACCTGGTGCTGCTCAAGGGCTGCCAGATCGTCGGGGTGTACTGGGGCTCGTTCGCGATGCGCGATCCGGCGCGCAACCGCGAGCACGCCAGCCGGGTCTTCGGGTGGGTCGCCGACGGCAAGCTGCGCCCCGCCGTCGACGCCGCGCTGCCGTTCGAGCGCGCGGGCGAGGCGCTGGAGCGGCTGGAGAAGCGCCAGGTCAAGGGCAAGCTGGTGCTCGTCCCGTAGCGCCTGCGCGGTCCGCGAGGCGGTGTCGAGCGTGGGTGAGGCGACGTCGGATAACCGCACCGTCGATGTGATCCATGACGCGATGATCCGACGATGTCCTCCCGGCGCTCCCCGGATCGGTGATACTTCGCGCATGCGTGCGAGCATCCTGATGCTCGGCCTCGTGGTCGGCGAAGTCGCAGCGGGTTGCGGGTTCCACTCGCCCGCGCGTGCGGCGGCCGGCGATGGCGCCGGTAGCGACAGCGGCACGGATGGCGACGGCGGCTGCAGCTCGTTCGCGACCCTGGTCGATACCTGTCACCTCTCGTTCGAGGCCGACCTGATCGTGAACGGACCGGCGAAGTATGACACCGACGCGCACGTGCTGACGATCGGCGGCACCACGACGCCGTTCGCGGTCACGACCGTCCAGATCGGCGCCGATCAGGTCGACGTGATCTCGGCCCACGACGTCCACCTGGCGATGAGTGGCTCGCTCCGCGCCACCGGCTCGCACGGACTCGCGATCATCGCGAGCCACGACTTCCTGATCGACGACGACGCGCAGATCGATGTCAGCCGGGGTGGGGCCGGCGCGCGGACCTCGTGCCCCGGCGGCGCGACCAGCGGCGAGGGCAGCACCAACGGCGCCGGCGGCGGTGGCGGCGGGGGATTCGGCGACGCCGGTGGCAACGGCGGAGTGGGCAACCATGACGGCCCGAAGGCGCAGGGTGGATCGCGGGGCAAGGCGGAGATGTCGTTCCCCACCGGCTTTCACGGTGGGTGTCCCGGCGCGGACGGCGGTGCCGGTGACCTCCCGGGGGGCGCCGGCGGCCAGGCTGGCGGCGCGCTGTACCTCGTCGCCGCCGGCCGCATGGTGTTCACCAGCAGCGAGCCGCTCGACGCGGGGGGCGACGGCGGCCGGGGCGGCGCCCATGGCGAGGGCACCGGCGATGCCGGCGGTGGCGGTGGCGGCTCCGGCGGGCTCTTGATCCTCGAAGCACTCGACATCCAGGCGTCCGGCGCGACCATCGCGGCGAACGGCGGCGGAGGAGGCGAGGGCTCGGACAACGACGGCGGCGGCGGGGACGGGACGCGCGGAGCCCTGGCGAGCGACCGTGCGCCGGGCGGTTCCGGCGGGGCCGACCAGGGCAGCGACGGCGGCGACGGCGGCAGCGAGGCGGGTACGGACGGGCTGTCCGTGACGGCAAACGCCGACGGCGGGGGCGGGGGCGGGGGCGGCGGCGTCGGCTTCATCCGCCTCCTCGCGCCCAACCCGGTGTTCGGGGCGGTCTCGCCGGCGCCCGGCTGACCGCGGCTACTTGAGCTTGGCGATCGAGCCCTCGATCCGCTTCTTCTCCGCCGGGGTCCTGGCGAGCGCCAGCGCCTTGCTGTAGGCGGCCTTGGCGCCGGCCTTGTCGCCCTTGAGCGCGAGCGCCTCGCCGAGGCTGTCCTGCAGGTTCGCCGACCCGGGGAACCGCTTGGTCGCGGCGAGCAGCACCTTGACCGCCTCGTCGACCTTCTTGTCGTTGATCAGCCCGTAGGCGCTCGCGTTGAGGTCGTTCTCGGTGGCGACCGCCTGGGCCCTGGTGCGCTCCTCGGCGGCGCCCGCCGCGTTGCCCTTCTTCTCGAGGATCTGCGCCTTGACGAGGTGGCTCTGGTACTGGCCGCCGCGCTGGATCGCGGTGTCGGCGAACTTGAGCGCCTCGTCGAGGTTGCCGCCGTGCTGCACCCAGTACCGCGCGGCCTGGGTCAGGGTCTCGGACCGGAAGCCGGCCAGGCCGCGCAGCTCGCCGCGGACGTGCGCCATCACGACCGCGGGGGTGTCGACCTCGATCGCGATCGGCACCGCGAGCTTCTCCCAGCGCAGCACCAGGGTCGCCTTGTTGTCGGTGACGTCGTCGAAGCCATACGACAGCCGCTCCTCGCTGGTCGCCTCGGTGCGCGGCGCCACCGTGATGCGCACCGCGTCCTCCTTCTGGTCGTAGGTGAAGCTCCCCCACGCGGTGGTCATCGTGCTGAACGCGATCGTCCACTCCTGCTGGGTCGGGATCATGTGCAGGGCGTAGGTGCCGGCCTTGAGCGGCTTGCCGCCGACCTTGACGTCGGACGAGAAGCTCACGAGCGTGTTCTCGTTGGCGCCGGCGCGCCACGGCTCGTTGTACGGCACGAGCTGGCCCCAGATCGTGCGGCCCTTGACCTCGGGGCGGTGGTACACGACCTTGACGTCGGTGATGCCGATGGTCTGCTCGACGGTCGCGGCCGGGCTGGCTTCGGGGAGCTTGAGCTGCGCGTACGCGGTCGCGGAGCCGAGCATGATCAGGGTAGTGACGAGCGCTCTCATATGTGCGGCAGTATCGCTGTTTCGGACTGAAGATTCCCGTCTGGCGATGGCAGGAGTTTGCAGATTCGACGCGCCGGCGCCGCACGCCGCGTCGCCCCCCGACCTACCCGGTCGCGGCGGCCGCGGACGACACCGCCGGTCGCGCCGGCAGCGCCGCCTGGAGCAGCGCGGCCACCGCCACGACGGTGGCACAGCCGATCGCGTTGAACCACAGATAGCCCAGCGTGGTCGTGACGAACAGCGTGATGACGAGCAGCTCGGCGACGATCGCGCCGCACAGCACGGGAGTGGCGGTGATCCGGCGCAGGAACAGCGCGACGACGAACAGCCCGAGGATCGTGCCGTAGAACAGCGAGCCGAGGATGTTGACCGCCTCGATCAGGTTGGCGAACAGCGACGCCGCGCTCGCGATGCCGAGCACGATGACGCCCCACGCCACCATGGCGAGCTGCGAGGCGCGGAGGTCATGGGTCCGCGAACCGGGCGGTCGGCCGAGCGCCTGGCGCAGCCGGAGGTAGAAATCGACCACGGTGGTCGAGCCCAGCGCGACCAGCTCGCCGGCGACCGAGCTCATCGCCGCGCACAGGATCACGGCGAGCAGCAGGCCGACCAGGCCGTGCGGGATGTGCTGGAGCACGAAGGTCAGGAACACGTAGTCGGTGTCGCGGGTCTGGGCGTCGGGCAGCGTGGCCTGGATCAGCTGCTTGGCATCGCCGCGGACCCGGTCGATCTCGGCCGCGGCGGCGGCGAGTTGGTCGCGGACCGCGGGCTCCTCGGGCCGGCCGCGCGCGGTGAGGAAGGCGAGCGCCGCGCTGCGCTGGGCTTCGAACGCGCGATCGAACCGCACCTCCAGCGCATGGACCTCGGTGGGCCGGGCGGCCTCGACGCGGGCCAGCGTGGGCGCGTCGAAGTGCATCGGCGGACGGGTGAACAGGAAGAACACGAACACCATCACACCGATGAACAGGATCAAGAACTGCATCGGTATCTTGAACATGCCGTTGAACAGCAGGCCCAGCCGCATCTCGGCGACCGAACGGCCGGACAGGTAGCGCTGGACCTGGGACTGATCGGTCCCGAAGTACGACAGCTGCAGGAAGAAGCCGCCGGTGATCCCGGCCCAGAAGTTGTATCGGTTGTGGAAGTCGAGCTGGAAGCTGACCGGGTTGATCCGGCCGAGCGCGCCGGCGACCCGGACCGCGCCGCCGAGCGACACCTGGTCGGGCAGCCGGGCGATCACGATCGCCGCCGCGATCACCAGGCCGATCATGATCACGATCATCTGCTGGCGCTGGGTCACGCTGACCGCGCGGCTGCCGCCGACCAGGACGTAGAGCACGACCAGCGCGCCGATGCCCCAGATCGTCGAGTGCAGCGGCCAGCCCAGGATCTGCGACAGGATGATCGACGGCGCGTAGATCGTGATCCCGGCGGCGAGGCCGCGGCCGATCAGGAACAGCAGGGCGCCGAGCAGCCGGACCCGGAGGTCGAAGCGGTGCTCGAGGTACTCGTAGGCGGTGCGGACCCGGAGCCGGTGGTAGACCGGCACGAACACCGCGCTGATCAGGATCGTCGCCAGCGGCAGGCCGAAGTAGAACTGCACGAACCGCATGCCGTCGGCGTAGGCCTGGCCGGGCAGCGACAGGAACGTGATCGCGCTGGCCTGGGTCGCCATGATGCCCAGGCCGATCGTCGGCCAGCGCAGCGCCTCGCCGCGGACGTACGAGTCGGCGTCGCGCACGCCCACCGTCCGCCAGGCGCCGTAGCCGACGATCGCGGCGATCGTCGCTCCCAGCACCGCCCAGTCGATCGCGGCCAGCCCGGTCACGACGCCCACCGGGTCAGCCACCAGAACACGGCGGTCTCGACGGCGAGCAGGCCGGCGACCAGCAGGTAGATCCGCCCCCAGCGGCCCCAGAACGGCGGCGGGGTGTCGGGGAAATCACGGACGACGTACGCCTTGGGCACGTCGGGCACGTCGGGCGGTGTCCGCGGCGCGGTCATTTGCCGCCGGCGAGCAGGTTGGCGAACAGCCGGTACGCGCCGGGCACGCCGGCCGGCAGCTCGCGGAAGAACACCAGGCCGGTGTAGATGTAGCTGCCCTTGCCGTGGCGCGCGATCAGCAGGCTGCCGTCGAGCGGGCCCTCGCCGGGATCGGAGAACCGCAGGATCGGCGTGTAGCGCGCGTCCCACTTGGCGCCGAAGTAGATCCCGCGCTCCTGGACCCAGCCGGTGAAGTCGGCGGCGGTGATCTCGTTGGGGACGTGCAGCACCGGCTGCCGGGCGTCGAGGAAGCTGACCTGTGCGTTCTCGTCGGTGATCCGGTCGCGGCCGAGCTCGAGCGGGAACGGGCCGATCGGCCCCTCGAAGTCGAGCGTGTTGTACTGGACGACCACCGTGCCGCCGCGCTCGGCGTACGCCATCAGGCGGGCGTGGGCGGCGCGCACCGCGGGGCGCGTGTTGTACGCGCGGATCCCGAGCACGACCGCGGTGTAGCGCGACAGATCGCCGGTGCGCAGGGCGTCGTCGTCGAGCTCGTCGACCACGAGCCCGATGTGCGCGAGGTCGGCGGCGATCGAGTCGCCCGAGCCCTTGACGTAGGCGATCCGGCCGGCCGGCAGCTTGATCGACAGCGGGACCAGCGCCACCGTCGCGGGCCGCAGCACGACCTGGACCGGGATGTGGGGGTGGTCGATCACGTCCTCGCGCAGCGAGTAGGCCGCATCGCCGATCCGCACCACCGGGCGGGCCTCGCCGGCCGCGGCGCCGGGCGCCGGCGCGACGTCGAACTGCACGGTGGCCTCGTCGCCGACCTTGGCCAGCGTCACCGGCTGGCTCGCCGGCTGCGCGGTCCACCCCGCGGGCAGCTCGAGCTCGATCCGCGCGGTCACCGCGTCGCGCCCGGCGCGCACCCTCAGCGCGAGCGGCGCCTTGCGGCCGGGGGCCATCACCGCGTCGCGCAGCGGCGTCACCGTGGCCGGCGGCACGACGACCAGTGGCCGCACGCGCTCGCCGAGCACGCGATCGGTCCAGGCGTGGGCCACCGGCAGCACGAGGTGCACGGTGCGCCCGGCGATGGCGACGTCGAGCCCGACCTGGAGCGGTGCGGGCTCGTGCGGCGCCCCGATCAGCGCGGGGTCGGCGACGACGTAGTGGCCGGGCGTCGGCGGCCGGGCCAGCCAGTAGGCGAGCGACGGCGGCGCCTGCGCGGGCAGCGGCACGGCGAGCTTGACCTGGCGCTTGTCACCGACCGAGAGCGCGACCGGCGCGCCAGGCGCGGCGCCGGGAGCTTCGATTCGCTGCACGGTGACCGGCGCGGCGCGCGCGACCAGCTCGACCGTGACGTCGACCGTGGTGCCGGGCGCGGCGACCGGGCTGGCCGACGTCGCGCGCGCGTAGAACCCCGCGGCGTCGGCGATCGTCTGGTCGAGCGCCCGGCGGGTGTCCCGGACCCGCGGATCGTCGGGTACGCGGTCGAGCTCGGCGCGGGCGTGGACCAGCGCGGGCAGCGCGCGCTCGGGGTGATCGCGGTCGAGCGCGCGCTGGGCGTCGGCGATCGCGCGGGCATAGCCGGCGGCCGCCGCGCCGTAGCGCTTCCAGGTCAGCTCGATGCCCGCGAACGGATCGGCCGCGCCCTGTGGCGGGCGATGACCCTCGAGCACGACGAAGTGGTCGACCAGCGAGCCGCGGTCCTCGGGCACGCCGAAGCCCTGGCTCTTGTGCTGGCTGCGCGAGCGCGCCGCGAGCTCGCCCATCGACAGGCCGAGCCGCGGATCGTAGCTGCCGACCTCGAGATCGACCGCGTCCCTGGGCGGCGGCGCGCCGCCGAAGTTGCCGGTGTTCCACAGCAGGCGATCGGCGTGCCACACCGTGACGCCGTTCTTCAGCTGCTCGGGGAACCGCTTCGGATCGGCCGCGGCGGTGAACGCCTCGTGGGCGAGGATCGCCGACGCGGTGTGGTGGCCGTGGTTGCCGCCGGACGGCCGCTCCGAGAACCGGGTGATGATCACGTCGGGCTGGAACGTCCGGATCACCCAGACCACGTCGGCGAGCGCCTCGTCGTGGCCCCACGTCGCGAGCGCCTCGTCGGCGCGCTTGGTGTAGCCGAAGTCGCGCATCCGGGTGAAGAACTGGCGCGCGCCGTCGATCCGCCGCGCCGCGAGCAGCTCCTCGGTGCGGAGCACGTCGAGCAGCACGCCCTGCTCGCCGCCGATCAGGTTCTGGCCGCCGCCGCCGCGGGTCATCGACAGGTAGCCGACGTCGAGGTGGCGGACGTTGGCGAGGTAGGCGAGCAGCCGGGTGTTCTCGTCGTCGGGGTGGGCCGCGACGTAGAGCACGCGGCCGGTGGTCGCCAGCCGGTCGACCGCGTGGGCGAGCCCGCCGGCGCCGGGCTCGGCGGCGGCCAGCGCGGGTCGGCCGAGGATCGCGCACAGCATGACGAGGAGGGGTCGCATCATAGTCGGCTTGGTCATCGAGTTCCTCGGTTGGGGGTCCCGGCCGTCGCGCCGATCCCGCCGGGCAGCGCGGTCAGCACGCCGGCCGGCCCGCCCGGCGCGGACGCGGTCCCGGCGCCGCCGGCGAGCACGTGCCGGAAGTAGATCTCGTAGCGCTCGATCGCGAGGTTCATCGAGAACAGCGCCTCGGCGCGCGCCCGCGCAGCGTCGGCCATCGTGGCGCGGGTCCGGGGATCGGTCGTCCCGGCGATCACCGCCGCGGCCAGCGCGTCGACGTCGCCGCACGGCACCAGCGCGCCGGTGCCCTCGGCGACCACCTCGGGGACGCCGCCGACCCGGTAGCCGAACACCGGGACGCCGCTCGCCAGCGCCTCGAGCGCGGCGACCCCGAAGCTCTCGCTCTCGCTGGTCAGCAGGAACCCGTCGGCGTGGCGGAGCAGCCCCGCAAAGTCGCGGCGGCGGCCCAGCGACCGCACCGCGTCGGACAGCCCGAGCGCCTGCACCCGGTCCTCGACCGCGGCGCGCTCGGGGCCATCGCCGATCAGCACCAGGCGCGCCGGGACGGTCCGCCGGATCCGCGCCAGCGTCTCGACCAGGTCGAGCGGCCGCTTGATCGGCCGGAAGTTCGAGACGTGGAACAGCACCGGCGCGAGGCTGACTGCCCCAAACAGCGCGTCGAGCTGCACCCGCTCGCGGCGCGGCGGCGGCCGGAACCGCTCGAGGTCGACGAAGTTCGCGATCACCTCGATCCGCTCCGGCGCCAGGCCGAACTGGTCGACCGCCTGGCCGCGCAGGTAGCGCGACGGCGTGGTCAGCCCGGCGCACGCGTCGAGCGCGGCGGTGGTCACCGCGCGCAGGCTCGGGTGCGCGCCGAGTGCGGTCACGTCGGTGCCGTGCAGGGTGACCACCATCGCCGGCGCCGCGGCGCCGAGCACCGCGGTGGCGAGCAGTGCGCTGGCGGCGTGCGGCACCGCGTAGTGCAGGTGGACCAGATCGGTCGGCTCGCGGCGCACCAGCTCGACCAGGCGGCTCGCCACCGCCTCGCCGTACGGCGCGTGCTCGAACACCGGCGAGCTCGGCACCTCGACCGGCTCGAACCGCACCGCGGTGCCGCGCAGCCGCTCGGGCAGTGCGGTCGCGACCAGGGTGACGCGATGGCCGCGGCCGGCGAGTCCGAGCGCCAGCTCGGAGGCGATCACGCCGCTGCCTCCCAGCGCGGGGTAGCACACGACGGCGATGCGAAGCGGCAGGGTCATGGCACCAGGGGCTCGAAGGCATGCGCCTCGGTGAAGGGATTGTCGCGGAACTGGCGCACCGGGTCGACCACGCCGAGCGCGGCCGGGCTGCGCAGCGGCTCGCCGTGGCTGGTGCCGATCATGCTTCCGTAATAACGGTCGCGCGCCTCGATCGCCGCGATCGCGCCGGGCGCGCTGATCAGCGTGGGATCCGCGTCGCCGGGGCCGGCGCCGGCGCGGCGCTGCAGCTGGCTCGCATAGCACGCGATCGCCCGCGCCTTGCGGGCGGCGGCGGCCGAGGTGTCGACGATGAAGCTCGGCGGCATGCGGTGGCGCATCGCGTAGTACAGCAGCTGGCGCGGCGCGCACCGCGGGCCGGCCTCGGGCGCGTAGTTGCGGACCCCGGCGAACATCACCGCGCGCGCGACCAGCGCCCCTGCCGCCGCGTGATCGGGGTGGCGGTCCTCGATCCACGGCGCCAGCACGATCTCCGGCCGGCGGCGCCGCAGCACCTCGACGACCTGCGCGATCTGCGCCGGCGTCGCCGCGAGCTCGGTGTCGGGCAGGCCGACCTGGTCGCGGAACACGAGCCCGAGCTCGGCGCTCGCCGCCGCGGTCTCCCGGGCGCGCTCCTCGGGCGTGCCATGGCTCGCCTTCTCGCCGCGCGTCAGATCGCAGATCGCGGTGGTGTGGCCGAGCTCGGCGATCCGGATCAGCGTGCCGCCGCAGAACAGCTCGACGTCGTCGGGGTGGGGACCGAACGCGAGGACATCCACGCCGAACTCCGTCATGCCAGCTCCCGCAGGGTGAACCACCCGGCCGGATCCGCCGGATCGATCGCGGCGATCACGCGCTCGACGATCGCGCGGTCGCCGCCGCGCGACGCGAACCCCGCGAGGCCGTGCGTGCGCTCCTGGGGGGTGCCGTCCGGGGCGAGCAGCGCGCGCAGCCGGCGGACCGCGTCGACCCGCGCGGCGTCGCGATACAGCGCCGCGCGCTCGACCTTGCCGGCGAGCTTGCCGATCGCGCGCTCGACCGATCCGCGGGTCCGGGCCAGCGCGCGCGCGAGCTCGGGCCCGCCGGCCAGCTGCGCGGCCAGCTCGCCGTGCGCTCGGGCGAACGGCGCGAGCAGCCGCGCGGTCACCTCGCCGCCGGTCGCCGGTGCCCCGGGCTCACCCGGCGGGTCCGCCGCGCGCAGCCGCGCCAGCAGCTCGGCCTCCGGCTGCGCGGCGTCGCCGGCGGACAGCCCGAGCCGATCGAGCAGCCGGCGGGCCCGCTCGTCGACGATCCGGAACCGCGCGCGCGGCACGATCGCCGGCAGCGGGCGATCGAACGCGCGGTACAGCGGCGGCAGCTGCGCGAAGTACGCGACCTCGCCCGGCCCGCCGACGTACGCCGCGGTCGGCAGCAGCGTGTCCTGCGCGATCGGCCGCAGCAGCGCGCTGGTCGAGAACCGCAGCGGATCGGCGGCCAGCGCGGCGGCGAGCTCGGCGCGGCCATGCGTCGCCGTCCGGCCGCACTCGACGAACCGATCGCCGTCCCCCGGGCCGCCGGCCGCCGGCTCGAGCCGGACCCGCGGCCCGTGCGGTCCCTCGGGGTGGAAGAACGACAGCGGAGCCCCGGGCCGGACGTGCACCGAGATCGCGAACCCCGCGCGGGCAAGCTCGGCGTCGCTGGCGATCAGCGCCGCCGCGATCGGCGCCGCGTCGGCCAGCGCGCGGGCGTGGACCGGCGCCACCGCCTGGGCCAGCGCCGGCTCGCGCGGGTCGACCAGCACCAGCCCCTCGGGCGCGAACAGCTCGGCCAGCACCCCGGCGAACGCCTCGGCCCACGGCGCACCCGGCCGGTAGTGCCGGCGCAGCCGCGCGAGGTGCTCGGCCGCGTGCGGCCCCGGCGGCCGGCCGCCCTGGCCCTCGGCGATCGCCTCGCTCAGCGCGTCGAGGCAGCCGTCGATCTCGGCGGGCAGCCGGCAGTGCGCGATCGCGATCCGGTTCGCCGCGTCGACCGGCACCGCGAGCGTCGCCACGCGTGGACCGCTCGGCACCGCCACGCTCGCGATCTCGGCCAGGTCGTGGTCCTCGGTCTGCAGCCAGAACACCGGCACCACGGGCGTCCCGGTCTGCGCGGTGAGCGCGCGCGCGAGCACCACCGCCGACGCCGCCTTGTGCAGCGTGTACAGCGGCCCGAGGAACAACCCGACCTGCTGCCCGGTGACCACCGCCGCCGCGCCGCGGCCCAGCGCCTCGAGGTGGGCGTCGCGCGCCGGGCTCGCCGCGAGCCGCGCGTTCTGCGCGACCAGCGCGCGATGGACCTCGGGCGCCAGCGGCCGGCGCGCCCGGGCCACGGCGCGGGCGAGCGCGGCGGCCGACAGCGGCGGCGCGCCGGGTTCGTCGTCGGGTTGCAGCGCGCGCAACTCGCCTCCGAGGTACGCCCGCACGAGGTCGCGGCTCACGCTACTTCCAGCCGGCGAGCGCCTTGAGGATGTCGGGCTGGACGTTCTGTTCGAAGTTCGCGTCGCCCTTGCCGAGCGCGAGCGCGCGGTTGGCCGACGCGGTGGCCTCGGTCTTGTTGCCCTTCTTGCCCTCGATCCGGGCGCGCAGCCACTCGTTGCGCCAGTTCGATTCGATCGCGATCGACCTGTCGACCAGCGCGATCGCCTTCCCGAGGTCCCCGCTGTTGAAGTAGTAGCTCGCCGCGGTCGCGTGCGGCTGCCACGCCGCCGCGAGCGCCTTCTCGATCCCCGCGGCCACCGCACCCTGGGTGTCGATCGTGATCGCCACCCGGATCCGCACGCGCTCCCACTCCAGATCCACGCTGGTCCGGTCGTCCTGGGTATCGCTGAACACGTAGACCAGCCGCTCGCGCAGCGCCGGCAGCGCCGCCGGCGTCACCGCGACGCGCGCCACGTCGTTCTTGTCGTCGTGGCTGTCCTGCGTCGCGTTCAGATCGGTGTTGAGCGCGACCGTCCACGTCTTCTTGCCCGGCGTGACGAACATCGAGTAGCTGCCCGCCTTGACCTGGGCGCCGCCGAACTTGAAGTCGCGGCTCACCGTCAGCTTGGTCGGCGCGTTGGCCCCCGCCCGCCACACCTTGTCGTACGGCACCACCTCGCCCCAGATCTTGCGTCCCTTCACGCCCGGGCTCGAGTAGTCGATCGACACGTCGGTGATCCCGACCCGCTGCTCGACCCGCGCCTTGGGGCTCGGCGCCGGCGTCTCGATCACCGCCTGCGCAGCCGCCGCGCGAGACATCAGCATCGCGGCGGCGAGGACGACGAGGCGGCCCCCACGGGGCAGGGCGGTACAGTGATCCTCGGACGATCCGTTCATGACCGCACACTACAGCCGTAGTAAGCGATCGCATTCCCCCGAGGCCTGGTTTTTTCGGCCGCAACGTGTCATGCGTCGAGGCCCGGGAGCCGCACGCCCGTCGCGACGACGCCGCACGCCGGTCGCACCGTCGCGGCGCGATCGCACTGACTGCGCCGAACCGTGCCGAGATCGCGCCGAACCGTGATCGCTCGGCCACTGGTCGGCGTCTCGTCCGCCGGGTCAAGACTCTTGTTCGATCGCAAGCGCGGAGCGCGCGGCGCTTCCGTACCGTTGCAGCCGCGAACCTGACGATACATCTAGCGTCGTGGTCGTTCCTGCGTCGATGCTGCGTAATACGCGGATTTTGCTTACGTATCCGTGCAACAGTCGCTGGTGGTCGGAGCGAATGAAGGTACCTTGCTGACGTTCCCTGTTCGATCGCCGCTCACGTCGTCATGCGTCGATTGATCTTCGCGACCCCCAAGAACCACTTCGTGTTCAAGCGGATCTTCGAGTCCGGGCAGCGCAAGCACGTCCTGATCGCGTTCCTCAACGACATGCTCGGGCTCGACGAGGCGCATCGCATCGTCCGCGCCGAGCTGCTGTCACCCGAGCAGCGCCCGGCGGTCGCCGAGCTCGAGCTGTCGATTGTCGGCGCCCAGTGCACGGATGCGCGCGGCGTGGTCTACGTCGTCGAGATGCAGGTCCTCCAGGTCGAGGGCTTCGAGAAGCGCATCGTGGAGAACGTCGCCAAGGACTGGGCGTGACGATGGTCGACTGCAGTACCATCTGGGTCGCCGGGAACCGTACGGAGAGGTCTGCTCGACGCCGAACGCTGTTGCGCGTTGTCGGGACCAAACCGTGAACGAACCGCGCGTGCTACGCTATCGCCATGGTCGCAGCAGCGATTCCCGCCGGGGAGTACGTTCCCACCGCGGATCATCGCGTCGTCCTTGCCGGCGCGACCTGGGAGCACTACGAGCTGGAGCTCGCGATGCGCGGCGAAAAGTCAGTGCCGCGCCTCGCTTACCTCGAAGGAGCGCTGGAGCTGATGAGCCCGTCGAGGGACCACGAGCGGATCACATCGTACCTCGGGCGGCTGATCGAGGTCTACGCCGAGCACGCGGACATCGAGCTCTCACCGTACCGCAGCTGGACGCTCAAGAACGAAGGCACGGCCGGGGGTGAGCCCGACGAATGCTACATCATCGGCGCTGACCAGATGAAAGACCGTCCGGATCTCGTCATCGAGGTCGTCTGGACCAGCGGCGGCATCGACAAGCTCGCGATCTACCGGCGCCTTGGCATCGACGAAGTCTGGTTCTGGATCGCCGGTCGGCTCGAGGTACACGCGCTGCGAGGCGACGCCTACGAGCGCGCGGCTCGCAGCCGCTGGCTGCCGGGGCTCGACCTGGCCCTGATGTGCACCTTCCTCGATCGCCGTTCGGTGCACATCGCCAAGCGCGACTTCCGCGAAGCGCTGAGGAACGCGAAGTAGGCGCTCTGGTTCCGCTTCGAGCACGGGCACAGCTGGCGATTCAAGCCGGGCTGTGCCCGTCCACTCGTGCGCTACGCTCGCGGCGATGGACGAGAAGCCGATCGAGCTGGCGAAGAACGGCGCGGCGTACCTGCTCGACATCGCGCCGGAGCTCGCCGAGCTGGCGTAGCGGCGGCTGCCGCAGTGGCGCGATCGGATCTTCACCGGCAACGCGGTCCACTGGCAGCCGCCGCGGCGCTTCGACGTCGTGCGCACGGGCCTCGACTACGTTCCGTCGCGCCGGCGGCGCGCGCTGATCGAGCGCCTGCTCGCCGACATGGTCGCCGACGGCGGCCGGCTGATCCTCGGTGTGTTCAACGAGGAGCGCGGCGACCGCGCCACCGAGCGCCAGCTCACGGCGTGGGGACTTCGCGTTGCGGGCACGTACGAGCGGCTACATTCGGATCCACGCCTGGCCTATCGCATCGCCTGGATCGATCGATAGCGCATCTCGCTGCGACGCCGCTGGCACCGTCTCGTCACCGAGGACGCAGCGTGTCGCTGCGGCCCGTGATCTTCTCGTGAATCACGAGGGCCCGAACGGCGCCGTCGACTAGGGTCGAATCACGGCGACACGAGGCGCCCCGGTGCAGATGGTCGCGATGGGGATGGCGGCCCCCGGTGGAGGTGGTTGCGGTGGGGATGGCTGCTCCGGGGTGACCTCGTGCGCTTGCTTGCTCGCCGCGCGTCTAGTGCAGGCCGGCGCTCTGGAACCGCTTCAGGAAGCCGTGCGCACCGGCGCCGCCGATCGAGTTGCAGGTCGGGGACGCCGAGCCGGCCGGGCAGTCGACGTCACGGTCGTACGACCAGAAGTGGACGCCGGCGAGGTGATTTCCGAGCACGAAGCTCGCGACGGTGTTGACGTCGGTGAGCTTGAACACGTTGCTCTGTACGTCATTGCCGCCGATCATCGGTGTGATCTCGATGTTGGACAGCGGGATGGCGTGGTGCGCGTTGAGGTTGCGCGCGGCCTGGACCGCCGACTGCCCCATATCGCAGGTGCCACTGGCGACGACGCACACGAACTGGCCGGGCGCGCCGTAGTCCATCGTCATCAGGTTGATGGTGACGAAGCTCGGGATCGTGCCGAACACGCTGGTGACGGCGTTGACGACCATCACGCCGGTCGAGTTGAGGCTCTCGCTGCCGTCGGTGTTGGCCAGGGTGGCGATGGTGAGGCTGAACCGCAGGCCGGGGTGCGAGGAGTGGGCCGGGCCGATCCGGCGCACCAGGTTGGTGATGTCGGTCTGCGACTGGCCGACCTCGATGTCGAAGTCGACGCCGATCAGGTGGGGTGAGGCCCAGCGGTTGACGAAGGTCCCGAAGTCGGCGTCCGAGGCGCAGGTGAACGAGCCGGCGGCGCCGCCGGTGGACAGGATGTAGTTGACGCCCGCGTTGTTGAGCAGCGGCATGTTGACCTGGGCGAGGGTCGCGCCCGGGACGCCGCCCCAGTTCTCGGTGCCGCACTGGCCGGTGGCGAACGCCAGGGTGATCGCGCGCGCTCCGTTGGCGGTCAGGTCGGTCGCGATCGGCGTCCGCGCGCCCGGCACCAGCGTGGAGATCGTGTTGGTGTTGAAGTCCATGTTGATGCCGGTGTCCTTGTAGGCGCTGAACACGAAGCCACCGGCGTTGCCACCGCTACCTCCGCCTCCGCCGGAGCCGGAGCCGCTGCCGGAACCGGAGCCGCTGCCGGAGCCGGAGCCGGAGCCGCTGCCCGAGCCGCTACCGGAACCACTGCCGGAGCCGGTGCCGCAGCTGCTGACCAGGCCCCACAGCGCAGGGACGGCCGGGGGGGACCAGTCGGCCTGCGCGGTGTGGGCCTGGATGCACTGGTACGTGTTGCCCTGGAACGTGACCAGGGCACCGACGTTGTAGTGGACACCGACGGTCCACGGCGTCGCGGAGCTGCAGACCACGGGCTGCTCGACGAGATCGTCGGTGCTGCCGGTGGTGCCGGTACACGCGGCGCCGGCCCACGCGATCGCAGACAGGATGAGTGAACGAGCGAGATGATTCACGGGAGATCTCCAGAAGCTGGGGTTGATCGGCTCGACGAGAGCCGTGGCTCACTCGACCCGGGTGATCCGGCTGGTCCGCCCGTCGGGCGCCCGGGTGCGCAGCGCGATCGAACCCGACACCTTCACCGGCGCCGTGAAGGTGCGCCAGGTCGCGCCGCGATCGGCCGAGAACTCGATCGCCAGGCCGGGGTAGCGCACGCTGGCCTGGAGCACGCCGCCGGTGATCACGGCGCCGGGCGGCGGGATGCGGTAGTTGACGCCGACCGACGCCGGCAGCTCGCCGCGCAGATCGACCGGGCGGAACGCACCGAGCCGCGGCAGGACCTCCTGGCCGAGCCGGTTGGCGAAGTGGGCCCAGGCCGCGGGCGTGGTCTGCAGCTCGGCGGGCTCGGGGTTCCAGGCGCGCTCGGCGACGCCGAGCAGCTTGGGGAACGCCATGTACTCGAGCAGCTCCGGCGTCTTGACGTTCTCGCCCCACAGCAGGCCCTCCATGCCGATGATGTTGGGCTTGCCGGCGGCGGTCAGGTGGACCTTGGTATCCCAGGTCGACGGATCGATCGGATTGCCCATCCGGTCCTGCGTGCCATTGGCAAAGATGTTGAATGGCATGTACTCGAAGGTCTTCTTGTCATCGACGAAGTTGGCCCAGTAGTAGCCGGGCTCGTCGGGATCCTTCGAGTACGCGAGATCCATGTAGAGGTTGGTCGCGTGGGCGAGCACGACGCGAGAGCCCTGGTTGGCGTAGATATAGGCATCGTCCTCGCGGCCCCAGCCCCACACGTTGCTCCAGGGCATCGGCACGAAGCCGGGCAGGGCGAGGCCATCGTGGATGATGTCGTCCCAGCCGGTCATCTCGGCGCCGGTCGCCGTGATGATCTGGCTCAACCGCGTGAAGAACCGATCGCGCAGCTGGGGATCGCTGAGCCCGCGGGTCGCGGCGTTGGCGTGGCACGCCGGGGAGCCCTGCCACCACACGTTGACCGACAGGTCGGGCAGCTCGTCGCCGCCGCCGTGGAACGTCACCAGCGGGGCGCCGGCGGCGCGGTAGCGCGCGGCGACCTCGCGGACCACGGTCGACAGGAAGGCGTAGGTGCTGTCGAGACAGGGGTTGAGGAAGTTGTCGGTGTAGCCCTGGACGCTGGTGTGCAGCGAGGTGTCGGCGGGATCGAGCAGGCGGAACTCGGCGGCGCGCGTCGGGCTCGTGCGCCGGAGCTGCGAGAACCGGAACTCCATCGCCTGGACGGCGGCGCGGGCGTGGCCGGGCACGTCAAACTCGGGGATGACGTCGATGTGGCGCTCGGTGGCGTAGTCGAGGATGTCCTCGAAGTCGGCGGTGGTGTAGAACCCGCTGCCCTTGCCGACGAAGTTGACCGTCGCGGTCTCGAAGCCCTGGAACGCCGGCGCGACGCCGCCGTTGGCCGCGGTCCGGGTCGCGGGCTTGTCGGTGATGTGATCGCCGCCAGCGAGGTCGTTGCCGTCGCCGAGCCCGATGTGGAGCTGGCCGGCCTCGTCGAGGTCGTGGCCGCGGTGCGCGCCGAACGAGGTCAGCTCGGGGATGCCGGGGATCTCGAGCCGCCAGCCCTCGTCGTCGGCGAGGTGGAGGTGGAGCTTGTTGAGCTTGTAGTACGCCATGACGTCGATCAGCTTCTCGACGGTCTGCTTGGTCTCGAAGTGCCGGGCGACGTCGAGGTGCATGCCGCGGAACGCGAAGCCGGGCGCGTCGGCGATGTGGACCTCGGGCAGCGCGATCTCGCTCGGCCGGCCGCCGGGGCGCGCGGCGGCCTGCACGGCGTCGGCCGGGATGAGCTGGCGCAGGGTCTGGATCGCATGGAACACACCGGCGGCGTCGCTGCCGCGGATCGCGATCCGGCCGCCGGCGACGTCGAGCGTGTAGGCCTCGGCGTCGCGCTTGCCGTCGCCGTCGATGTCGAGGCCGGAGGCCACGGCGAGCTGGATCACGGTCGCGCCGTCGCGGTGAGCGGCGTCGGCAGCGTCCGCGAGCGCGTCGCCGGCGGTGACCTCGCGCCGCGCCACGGAGCCGCCGAGCACGTCGTCGATCGCCGCGGCCAGGTAGGCCGCCTCGCGGGCCAGCGCGTGCGGGTGCTCGACGACGACGCGGCCGCGCAGGACCAGGTGGCCGCGGCCGGGCACGACCTGGCGCGGCATCGGCAGCAGCTGGTCCGCCAGGGTCAACGCCTGGCGCGCCGGGTTCTCGGCCTGGCGCACCGCCGCGGACTCGACCGGCATCACGTCGCCGGAGAACCGCGTGGTCTGCTTCGGATCCGTCGGATCGATCGTGACGGTGGCCGGCACGGCGCGCGCAGTGCCGTCGGGGGTGATCCCGTCGAACGCGATGTGGAAGCCGGCCGGCGCGTCGGTCTTCATGATCGCCCAGTTCTGGGCCAGGAAGCTGATCGCACGGTGCTGTCCCGCCGCGAGCGGGACGAAGTTCGCCAGTGGCTCGAGCACGAAGAAATCGCCGCTCGCGGCAGCGTCGGCGTGGTTGACCTGCAGGCCCTGGCCGGCGAGGTCCTCGACCATGTCGCCGTCGGTCGTGCCGTCGGCCGCGATGATGCGCACGAAGCTGAAGTAGAGGTGCCAGCCGGTGTCGAGCACACCGGGCCCGTGGTTCTCGAGCGTCAGCACGGAGCGGAACCAGTTCGCGTCGGCGGAGTGTTCGACCGGCTGCCACGCGACCGCGAGGCTCGGCGGCTCGGGGTTGCGCCGGTCGGCGCTGGCCCCGGTGTCGGTGAAGCTCCCCGCGGCGCAGCCGGCCGCGAGGCTGCACGCGAGCGCGGCGGGTAGCAGCCGGGTCAGGGGTGGGTTCCCGCGCATCGCGAGCGCGTCCGGGCGCATCGCGAGCGCGTCCGGCGCGGTCACGGGGTGATGGGCGGATTGCTTGTGGGGCTGGTTCGGTCGCTTCATCGGTCCCTCCTGGTCTTCGGGCGGATCCCGGGCATCGCCGGGCTGGCCAGCGCAGTGCGTGCGCAACACGGCCGTGCGCACGCCGAGGCAGCGGCGCGCGACGGATTCAGGTCAGATCACGCGCGATCGCGCGTTGCGGGATGGTCGGTGGGTGGTCGGGTGATCGGGGATCGGGGATCGGGGTCAGGCGCCGAGTGATCTCGACGGTTCCGGTGTGCGCATCGCGTCCTGGATCTCGCCGGCCACCTGGTCGGCGAGCGGACCGATGATGATCTGCGCGCTGCCGGCCGCCGGGCGCAGCACGCCGCGCGCGCCGAGCTGGCGCAGCGCGGCCTCGTCGAGCCGCGCGTTGTCGACCAGCGACAGCCGCAGCCGCGTCGCGCACGCCTCGACCTCGAGGACGTTGGCCGCGCCGCCGAGCGCGGCGAGGTAGCTCGCGCCGCGCACGGTCGCCGGCTCGGGCAGCGGGCCCGGCGCGCGGCCCGGCGCCTGCCCTGGGTCGATCGCGAGGCCGAGCGCCGGTGCGGTGCCCTCGGGCTCGCGGCCGATCGTCTTGAGATCGAACTTCGCGATCGCGTAACGGAACATGCCGTAGTACACGGCGAAGTAGATCGCACCGATCGGCAGCAGCAGCAGCGGGTGAGTCGACTTGTTGAAGTTGAGGATGTAGTCGAACAGCCCGGCCGAGAACCCGAAGCCGAGCTTGACGTCGAGCAGGTTCATGATCACGAGCGCCAGGCCGGTCAGCACCGCGTGGATGAGGTAGAGCACCGGCGCCAAAAACATGAACGCGAACTCGACTGGCTCGGTCACGCCGGTGAGGAACGAGGTCAGCGCCATCGACAGCAGCACGCCGCCGACCAGGCGGCGGTTCGCGGTGCGCGCCGTGCGGTACATCGCCAGGCACGCGGCCGGCAGACCGAACATCATGACCGGGAAGAACCCCGTCATGAACGCGCCGGCGCTGGGGTCGCCGGCGAAGAACCGCTTGAGGTCGCCGGTCACGAGCTCGCCGGTCACGGTGTGATACGCGCCGAGCAGGAGCCACGCGAAGTTGTTGATGATGTGATGCAGCCCGGTGACCAGCAGCAGGCGGTTGAGGAAGCCGTACACGAACAGACCGAGGTTGCCGGCGGCGAACACCGAGCGGCTCGCCGTGTCGAGCCCGGCGGTCACGTACGGCCAGCCGTAGCCGAACACCACGGCCAGGCCCAGGCAGCAGAACCCGGTGACGATCGG
>DATAPF010000206.1:0-56143 GCA_036265355.1 Kofleriaceae bacterium | reverse complement strand
TCAGATCATCGATTCATCGACCACGGCCAGGAACTCGATTCGCAGCTCGGGGCGTTGCTCCCCGTACCGTCGCGCCGCCTCGTGCAGCTCGGCGCGAGCTTCACGGGCAAGCCGGACCCGGCTTGCTCATCGCGTCGGAGCTGCATGCAGCTCGGCGCGTACCGTTTCCCAGGCGATGTCGTCGTCGGAGTTCGCCAACGCCTCACGCGTGCGCGGCTCGATCTCGCTAGCCCACGCTGCTTCCACGTCGGCCTCGGGCTCGCCGTCCAGGCTAGCGAGCAGATCCGCCGCCAACTTGGCACGCTCGGACAGCGGCAGATCCATCGCATCGTGCAGCAGCTTGCGGGCTCGCTCGGACATCGCGCTCATGATAGCAAACCGGAGCGGAAGCGGAACCGCGGTGTGCACGACCTCGATGCCGAGCGGACGACCTCGATGCTGCGGCAGGCCGGTGCCGATCCACTGTGGGCGATACGCAACTCGTTCGTCCTGGCCGCAGGGCAGCGTGCTCGCTGGTGGTCGCCGGATGAAGGAGCGAAGATGCCGCGATGGCAGATCGTGACGACCGCGGTGAGAGCCGGCGCCAGATCGCGCGCCGGCAGCAGCGCAAGGCCGGCGATCGTTCGGCCCGGCTCGCGAACGCGCTCATGAAGCTGCCGGTGTCGGCGCTCGGCAAGCTCGGGCTCGAAGAGGATCTGCGCGCGTCCGTCGATCGCGCCCGCGCGGTGACGGCACATGTCGCGCGTCGCCGCGCCGAGCGCACGCTCGCCGGCGATCTCCGCCGGATCGATCTGGTCGCGCTCGATGCCAGGCTCGCGCAGGTGCAGACGACCGGCGCGGCGGAGCCGCAGCAGTTTCATCTGGCCGAGCAGTGGCGCGCCCAGATGATCGAGGAGGGCCTCGTAGCCGCAGCCGAGTTTCCCGGCGGTGTCACGGAGCCGCTGCCGCAGCTGATCGCGTCGGCGCAGCGCGAGCGGGTGACCGGGAAGCCGCCGGGTGCGGCGCGCGCGCTGTTCCGGCACATCGCCGCGGTGCTGAAGGCTCAGCCGGCGACCCCGGTCGCGAGCGGCCAGGACACGACGAACGACGAAGACGCCGACGACGAACCCGAGTGACGCGCCGGCGCTGACCTGGTGCTGGCGGCGACCCGAGCGATCCGCTGCCATCGCGCCGCGCTCAGCCGCGCAGCAGGTTCTCGATCTCGCGAAGCGTCTCGGTGTCGTCGCCGATCATCTCCTTCATCGACTGGATGCGTCCGGCGACCACGCGCGCGATCTTCTCCTCCACGGTGTCGTCGGCGTAGGTCCAGTAGACCTGCGCGAACCGCCCGTCGCGGTGACAGCGGCCCTCGATCTGCGCCATCTGGATCGCGGACCAGCGCAGGTCGTGGATCACCTCGGACCGGGGCGCGTCGTCGTGCTCGCCCTGGTGGAGCGAGATGCCCTCCTCGACGGTGAACAGGACCACGCGCGCCTCGCCACGCTGGAAGCGCAGGCGCTCCGCCTCGCGGGCCGCAGCCGGGATGCCGCCGTGGATCGCCGCGCACCGGACCGCACCGACGCCGGTCTCGAACGCCTCGCGCAGCGCGGTGAGCGTCTCGAGGAACGCGACCGAGATCGCGACCTGGTGGCCGTTGTCGAGCAGCTCGCGCGCGAGCTCGATGGTACCGGGCGCGCGGATCAGCGAGCTCTTCTGGCGCAGCCGGAGCGACGCCGCGAGCGCGGACTTCGGATCGCGCCCGCGCGGCGCGAGCTCCATCTCGCGGCGGAACGCCGTCCAGGCCTCTGCGTAGAGCGCGCGTGCCTCGGCGGCGAGCTCGATCGGCGCGAGGATCCGGTTGATCGCGGGCCAGCCGGCGATCTGCTCCGGTTGCCGGCGGATGCCCGCGATGGCCTGGCCGGCGCGCGCGGGCTCGAACAGCATGGAGCGGACCTTCTCGCAGTCGCTGCGCTCGCCGCGCCACTCCCACTTGCCGAAGTTGCCGCGCGTCACGCCGAGCTGCTGGTCGAGGCACCATTGCTCGAAGTCCTTGAGGTCGCGGGCGCTGCTGCCGGTCATCCGGGCGAGCAGGGGCGCGAGATACGACAGCTCGAGCGGGTTCTGGCCCGCCGTCGCCGAGAGCCACAGGCAGAAGCCGGCATTCGCCACGAGCTTGGCCGCGAGCTTCGAGCGCGCGGCGGTCGGGTTCTTCAGCCGGTGGCTCTCGTCGAGGATGATCACGTCGAGCTCGGGGGCGGTGCCGGCGCGCGCAAGCCCCTTCTTCGTCCGGATCTTCTTGCGGGCGGCGTCGCTGACCTCGAACAGCTTGCCGAGCCGGTCGTAGTTGAGGACCACGATGTTCTTGCCGCCGTCGCCCATCGCCTCGATCGTGCGGCGCCAGTGCGCGATCACCGCGAGCGGACACACGACGAGCACCCGGCGCGCCGCCGGCATCGCCAGGACCGCGGCCCAGGCGGTGATCGTCTTGCCGAGGCCGACGTCGTCGGCGAGCAGGAACCCGGGGAAGCCCGCGGCGCGCGCCGCACCGATCGCGCGGGCGGCCTCCTGCTGGTGCGCTCGCAGCGTGATCGACCCATACGGCGGTGACGGCCTGCGCGGCGGCGCGTCCGCGAGCTCGCGCTGCACGTGCATCTCCCACGAGTACGGCTGCGCGCGGAACGGCGCGAGCGCGGGTGGGAGCTCGGCGCCGTCATAGATGAACACGCCGTGCTCTTTGTCCCAGCGGGCCTTGCTCGCGGCGGCGACACCGCGCATCGCGAACGGGACATCGAGGACATGCGCACGTTGCGGCGATGGGAGCGAGCTCACGCGGGCGGAATATCACGGGCCTCTGACCGGACCTCCGCTCGCATCACGCGGGCAACCACGCGGCGGCGCGCCGGAGCTCCGACCACTTGATCGTTCGCTTCCGCCGGCGGCTGCGGCGGGATGAATGCGGATCAACGGTCGTCGTCCGTGGGCCCGGACGCGACGATGCTTCGCGCCTCCTCCACGCTCAACCCGCGGACGGACCCATCCTGCAGCTCTCCCGAACGTCGATGGATCTCGTCGGCCCATGCAGCGTGGATCGCCGCCTCGCTGTCGTCCTCGTAGCCCTCGGCATCAGCGCTCTCCAGGAGTTTTTCGGCGACTTGAACTCGCTCCTGGACGGAGAGCTTCATCGCCGCGCTCAGGATTTTCATCGCTGCTTCGGCCATCGATGAAAGTATATCGAGTCGCGGCCGATCCTGCGAGGACTGGCGCGGCGCCCAGGTCCTGGATGGTCGTGGAGACGGCGGGATGGTCCACGACGCTCCAGGCAAGGAAGTTCGCGAGGTTCCGGCGGGGCCAGCAGCACCGAGCGTTGCCGGGCGTCTGGAGAAGCGGCGTATCGTAGCGAGGCCGCTCCAGCTACCGCGGACCCGGTGATCACCGACCTGGGGCCGCGTTCGAGCAGGTACGGCGACGCTGAGCACGGCCGATTCGACACCGGCGGGCGCGAGGAACGAGTAGCCGGCCTGGACCGGGTGTATAGACGTGGACGCGGGTGCATCCCCCGCCGGTGGTCCAGCGGAATCGCATGGTTGTCGTGCTCGATGTTCGTTACATCGCTCGCGACGTCGAAGCGTTTATCTCGGCCTGCCTACGTTGCTGCCATGGAGATCGACAAGCCCATGAACAGCATCGAGAGCTCGACGACAACGCAACCGACGGAGGACATGGCCGTGCAGGCCGAGTTGACCGAGCTCCTCGGAGACCCTCACGCGCTCACCACGCCCGACGCAGCCACGCCCGACGATCCCGAGGCGCACGACGGCGCGCTGATGCTCACGTCCATCGCGGGAGGTGCGCCATGAGCGCCAGCGTCGCGAGCTGCCGGCCCCGGCCCCGGCGTTCGACGTCCGGCCTGCGTTCGGTCTCCTCCAGGCGATCATCGCGCACGTCGACACGATGGCCTACGCCACGCAGCAACACTTCGAGCGGTTCGGTTGTCCTGTCGCGACGAGGTCGACGACACCGAGAACCCCGTCGTTCATCTCTCGCACCTGATCTCCGCGGTGCGGGACGCGTCGCTCTCGGCGGTGTCGGCGGGTCGGGTGATCGCGGAGGAGCTGGCCAAGCACGGCGGTGCTGCATGACGGGAATCGCGGAGCCGCTCGACGAGCTGCGGATCTCGCTCTCCGAAGTTGACGTCCTCGCGGCGCTCAACAGGGCGGCCTACGACGACGCGGACTGGATGGAGCCGGATCCGGCTGTCGTCGACGCTATGGCCACCCTGCTCGGCCTGATCGACGAGACCCCTACCAGGTTAGTTTCGTTGTGACATTCGTCGCATTGGCGTCCGGTGTGGGCTGGACAGATGTGTACTCCAGACAGTCCCGTGGCGCGCTGCGGTCAGGAGACCTAACCTCGGTGGGGAGCTTCCCGGTGGGGAGCTTCCCAGGAGACCTAACCTCGGTGGGGAGCTTGTCCGGTGGGGAGCTTCCCGACCGCGGTGACCGGCTCGGAGGCGCCCAGCTCGGTGCCGCGGTCGAGCGCAGGCACGACGCGGCGATCCGGAACGACGGCCCGGCGCTCCTGGCGGAGATCCACGACGCGACCGCGCGACGCGCGGGACGGCCGATCCGCCGCCAAGAACCGGCGGCGTGTCAGCCGGTCCCGTGTTACCCGTCGCTGGGCGATCACGGGCCTTCGTGCTGCATCCGCCGCTCGAGGCGCGGATCCGGCACCAGCCACATGAGGGCCACCAGGACGTAGATCGCATCCGCGATGAACACGTGCACGAGTGACAGTGGGATCGCGGCTGCGTACATCACCGCCGAGAGCTTGCCCTTGATGTCGCGGCCCACCGCCGCTGCCAGTTTCGACCCCTCCCCGTCGGCGGCCATGATGCTCCGCTGCAGGATCAGGTACGCCACGCCCGCCAGCAGCAGCACCGCGCCATAGCATGCCGTCGGAAACGGCGCATTGCCGTTCTCTCCCATCCACCCGGTCACGAACGGCACCAGCGACAACCAGAACAGCAGATGCAGATTCGCCCACAGCACGCGGCCGCTCACGCGTCGAGTGACCTGGAGCATGTGATGGTGATTGTTCCAGTAAATGCCCAGGTACACGAAGCTGAGCACGTAGGCCAGGAACACGGGCAGCATCTCGCGCAGCGCGTGTGGATCCGCGCTATGGGGCACCTTGAGCTCGAGCACCATGATCGTGATCAGGATCGCGATGACGCCATCGCTGAAGGCTTCGAGGCGGCCTTTACTCATTTCACCGAATGTACCAGCTCGATGTTCGGGCGCGTGGCGCGAGCGGGCGGATCAGCCATGGACTGACGATCTCCGGCGGTGGATCGACGGCCGCTGCGAACCGATGCTCGGCCTCGCGTCGATCGGCTGCGGCGGTCAGTGGCGCGTCGTCGTCGCCACCGAGTACTGGCTGTGCGGCCGCGCCGCGGCTGCGGCGTTGGCTGCGATCGCAGGGCTGCCACGGCGCCCGTGGCAGCGTCCCACGCGTGCAGCTTGTTTGTCCCCGCGGCGCGTGACCTCACGTCGTTCGGCGAGTAGCCGGCGGCTCGCCCCCGGGCGGCGGAGCGGCTACTGTTGCGGCGCGGTACTGGCCGAGCTCGAACACCGGTGCGGCGCGGGTCGCGCCGATCTCAGCGAGGCGGCAGTACCGGGCACGTGGCGCCGTTGACTGCCACGCGAACCGGTCACCGATCAGCGGGTCGATGGCGAGCTCGGCTGCACGATCGAGCGCGGCATCGAAGGTGTGGCGGATCATGGCGAGGGCTCCGGTGGCACAGCAAGAACGGCCAGCCCTGGATTCCCGCGAGGGCGCCGCATACGCTGCCCGCATGGGAGTCCGCGCCACGCTGCTCGTGTTGCTCACCGCGTGCGCTCAGCGCGCGGTCGCGCCCATCTCGAACCAGGCGACAACGGGGCCTGCCAAGGGCACCGCTCAAACACCCGCGGACAACGAGCAGCGTCAATCCGAGACCAAGCTGAAGCTCCAGCTGTACGCCTTTGCAGCGTTCCCGAACTGGGCAGCGGCCCATCCCGACCGGACGTGCCCCGACCGACTCGAAGAGCTGAACGAGTACATGGACGCGAGCGACACCAGCGACGCCTGGGGCCGGCCGATCAAGATGCTCTGTGGCGCCAGCCTCCCCGCCGGTTCCAAGGGCATCGGCGTGGTGTCGATGGGAGAGGACGGCAAGGAGGGCACCGACGACGACATCAAGTCGTGGGAGCTCGGAGACTGAGCGTGCGAACTGGCGCAGAGCCGTCACGACACTCTGATCGTGGAATCTCGCGCACTTCGACTAGTTGAGGGTACCACGAACGCCGTGGAGCGCAGTGGACCGCAGCGAGATGCAGCAGAGCCGCTGCAGCGAGTAGCGGATCCGGTCGCTGCAGAGCTCGAGACCGCGCTGGCGCTGCGCCGCTCCGGGGCCGACCCGAAAGCCCTACGCCGCGCGCTGCGCCGGATCGAGGAGCTACTGGACGAGTAGCCGGTCCTCACCGGCATCCGCGCCGTCACGGGACCAGCGAGCTCCCGACGACGCACCGCGTCCGGTCTGCGCGCCACGCCGCACGGCGACGCCGGTCGCCCTGCCGCTGCCGGTCGACGAGCTGGAGCGCCGCAACCTGCTCGCCGCCCTGGGCCGCCACCGGCGGCAACAAGACCCGGGCAGCCCGCCTGCTCGACATCGATCGGCGTCACCCTCTACAACCGCCTCCGCAAGCACGGCGCCGACATCGAGTAGAAGGCTTCAACGAAGTGTTGAAGTCCTCTACGGCTGGATGCGCTCGACCGTAAAGACTCTCTACGGACGGCGTGCACTCCATCTGTCCGCGGCAACGGATCCACGACCTTGCCGCGCTGGCATCGCACGTGCACATGCACGCATGCGCCGGGCGCCACCGCGCGCGGAAGCCACCGCCTGTTCCGCACGAGCCCACCTGTCAACCACAGCTCGAACATCGATCGTGATCACTGCACGCCGGGAGGCCTGCTGAGGAACTGGTTCATAGCGACCACAAAGCCATCTCGTGGCAGCCGGGCGACACCTTGTACATCGCCGCGCACGCCGAGGTGCAACGATCTGGAGACTGCTCCGGGAACTGCCAGCCTGCCCGGGATGACGACGACCGCGAAGGTGCTTGGGTGTACAGCGGAAATGCCACAGCCAGCCGGCACCGCGATGGATCCGGCCCAGCCGCCGCCGGCGCCGACGAATCCCACGGCGCTGGTAGTCGCACTGATAGTCACGGTGAGTGTGGGGTGGTAATGTTGTGACGCGATACTTTATTCTCGCCGTGCGAGATTTTGCTTGAACCGTCGATACGACGACATTAGTATCGGCGACGTTTCACTCATTCGATGAATCCAGACGCCAGGCGACTGGACAACACAGGCCACCAGCTTCATCAAGCCGGTCGGCCTCCATGAGGAGCAAGTAATGCAGCAGATGTCGTCGACCGTGATTCGTCTCGGAGTGGTGGGGGCGATGGGAGGGATGCTGATGGCGTGCCTGGCTCCGCCCGCACCGGAGTCGAGGGAAGCAGTTGGCCAGTCGTTGCAGGCGATCGGCGAACTGTGCTTTTCGGACGCCGACTGCTCTGATGGTAACGGGTACTGCGATTTCAGTCGATCCGCCGATCCCAGTCTCGGTGGAATGTGCAACCTGCGCCCAGGGTGCGGCATCGGCACGCAAAGCCCTTGTGTACAACTAAGCTCTATGACTTTCACCCCACCAACAACCTACTGCACAAGTTGTATCTGCGGAAACAATGTCACATTTGTCTGGTGGAGTGGTACGGTCTGCGACGAGAGTCAGCTCATCCTCGAAGTCGACTGTGCAGGCATGTGTCTCTGAGCGGTCTGGCCAGTCGGCAACGCGTTCGACGGCTACAGCCGCGGGTTGCACGAGCGGGAGGACCGCGGTCCGTCAGCCTCCGAGTTCGCGCGACGGGCGGCGCATCCTGATCGTGCGAGGCGGCTACGAGATCGTCGAGGTCGACGTCGACAGCGACATCTGGCTTGCCGAGGGCGAGTTTCCGTGACCCAGGCTGCGCGGGCTGGGCAGTAAATCGTCGCGATTCCAGTCTGTTGTGAAATTCCCCTGCGACTGCTGGCGACCGAGGTGCCCTACCCGATGGCACGCGTCCGCGTGTCATCCCCGATCGACAATCCGTACCCCCCCATGAGGATGAGATGAAGACGATCTATCATGCTCTGTTCCTGTCACCCCTGCTCTTCGCGCTCGGGTGTGCCGTTCCCGACGGCAGCGCCCAGGACCCGACCTCCGAGACGGATGATTCATTGTCGGCGAGCGACTCGCTGACAACCGCGGCGGCCACCGAAGGTGGCCATGCGTGCAACGTCGTCGCGACGGACAACGTCACCGAGGGCGTTCACTGCGCCAACTGGGCGTTCGTCCGACAGAACGCCACCCAGTTTCAGATCTGGGGTGTGGGTGAGTCGCTCTGCCAGCCCAAGGGTGGCGGCACGGAGGAGCGCTGCACCGGCATTCAACAGAACGTCAACATCAACGTGAACGACCAGGAACAGGCAGGACAGGGGCACGTCTGCGGCGTACTCGGCGGCTCGGCGTGTCCCGGCGGTACCGTCCGGTTCTCGAACACGTCCGGGCACAAGCTGGTGACCATCCCCGTGGGCGGCTGCGTGACCATCCAGGCGGCCCTGATCAACGACGCGTTCGTGTTCTCCACGTCGAGCAACTTGGAGTGGTTCGGCGCCAACGTGTTCTCGCTCCCTCGCAGTCTCTGCAACAACTAGCCCGACCTGCGAGGCGGCCTTGCTTCTTGCCCTCGGCGTACCACCGCCGCAGCGACTCGGTCGTGCAGCCGATCGTCTTGGCGACCTGCTCGCGCTTCACCCCGGCGACCATCAGCGACAGCGCACGTGCGTGCACGGCCGGCGAGACCCTGCGACTCCGCGCCGGCACACGCTCGCGCTTGCGGCCGCGCGAACGGGACCGGCCGGCGAAGCGCGGACGTCAGGGGCACGGCGCGGGCTCGCGCTGGCACGCCCACGCGATCGCAGCCTCGAAGGCCAGATCGCGGCCGGCCGCGATCGCCGCGCGGTCGTCGGCGACCTCGTCGTCGGGCGCCACGCCGTGACCCTCGATCGGGTCGCCGTGCGGGTCGTACATGGCGCGGGCCGGAAGCGTGACAGTCGCCTTGCTCATCGGCAGCACGACGGTGACCGGGGCGCCGCTCGCGCCGCCGGTGCGCTCGCCGATCAGCCGGCCGCCGGCCTCGTGGAGCAGCAGCGCGAGGGTCTCGCACGAGCTGCGGCAGCCGGCGTCGATCGCGACGGCCAGGCTGGCCGGATACGGCGCGGCCGCGGTGCCGTGCACGGTCAGCGGCTGGGCGATCGACCAGCCCTTGCGATCCGGATCCTCGGCGAGCGATTTCCAGGCCCGGTGCGCGTCGCGGGCGCGCTGGGACAGCCGTACCCGGGTCGACCCGCCGGTGACGTCGCCGGCGACCAGCTGCGCGGCGAGCGCCAGCGCGTTGTCCTCGAAGCCGCCGTCGTCGCCGCGCAGATCGATGACCAGGCCGTGCGGCGCCGCGACGATCTGGGCGATCAGCGGCGCGACGGTGTCGACCAGCTGCCGGGTCGGCGCTCCCAGGCTGCGCACGCGCAGCACGGCGATCGGGCCGCGGTGGTCGAGCTCGATCGCCGGCGGCGTGCCGCCGGGCCGGCCGGTGGTCTCGGGCATCACGCGCACGGTGGTCACCGCGCCACCGCGCTCGCGGGTGAGCACGCGGGCGCGCGGCGCTGCGCCGGCGGCGAGCCGCGACGCCGGCCATTGCTCGGCGAAGTCGTAGGCGGCGGCCTCGAGGCGAGACGCGCTGCGCAGCGCGGCGAGGGCCGCCATGCGCTGGTCGACCCGATCGCCGTCGATCGCGACGATCCGATCGCCGGCGGCGAGCCCGGCGGCCTCGGCCGACGAGCCCGGCCACACGTTCGAGACGATCAGCTCGCCGGCCGCGAGCCGGGTATCGAGCCCGAGCCGGACGATCCGCCGCCGGGTCTCCACCGCGCCGCGCTTGCGCCGCCACGCGACGTGGGCATCGTGCAGCGCGGACACAAAGCCGACCATCACGGCTTCGTAGCGCGTCCAGGTATCGGCGGCGCGGATCCGCGGCTCGGCGCGCGCGAACAGCGCGTCGAGGTCGACCCCCCACTGCTGCTGCTTGACCTCGAGGTGGGCATAGGTGTCGCGGATCGCGTCGCGCAGGAACGCGAGCTCGGCGGCGCGCTCGTCGGCGGAGAACGGCACGCGGTCGGTGGGGTCGGCGACCGGCGCGACCGGCGCGACCAGCGCGACCGGCGGGGCGGACGGGGCGGCCGGCCCGGACGGCGGCGAAGCGCAGGCGGCGATCGCGAGCACCAGACAGGCACGGCGGAGCATCGCCACGAGTATGCCTCCGGCGGCGCGCCGGCTGCACGCCGCGGCCCGGCGGCCGGGTCACCGCGACGGAGAGCCCGCGGCGAGCACGCGGTGCGCAAGACCCGGCGAACCGTGTAGGTCCCGCGCACAGCGTGCATGAGCGCTCACCGCCGCGCGATCGATGGACGACCGTGTCCGCGTTGGTCTGCGGTGTCACGGTTTCGCGCGGCGGTGATTGCGGATTCCATAAGAAACATCAGGCCGCCGGAGCGCCCGTCATTCACCGCCGGAGATCCGGGCAACATACTCGCGGCCAACCCGAGTGGACGGCGCTGCGCGCGAGACGTGCGCGATGGTGCTCGTCCCGGTTTCCGGAGGATCCCATGCTCGTACTCGACAATCGCTGGTTGGTGCTCGGCGTCTCACCGCTTCTGGCCACGCTCGCCGCCTGCACCGCACCCGACCCTGCCCCGCCGCCGGGCACCGACGTCGCACCGCAGACGTCCGATCCGCTCGACGCGTTCCACGGCGACGCGTGCACCGACATCGCACCTGCGCCGCACTTCCGGGACTGGCCGCGCATCCGCAGCGCGATCCGGTCCGACGCGCGCGACGAGGCCTGGATCCGGAGCGTGGTCGCGGCGATGTCGCTCGAGCAGAAGGTCGGCCAGATGACCCAGGGGGAGATCGCGAGCCTGTGGGACGCGACGACCGCGTCGTACCAGCTCGCCGATCTGACCCGGCTGGGGCTCGGCTCGATCCTGAACGGCGGCGGCTCATGGCCGGAGTTCAACAAGCACGCCGCGGTCGGCGACTGGATGGCGCTGGCGGACGCGATCTTTGACGCGTCCCCGACGGTGACGATCCCCGGCCGCCACGGCCCGACCCAGGTCAAGATCCCGACGTTCTGGGGGATCGACGCCGTCCACGGCAACAGCAACATCTTCGGCGCGACGCTGTTCCCGCACAACATCGGGCTCGGTGCGACGCGCGACACCTGCCTCGCGCACGCGATCGGCGAGGCGACGCAGCGCGCGGTCCGCGCCACCGGCCAGGACTGGACGTTCGGCCCGTGCCTGGCCGTGGTGCGCGACGATCGGTGGGGCCGCAGCTACGAGTCGTGGTCCGAGGATCCCGGCGTGGTCCGCGCGTTCGCGGGCGCGATGACCGACGGCGCGATGGCGATCGACCGCGACGGCCGGTCGTTCCGCGGGATCATCACGACGGCGAAGCATTACATCGCCGACGGCGGCTCGACCCAGGGCATCGACCAGGGCAACGTGCTCGCGTCCGAGGCCGAGCTCATGAACATCCACGCGCAGGGCTACTTCACGGCGCTCGCGGCCGGCGCGCAGGCCGTGATGGTCGGGTTCTTCAGCTGGCAGGACCAGGGCAAGCAGGCCGGCAACCAGCACCTGATCACCGACATCCTCAAGCAGAAGATCGGGTTTGACGGGCTGGTCATCTCCGACTGGAACGCGATCGGACAGGTCGCGGGATGCACCAACGATCACTGCCCACAGGCGGTCAACGCGGGGATCGATCTGTTCATGGTGCCGCAGGACTTCCGGACGTTCATCCCGAACACCGTCGCCGACGTCCGCGCCGGCCTGATCCCGATGTCGCGGATCGACGACGCGGTCACCCGCATCCTGCGCGTCAAGCTGCGCGCCGGGCTGTTCGAGGCCCCGCGCCCGTCGGCACGGCCGTTCGCCAATGACCCGGCCAACCTGGTCGACCGCCCGCTCGCCCGGCGCGCCGTGCGCGAGTCGCTGGTCCTGCTCAAGAACAACGGCGGCGTGCTGCCGCTGCGCGCCGACCGCAAGATCCTGGTCGTCGGCAAGAACGCCGACAGCCTGCAGAACCAGACCGGCGGCTGGTCGCTGCTGTGGCAAGGTGGGCCGTGGCTGTTCGGGCCCAACGACGCCAACCTGAACAGCGACTTCCCCAACGGCGAGACCATCCTGGCCGGGATCCGCGACAAGATCGGCGCCGACCGCGTGACCTTCAGCATCGACGCCGCCGGGGTCGACGTCCGCCAGTTCGACGCGGTGATCGCGGTGATCGGCGAGACGCCGTACGCCGAGAACTTCGGCGACGTCGCGACCGCGCTCGGCAACCGCAACTCCGATGACGCGTCGCTGCGCACGCTCGAGCTCGGCCACCGGATGCCCGAGGACCGCGCGGTGCTCCAGGCGGTGAGCGGCCACGGCGTGCCGGTCGTGACCGTGCTGGTGTCGGGCCGCGCGCTGTACGCCAACGCCGAGATCAACCGGTCGGACGCGTTCGTCGCCGCCTGGCTGCCCGGGACCGAGGGCGGCGGGATCGCCGACGTCCTGTTCCGCAACCGCAACGGATCGATCGGCACCGACTTCCAGGGCAAGCTGCCGGTGTCGTGGCCGCGCTCGGCGTGCCAGACGCCGCTCAACGTCGGCGACCCGGGCTACCACCCGCAGTTCGCGTTCGGCTACGGACTGACCTACCACAGCCGGGTCCAGGTCGGCGCGCTCGACGAGACGCCCGGGCCGGCCGCCGGCTGCCCGTAGCGCATCGCAGCGCGTGGCCGCACCGCTCGCAGGCCGCACAAAGCCCAGGTAACCCGCCCGCCGGAGCGCGTCGTGTGCCAAAGTCGGACGCGGGCGCGTGCACCATCGCGACCGCGCCGAGGAGAGCGCTCTCATGAACGACATTTTGCTTCGGGTCCAGGGCACGCAGCTGGTCCGCGGCTCCGGCGCGCCGGTCGTCCTGCGCGGCATCGGGCTGGGCGGCTGGATGAACATGGAGAACTTCATCACCGGCTACCCGGCCAACGAGAGCCTGCAGCGCGCGGCGCTCCGCGAGGCGCTGGGCGACGAGGGCTACCGGCGGTTCTTCGACCGCTTCCTCGCGGCGTTCTTCACCGACGCCGACGCGCGGTTTCTGGCCTCGATCGGCGTCAACTGCGTCCGCCTGCCGTTCAACTATCGACACTTCGAGGACGACGATCGCCCGTTCGAGCTCAAGGACGAGGGCTTCCGCACGCTCGATCGCGCGATCGACAGCTGCGCGCGCCACCACATCTACACGGTGCTCGATCTGCACGCGCTGCCGGGCTACCAGAACCAGCACTGGCACAGCGATAACCCGACCCACTGGGCGCAGTTCTGGACCCAGCGCCACTTCCAGGATCGCACGGTGCGGCTGTGGGAAGCGCTCGCCGAGCGCTACCGCGACAACCCCTGGGTCGCCGGCTACAACCCGATCAACGAGCCGGCCGATCCGACCGGCCAGGCGATCGCGCCGTTCTACCGCCGGATCGAGGCCGCGATCCGCGCGGTCGACCCGCACCACGTGCTGTTCCTCGACGGCAACCGCTACTCGCTCGACTTCCACATGTTCGGCGATCCGCTGCCGAACTGCGTCTACACCGCGCACGACTACGCGCTGCCCGGCTTCATCGATGGCGGCGGCTATCCGGGCACCACGCGCGGCGAGTACGTCGATCGCGCCGTCGTCGAGCGCAGCTTCCTGACCCGCACCGAGTACATGCGGCGGACCGGCACGCCGATCTGGATCGGCGAGTTCGGCCCGGTGTTCCTCGGCGACGCCGCGCGCGACGCCGAGCGCTACCAGCTGCTGCGCGACCAGCTGGCGCTCTACGCCCAGCACGCCGCGGGCTGGAGCCTGTGGACCTACAAAGATATCGGGCTGCAGGGCCTGGTCTACCTGCCGCCCGACGCGCCCTACCTCCAGCGCATCGCACCGGTGCTGGCCAAGAAGGCCAGGCTCGGCGTCGACCACTGGGGTTCGCTCGACACCGGCGTCCGCCACATCCTCGAGCCGATCGAGCAGACGTTCCGCGACGAGTTCCCCGACTTCGATCCGTTCCCGTTCGGCATCCAGTCCTGGGTCCACACCCTGGTCCGCCACATCCTGCTGGCGGAGCCGCTCGTCCGCGACTTCGGCCGCTGCTTCGAGGGGCTCACCCCCGACGCGGCCGAGGCGCTGGCCGACTGCTTCGGGTTCGACCGCTGCCGGGTGCGCACCCCGCTCGCCGATCTGCTCCGCGAGTTCTTGCCCGCGAGCAGCGCCGCCGCCGTGGCCGGCTGACCGTCACGTCACGGCTGCTGCGTGGCCAGGTGCGCCTTGAAGCCCTGGCCGAACGTCACCGTCGGGGTCCCCGTGTTGTCGAGGATCAAGACGTTGCCGCCGCTGTTGCACAGGCTGTTCCCGCCCGCATCAACCCACGCGTTCCAGGTCCAGGCCAGGTAGCCGAGGCCGTTCCCGTCGGCCCAGGTCATCAGCTGGTCGATGTAGTCGTGAGCGCAGGTGTTCTGGCCGGTCTCACCGATCGCCACCGGGGTCGTCCGCGCGACGGTGCCGATCGTGCTGTCCCAGCACGACTGGTTGTTGCACGTGTTGAAGCTGTACGAGTGCCACGACGCGATCAGGTTGCCGGTCGAGTCGTTCGGCTTGAAGGCCGACCACTGCGACAGGTCGTTGGTGAATGCGATGCCGGGGGACATGATGATGTTGGTGGCGCCGGTCGCACGGATCGCGTTGACCAGGCTCTGCATGCCGGCGACCTGATAGCCGATCCCGGTGCAGGTGCCGCCGTCGCGCAGGCAGGTCCACGCCGCGGTGGGGTTGGAGAAGCCGTTGGCGAAGTCGGGGAACGGCTCGTTGAACAGGTCGAAGATGACGGCGTTGTTGCCCTTGAACGTCGTGGCGACGGAGCTCCAGAACATCGGCGTGAACTGGGTGTCCGGCATCGGCTTCTGGCAGGTCGCCTTGACGTCCGTGCAGCCCGCGCCTTGACCGCTGTACTGGCCGAAGGTCCAGTGCAGATCGAGGATCGGGTTGATCCCGTTCGACACGAGCAGGTTCACCCAGTCCTTGACCCCCTGTATGTAGGCCGCGCCGGTCGTGCCGCCCGCCGGCACGTCGGAGGTGCCCAGCCAGCACTCCTCGTTCAGCGGGATGCGCACCGCATGAACGTTCCACGACTTCATCGCGTTGATGGCGGCCTGGTCCGCGGGGGCGTCCCACAGGCCGCGGCCCTGGATGCAGGCGAACTCGCCGCTGGACCGGTTGACGCCCAGCAGACGGAACGTCGCGCCGTTCGCGGTCACGATGTGGTTGCCGGACACGTGCAGCGCCGGCGCCGTCGTGCCGGGGTTGCTCGTGACAATCGTGATCGTGATCGGCGTGGTCGTGGTGGTGGCGCCCGAGTTGTCCGTCGCGCGGGCGCTGACCGAGTGGGTGCCGACCGCGGCGTTGGTCCACGCGAACGAGAACGGGGAGGTGGTGTCCGTGCCGATCACGGTCGAGCCATCCAGGAACTCGACCTTGGCCACGGTGCCGTCGGGATCGCTCGCGTTCGCGCCGATGTTGATCGTCGTCCCCTGGTTGAACGCCTGGCCGGCAGTCGGGTTGGTCAGGCTGACCGTCGGCGGCAGATTCGCGCTGGTCGTGCCGCCGGTGCACCGCACGCCGTTGAGCGCGAAGTCGGTCGGCTGCGGGAACGGGCTGGGCGGCGCCGAGCCAGCGGTCGCCCGGCTCCAGGTGCCCTGCACGCCGACGCTGGTGTTGGTCGCGCCGGCGGCGATCGCGCCGTTCCATCCGACGTCGGTGGCGCTCACGGTGGAGGTGATGGTGTAGGTCGCGTTCCAGCCGCCGGTCACGGTGGTGCCGCTGGGCGCCGTGAAGGTCACGGTCCAGTGGCTGATCGGATCACCGAGGTTGGTGAGCGCCAGCGTGGCGTTGAAGCCGCCCGAGGTCGACGTCGACTCCCAGGCGCTCAGGTTCTGATAGGCGACCGTGCAACCGGTGGTCGCGGCCGCGGCGGGCCTTGCCGTGGTCGCCAGACCGGTGACCACGACGACGGTGCCGGTCGCGGACGCGAGTACACCAGCTGCCACGGAGGCCACGAGGGCCTTTCGATGACGCATTTGAGATCTCCTTCTTCGGCGGGCCAGGGGGACGGAGTGGGCAGATTGTGGCACGTATGAGAGCGCTCTCATAGCTGGAAGGAGAGCGCTCTCACCTATTTGTGGGATCCGGAGTTCATTTCAAATAAATAATTGTTATTATTCATAATTATAGAACAATCCTTCAGAAAATTGTACGGCTGCTCATCATCCTCAGTCGAGCTCGAGCGCGTCATAGCTGCAGCCGGGGCTGAGGAAGCCGGTGCCGCTCGATCCGCTGATCACGCGGATCACGAGCGTGTTCGTGCCGGCGACGAACGCGCTGGCCGGGACGCTGAACGTGTACAGCGCGTTGTTGCCGCGATACGTGCCGATCGTGAGGCTGCGCGAGCTGGGCTGGCTCGACGGGCTCGGGTTCGGCGCCGTGAACGAGTTGACCGTGATCGCAGGCCGGCCGCCGGCGATCGCGGCGGTGATCCCGATGCGCACCGTGTGCGCGGCGACCTGGCCGGCGGCCAGGTTGAAGTGGACGGTCGTCGGGTTATTGACGTCGACCCACTGCGCGGCGGGGAACCCGCTGGCCGCGCTGCCGACGGTGAACGCGACCGGGCCCCAGCTCGCGTTGCGGGTGTCGGAGGGGTGCATGATGCCGAAGCTGGTGCCGTTCTTGAACTCGAGCGGTGTGCCGTCCCACTGGCCGATCCGCCAGATCGCAGTGGGATTGGGCCATGTCGAGGTGATGTTCTGTCCGGACAGCGCGGTATTCGCCGTCACCGTCACCGAGCGCGTGGCGACCTCGAGCTCGCCCTGGTAGAGCACCTGGGTGTAGCTGCCGGGCTTCATCGCGGGGCTCACGAAGTTGCCGGAGCCATCGGGGGTCGCCCAGTACTGCGCGGTGGCGTTGCGGAACCCGACGAGCGCGGGGATGCCGGCGGTCACTCCGGCGACGTGGCCGCTGACCGTGCCGCGGCTCGACACCCAGCCCTGGAGGTTGAGCGCCGACATCCAGCTCATGTCGGGGATCGCCGGGGTGGCGCCGGTGGTGAACACCAGCGCGTAGGGGCCGTGCAGCACGCCCGTGCGGAACGCCTCGGTCTGGTTGTGCCCGGAGTTCATGTAGTTGTAGACCTCGGCGTCCGTGCCGGTCTGGTTCTGGATGTCATGGAAGAACGGGCCGCCGGAGCTGCTCTCGCGGTTGCCGTATGCCATGAACACGCCGACCCCGCTGGCGGTGACGCCGCGGATCCCGAGATCCATGGCGCGCTGGTTGCCGTAGTACTTCGAGCGAGTCTGGCCGTTGACGCTGAACACATCGGTCGATTCGATCGCGCTGCCGTTCCGGATATCGGAGTTGACCGGGACACTCGAAAACAGGCTCGATTGCAGGCGCGTGATCCAGCGCAGCTCGCCGACCGTCGGCTCGGCGGTGATGAACGTCGCCATGTAGAGGGTGTTGTCGCTGCGCCGCGTCGCCAGGTAGTGGGTCAGCGTGCTGGTGGTGATCGTGACGAGCGAGGTGGTCCCCGAGGGCGACAGGCTGAAGCTCACCGTCGCGCTGCCCAGGCCCGAGCTCAGCTGCGAGGCCTTGGACGGATCGTTGAGCTCCTTGCCGTTCCACTGGATCGACGTGATGTCTCCGCTGGACTGCCTGACCTTGTAGACCAGGCCCGACTCGTTGTTCACCGTGAGGAATCCGCCGCCCGTGGTCACGCCGAACGGCGCGGCCTGGAGCTCGCCGGCGAGGGTCGGCGGGCCCGGCGGGTCGTCGAGCTCGAGTGCGCACCCGCCCACCGCGAGCAGTGCGGCGATCGAGGGGTAGCGAATCATGGCAATCTCCTTGTGTGAGGGTCCTTCCAGATTCACGATGGCCGGTTCAAGCTGGCAGGACCAGGCCATGGGGAACACGGCGTCGCGGTGAGCCTACGCCAACGAGATGGGCATTGCGAGGGGCGCCACCGGCGATGTCGGGGTATGCAAATGCAGGCTCGAGGTCGGTAGTCCGCAATGCGCAGGACCCGTGAAACGCAGGTTCCATGACGGTAGCGACCGTGAAACGCAGGTTCCATGACCGAATCAATCCCTGACATCGATGCGCCCGACAGCCACCGCGACCGGTTCGTGACCGTCCGCGGGACCGAGCTCCGTCTCGCCGGGCGGTCGTACCACTTCGTCGGCGCCAACTACTGGCAGGCGATGAACCTGGCGAGCCGCGGGCCGGGTGGCGACCGACAACAGCTGCTGCGCGAGCTCGATGCGATGCAGGCGCACGGCATCACCAACCTGCGCATCATGGCCGCCTCCGAGGGGCCGGATCGCGAGCCGCTCCGCATGGTGCCGGCGCTGCTCGTGGCGCCCGGGGTCTACAATGCCGATCTGCTCGACGGCCTGGACTTCGCGCTCAAGGCGCTCGCCGACCGCGACATGAAGGCGGTCATGACCCTGGGCAACCTGTGGCACTGGAGCGGCGGCTTCGGCCAGTACCTCGTGTGGGCCGGCGTGGCGCGCGCGATCCCGTATCCTCCGCCTCGTCCCGGCGGCGACTGGGACGAGTACCAGCGGTTCGTGGCGCGGTTCTACGGCAACGCCCGGGCCGTCTCGTACTATCTCGACCACGTCACGAAGATCGTGACTCGCTTCAATCCCTACACGGGAAGCTGGTACCGCGACGATCCCACGATCATGGCGTGGGAGCTCGCCAACGAGCCCCGACCGCTGAGCCACGTCGACAGCTACCTGGCCTGGATCGCCACGACCGCACAGCTCATCAAGTCACTCGACGGCAATCACCTGGTCACCACCGGCAGCGAAGGCGACACCGGGATGCCCGGCTACACGGGAACCGAGTACCTGCGCGATCACTCGCTGTCTGCGATCGACTATGGGACAGCGCACCTGTGGGCCCAGCACTGGGGCTGGTACGATCCGCGGGACGCCGCCGGCAGCTATGCGCCGGCCATCGCGCAGGTCAAGGCGTACATCGCCAGCCACGTGGCCCGGACGCGGACGCTCGACAAGCCGATCGTGTTCGAGGAATTCGGCCTCGATCGCGATCTCGTCCGCTTCAGCCCTGCGTCGCCGGTGACCATGCGCGACCAGTACTACGCCGACGTCCTTGGCCACCTCCACGCGCTCGCGGAGACCGGCGCGGTGGCCGGGGCGAACTTCTGGGGCTACGCCGGCGAATCGCGGCCCGCCCCACCGTTCGGGCAATGGTGGCAGCCGGGGACAGCGCTTCTGGCCGACCCTCCGCACGAACCACAGGGCTGGTTCAGCGTCTACGACTCGGACGATTCGACGCTCGCGATCGTGGAGCGGTTTGCGCGCATGATGAGCGCGCTCGATCGCCCGTAGACTACACTCAGCGCGCCATGACGACCCCGCCTCCCGCACCACCATCCGCCGCCGATCTCGTGGACCGCATGACCCTCGAGGAGCGGGTGTCGCTGCTCGCAGGCGCGGACTTCTGGCGCACCGTGGCGGTGGCTCGCCTCGGCGTTCCGCAGATCAAGGTGACCGACGGCCCGGCCGGCGCACGGGGCGGCGGGGCGCTCGTCGGTGGCAAGCGGACGGCGGCGTTCCCGGTCGGGATCGCGCTGGGAGCGAGCTGGAACCCGGAGCTCCTGCAACAGATCGGCGAGCTCCTCGCACGCGAGGTGCGCGACAAGGGTGCCAGCGTCGTGCTCGCGCCGACGCTCAACCTGTTCCGCAATGCGCTGAACGGCCGGAACTTCGAGAACTACTCGGAGGACCCGGTGCTGACCGGGCGTCTGGCGATCTCGTATGTACGCGGCCTGCAATCGCAGGGTGTCGGCGCGACGCCCAAGCACTTCGTGGGAAACGAATCCGAGTTCGAGCGCGACACCATCAGCAGCGAGATCCCCGAGCGCGCGCTGCGAGAGCTGTATCTCCGGCCGTTCGAGATGGTGGTCAAGGAAGCCAGGCCGTGGCTGATCATGACCGGCTACAACCGGCTGGCTGGCACGTTCTGCGGCGAGCATGCGCGGCTCCTCGAGGAGATCCTGCGGCGCGAGTGGGGCTTCGACGGCCTGGTCGTGAGCGACTGGGGCGGCACCCACAGCGCGGGGGTGAGCGCCCGCGCCGGCCTCGATCTCGAGATGCCCGGGCCCGCGAAGGCTCGCGTCAGCTTGCTGGCGGAGGCGCAGCGCGATGCCGGCGTCCGCGCTGCCGTCCGCGAGCGGGCGCTGCAGGTCGTGCGGCTCGTCGAGCGCACCGGGGCCCTCGCCAGCCCACTCGACGTCCGGGACGCGAGCGAGCAGGAGATCGAGTACCCCGACACCCGCGCCCTGATCCGGCGGGCCGGCGCCGAGGGCATGGTGCTGCTCAAGAACGCGGGCGTGCTGCCGCTCCCGGCGGATGCCAGGGTCGCGGTCGTCGGTCCGAACGCCGCGGTGGCGCGCGTCATGGGAGGTGGCAGCGCGCAGATCAACGCGCACCGCCAGGTCTCGCCGCTCGACGGGCTGCGGGCGGCGCTCGGGACCGACCGCGTGGCCCACGCGACGGGCTGCGACAACGATCGCTACCTGCCCGTGCCACCGGCCGCGATGACCATCGAGTTCCGCGGCGCGCGCGGCGGCGAGGTCCTGGCGCGCGACGAGCGCTCGCAGGCAGAGGCGCAATGGATCCAGCTGCCCGCCGGCGTGTCCGGCGATGCGTTTCACGCGCGCCTGTCGCTCGTGGTGACCGCTCCCGAGGACGGCGAGTACGAGCTCAGCCTCGTGAGCACCGGCCTGAGCCGGCTGTCTCTCGGTGACGAGCTCCTGATCGACAACTGGGACGGCTGGCGGCCCGGTGGGTTCCCGGCGGGCCTCGGCTCGCTGGAGGCCCGCTGCAAGCGGCGGCTGCAGGCCGGGGCGACCGAGCTCACCGCCGAGTACGGCCCGCGGGCGTTCGCGCCGGGCGTGGCCCCGTTCCATGCGATCCGGATCGGCTTCGGGCGGCTGCTGCCGCCGAGCGCCGTGACCGAGGCAGCCGCCGTCGCGGCCGCCGCCGACTACGCCATCGTCTGCGTCGGGACCACCGCGGAGTGGGAGACCGAGGGCGAGGATCGCTGGGGGGTCGATCTGCCGGGGCGCCAGGACGAGCTGGTGCACGCGGTCGCGCGCGCCAACCCCCGGACCGTGGTGGTGCTCCAGACCGGCGGGCCGGTGCGCATGCCCTGGCTGGATGCGGTGCCGGCCGTGGTGCAGGCCTGGTTTCCGGGTCAGGAGGCCGGCCACGCGATCGCCGATGTGCTGCTCGGGAAGGCCGAGCCGGGAGGTCGGTTACCGCAGACCTTCCCGCGATCGCTGGACGATGACCCGACGCACCCGCTGACCCCCGATATCCAGTATCCCGGCGCCGGCGGGAAGGTCGAGTATCGCGAGGGGCTGTTCACCGGATACCGCCACGTCGACCGGACCGGCACGCAGCCGCTGTTTCCGTTCGGCTTCGGCCTCGGCTATGCGTCGTTCGAGCTGTCCGACCTCGTCGCCCGACCCGCGAGCCTCGGGCCTGGCGAGACGCTGTCGATCACCGTCACGGTGAACAACACCAGCGCGCGGGCCGGCTCGACGGTGGTCCAGGTCTACGTCCGGGATCGGGCGGCCTCGCTCGAGCGCCCCGACAAGGAGCTCAAGGCGTTCGCGAAGGTCCACCTCGACGCGGGTCAGACCCAGGCGGTGCAGCTCTCGCTCGACATGCGCGCGCTGGCATACTTCGACGACGCGCAGCAGGCCTGGGTCGCGGAGGCGGGGGAGTTCGAGCTGCTCGTCGGCCAGAGCAGCGCCGATCTGCCGCTGCGCACGCGGTTCACGCTGAGCGCGCCGTGGCGCGAGGCGACTGGCTGGACCGGAACCGACCGGTAACCGACTCACGCCAGCAGCGCACGGGCCTCCTCGGGACCCAGCGCCGCCGGTCGTTCACAGCGGGTCTGCATGGCGACGGGGGTTCCGGTCTCGCACGATGTCAGGATGCCGGTCAGGACGTCGATCGTGTGCAGCGCGAGGTCGAGCGAGCAGCGGTGAGGACGTCCCTCCACGATGGACAGCGCCATGTCCGCCAGACCGGCGGTGCGATAGTTCGCGACCATTCCGTTCGGACGCGGCTGGTTGGGGACGCCGAGGGGATGGTCCCAGTCCGGACGTGCGTCCACCGGGGTCGCTCCCTGGGTGGCACGCACGTCGCCGCCGAAGAAGTTGGGATCGGGCAGGAACACCGTGCCGTCCTCGCCGTAGAGCTCCATCGGCGCATGGCCATGACTCCACACGTCCCAGCTGCCGGCGAGCGTCACCAGCGCGCCGCTGTGGAACTCCATCACGGCGTGGATCGTGGTCGGGGTTCCGACCGGCACTCGCTCGCCGTGGCGAGGCCCGTTGGTGATCGTCCGGTGGGTTCGCGGCGTCGCGCCGAGCGCCACGACGCGCTTCACCGGCCCGATCAGCTGGATCAGGTTGGTCACGTAGTACGGCCCGAGATCCAGGATCGGTCCAGCGCCGGGCTGGAAGAAGAAGTCGGGATTGGGGTGCCAGTGCTCCATGCCGCGGCTCATCACGGAGCAGGTGCCTCCGGTGATCTTGCCGACCTTGCCGGTGTCGATGACCGCACGCCCGAGCTGGTGGGCGCCGCCCAGGAACGTGTCCGGCGCCGAGCCGATGCGCAGCCCGCGCGGGTCGGCGCGCTGCTTCAGGTCGAGCCCGTCCTCGAGCGCGAGCACGAACGGCTTCTCCGAGTAGACGTGCTTGCCGGCATCGAGCGCCCGCCGCGACACGGCATGGTGCGCCGCCGGGACCGTGAGGTTGACGACGATGTCGACGTCGTCCGCGTCGAGCAGCCCGTCGACCGTCTGGGCGCGCACGCCGTGCTGCTTCGCCCGCGCCTCGGCCGCCGCCGGCACGAGGTCGGCGCATGCCTTGACCTCGACGCCGCGGAACAGCGGGGCCAGCGCGAAGTAGGTGGTCGAGATGTTGCCGCAGCCGACGATGCCGAGGCCGAGCGTCCGTGCCATGGCGATGCTCCCCGATGACCGGCTCAGAAGCCCCGTGCCGCTTCGATCGACCGGCGGGCGAACCGCTCGACGTCGGCCGGTCTGTCGTGCTCCATGATGTAGAGCTGCGCTGCCGTCGTGCGCAGCGCGGGCATGATGCCCGGCCAGTCGACGATGCCGTGGCCGACGTCGGACCAGCCGTCCTCGTCGAGTCCCTGCCCCGGCCTGGCGATGTCCTTGACGTGCACCGCGACGATCCGGCGGGCCTCGCGATCGATCCACGACCGTGGGTCGGCGCCGCCGCGAACCACCCAGGCCACGTCGATCTCCCAGCCGATCTCGGGGGCAGCGGCCAGGATGTGGTCCATGGGCGTGGACCCATCGGGCAGCGGTGCGAACTCGTAATCGTGATTGTGCCAGGCGAACGCATGGCCTTGCGCGGTCACGGCCGCTCCCACCCGGGCGAGCCGCTCGGCGAAGCCGCGCCAGCCGGCGGCGTCGCCCGGCCGGAGCTCGGGCGCAAGATGGGGACAGACGATCAGCGTCATGCCCAGCGTCCGGGCGATCCGGCACGCACCCTCGAGGTCGTTCTCCAGCATGTCCAGGGAGAAGTGGCCGCTCGGCATCGTCAAGCCGGCGCGATCGAGCTCGGCGCGCAGCGCCGCGGGGTCGGAATAGACGCCGCCGAAGCCTTCGACCTGGCTGTAGCCGGCCTCGGCGATCTGGTGCACGACCCGGCTCCAGGGCGGGAAGTTGCGTGCGCTATAGAGCTGAAATGACCATTTCATGTCCATGCTCCATCGTGGAGTGTCCGCTTGCCATCACAGGCGCGCGCCGGTCGTCTCGTCGAACAGCGACGCCCGGGCCGGGTCGAAACCGATGGTGATCCGCTCGCCGACCTTCAACCGGTGCTCCGAGTCGACGAGGAACGCGAAGTTGGTGCCTGCCAGCTTGGTCCAGACCAGCGTGTTGGCGCCCATCGGCTCGACGATCTCGACCTCGACCTCGCGCGAGAACGGCCGCGCCGATCCGTCCGCGCCGATCGCGACGCTCTCCGGGCGGATCCCGAGCTCGCAGCGGCCGCCGGCCGCCTCCGGGTGATCGAACGGGTAGGTGTCGAGCGGAACGCGCACGTCACCGGCGTGGAATGCCGGCGGTGGCCCGGACTTCAGCTCTCCGGTGAGGAAGTTCATCGGCGGCGAGCCGATGAAGCCGGCGACGAAGCGGTTGACCGGACGGCTGTAGATCTCGTGCGGCGTGCCGAGCTGCTGGATCAGCCCGCTCCTCATCACGGCGATCCGGTCCGCCAGCGTCATCGCCTCGATCTGATCGTGGGTGACGTACACCATGGTGTTGGCCAGCCTCTGGTGCAGCCGCTTGATCTCGACGCGCAGCTCCGACCGGAGCTTGGCATCGAGGTTGCTGAGCGGCTCGTCGAACAGGAACACGTCGACGTCGCGAACCAGCGCCCGGCCGATCGCGACGCGCTGGCGCTGGCCGCCGGACAGCTGCGACGGCTTGCGCTCGAGCAGTGGCTCGATCTGCAGCAGCTCGGCGGTGCGTGCGATCCGCTTCTTGATCTCGTCCTTGGGGACGCGGGCGCTGGTCAGGCCAAAGCTCAGGTTGCGCCGGACGGTCATCTGCGGGTAGAGCGCATAGGACTGGAAGACCATGCCGATGTGGCGATCCTTGGGCTCCTCCCAGGTCACGTTCGAGCCCTTGATGAAGATCTGGCCGTCGGCCACATCGATCAAGCCTGCGATGCAGTTGAGCAGCGTCGACTTGCCGCAGCCGGACGGACCGAGCAGGACCAGGAACTCGCCATCCATGACGTCGAGATCGAGGTGCTCGAGCACCGACACGCTGCCGAAGCTCAGCGAGAGGTCGCGGACGGAGACGCTGGGGGCGCCGGCGGTCCCGGCGGCCTGCCGGAGCTGCGCCCAGTCGGCGGCTTGCCGGGCGGTCCGCTCGGCCTGGGCCGCGCGCGAGCCGAACAGCTTGCCGAGGATGGTTGCGGCCATGACGGTCAGCCCTTCACCGCGCCGGCCGCGATGCCGCGGACGAACAGCTTGCCAGAGGCGAAATAGACGGCCAGCGGTACCAGGCCGGTCAGGATGGTGGCGGCCATGTTGACGTTGTACTCCTTCACCCCCTGCGTCGAGTTGACGATGGCGTTGAGCTGGACGGTCATCGGATAGGACGCCGGCTTGGTGTAGATCACGCCGAACAGGAAGTCGTTCCAGATCCCCGTGATCTGAAGGATCACGGCGACGACGAAGATCGGCAGCGACATCGGCATCATGATCTTGAAGTAGATCCCCCAGAAGCCGGCGCCATCGACGCGGCCGGCCCGGAACAGCTCCTCCGGGATGGACGTGAAGTAGTTGCGGAACAGCAAGGTCAAGATCGGCATGCCGAAGATCGAATGCACGATCACGAGCCCCGACAGGCTGCCGTAGAGCCCGATCTCTCGCAGGAGGATGACGATCGGATAGATCATCACCTGATAAGGGATGAACGATCCCACGATCAGGATGGTGAAGAAGACGTTCGCGCCCTTGAACCGCCAGTGGGCGAGCGCATAGCCGTTGAGCGACGCGATCGCGATCGACAGCGCCACCGAGGGCACGGTGATGCGCACGGAGTTCCAGAACCCGTGGCTCAACCCATCGCAGTTGAGGCCGGTGCACACGGTCGACCACGCCTTCACCCACGGTTCGAAGGTGATGTCGACCGGGAGTGAGAAGACGTTGCCGAGGCGAATCTCCGGCATGCCCTTCAGCGACGTCACCACCATCACGTAGAGCGGTAGCAGGTAGTACAGCGCGAGCACGAGCAGCGTCCCGTACAGGAACACGTTGCGGCGCGACAGCACGCGGCGTGGCTTCGGCCCCCGCGGCCCGGTCAGGGGGCGCGGCCCCGGCGGGAGCCGGCGCGCCGCGGTCCCGAGCGCAGCCGCGTCAGCCACGGCGCCGTCTTCCGAACTGGAGGTAGGCCCAGGGCACGACCACGATGATGACGGTGATCAGCATCATGGTCGAGGCAGCAAACCCCTGGCCGAGGTTCTGGGCGAGGAACATGTAGTCGTACACGTACTTGGCCGGTACCTCCGACGCGATCCCGGGGCCGCCGCTGGTCTGCGCGACGACGAGATCGTAGACGCGCACGATGCCACTGGCGATAAGCACCAGCGTGGTCATGAACACCGGCCGCATCATCGGGATGACGATGAAGACATAGGTCTTCCACGCCGGGATCCCATCGAGCCGTGCCGCCTTCCAGATCTCCTCGTCGATGCCGCGCAGGCCGGCCAGCATCAGGCACATGACCAGCCCGGTGCCTTGCCACAGCGCCGCGATCAGGATTCCATAGATCACGAGGTCCGCGTTGTAGAGCGGATCAAAGGTGAAGCTCGTCCAGCCCAGGCTGCGCACGACGGCCTGGATGCCGAAGCTCGGATTCAGGATCCACTGCCAGACCAGCCCGGTGACGATGAACGACAGCGCGAACGGATACAGGAAGATGGTGCGGAACGTGTTCTCGAACCGGATCTTCTGGTCCATGAGGGCGGCCAGCACGAAGCCGATCACCAGCGAGAACGCGAGCGACAGCACGCCGTAGATCGCCAGGTTCTCGATCGCGACGAGCCAGCGCGGGGTGACCCAGAGGCGCCTGTACTGCTCGAGGCCGACGAAGTCCAGGCGCGGCAGCAGCTTGGAGCTGGTGAACGAGTAGACGATCGTCCAGATCGTTCCGCCGACGAAGACGACGAGCGCGGTCAAGATCATCGGGACCGACGCGACCTTGGCGTTCAAGTTCCGGAACAACCGGCTGCGACGCTTGGGCGAGGGAGCGGTCATCCGAGGCTCGTCGAGGATACGCCGGCCACTCCGGCCCGGTCCAGCCGGACCGAGCCGGTGGGCACGCCGGAGGTCACTTGGCGCTTGCAATGAGAGCGACGAACCGCTTCTGTGCGTCCTTGACCGTCATCGTCGGCTTGGCGAAGAACTCGGCGAACAGATCGTTGATCTGGGTGTTCGAGTCCGCCGTCATCAGCTGATCCGGAGCGGGGATGATGGCGCTGGGACCCTTCGCGAGGATCGCCAGCCCCTTCTTCATGCAGTCGTCGGCGGCGGTCAGGTCGACATCCGCGCGAACCGGCAACGAGCCCTTCTTGAGATTGAACGCGACCTGGGTCTCCTTGGAGAGCATCACCGAGGCCAGGGTCTCCTGGGCCTTCGACTTGGCCTCGTCCTTGAGCTTGGGGAAGTAGAACGCATCGCCGCCGGTCTGAAGGACGTCATGCACGCCGAGACCCGGCAGGCACGTGTAGTCCTTGCCCGCGACCTGGCCGGCGACCTGGAACTCGCCCCGCGCCCAGTCGCCCATGATCTGGCCGCCGGCGTCGCCCTTGATGACCAGGGCGGTCGCCGCATTCCAGTCCTGCACGGTCGACTTGGCCGACAGCTTGCGCGCCTGCTCGGCCGCCTGGAACACCTTGGTGATCTCCGGCCCGGCGGCGAATGCCTTGTCCTTGTCGCCGTAGACCTTGCGGTACGCGTCCGGGCCGGCGATGGCCACGAGCAGGACCTGGAACGTGAGCGTCTCCTGCCACGACTGCCTGCCCTGGGCGAGCGGGATCTTGCCGGCCTTCTCGAGCGCCGGAGCGGCCTTGACGAACTCGTCCCAGTTGGTCGGGATGGCCACGCCGGCGTCCTTGAACGCCTTGTTGGAGATCCACAGCCACTGCTGCGAGTGGATGTTGACCGGTACGCAATAGATCTTGCCGTCCACCGTACAGCTGTCGAGCAGGCTCGCCGGCCGGATGATGTCCTTCCAGTGCTCCTTGGTGGCGAGATCGGTGAGATCGCGCATCACGCCGGCCTTGACGAGGTCCTCGGCCTGGCGGCCATGGTTGAACTGGGTCGCGCCCATCGGATCGCCGCCGGTGATGCGGGCGACCATGATCGGACGCGCCGCGTCGCCCGACCCGGGGATGGCGCCGTCGACCCAGTGATTGCCGGTGGCGTCGAACGCCTTGGCGAGCTCCTTGACGGCCGCGGCCTCACCGCCCGACGTCCACCAGTGGGTGACCTCCAGATCCACCCCGGCGGGCTTGGCAGTCTCGCCCGAGCCGGCCTTGGCCATATCGCTGCCCGAGCCGGCCTTGGCCATATCGCCCGAGCCGGCCTTGGCCATATCGCCCGAGCCGGCCGTGCTGTCACCGCTCTTCTTGCATCCCGGTGCGGCCATGATGACGACCACGCTGGCCGCCAATTCGATCATTGTTCGACGGATCATTCGCTCCCTCCAAGGATCTGAACGTTACAGGCCTCTGGGCTGCTGTACAAAAGCTCAGCGGGCACTGCCACTAGGCTGAGGGGTTGGACGGTAGTCGCGTTCCGCCGAAACCGCAAGGCTTGTGCACGGCGACCACTCGGGCCGAGCCTGTGCCTGCCCGGCCGAGACCGCCCGTCACGCCACTGGGGTCTCGACCGACTTCGTGAGAATTGCGCGCAACGCTTATGGGAAATCGGTAACCCGCGGCGTGTTGACCGCGATTCCGGGCGCGGTCGCGCCACCCGCGTTGTCGATCACGTTCGAGATCCCGCCGTTGTTGGTCAGGTTCACCGTGGTCAGGTGGTGGAACTTGACGTTCGCCGTGCTGGGGACCTCGACGGCCCGGGTCAGGAAGACGTTGGCGTTGGTGAACACGCTGTAGATGCCGAGCCCCCAGGCCTCGTGGCTGGTCACCGAGTCGGCAACCTTGTACGAGGCCCAGCCGTTGACGCCGCTCGCGCTGCGCCACGACGCCTGGTTGGGCGGGTCATAGGGAATCTCGGACTGGTAGAACACCACGCGCCCGCCGTTGCCGTTCCACAGCACCTGGAACTGCTGGAAGTGCTCGACGAACAGGCCGTAGATCGTGACGTTGGCGCCGTTGACGACCAGGCCGTTCTGTGCGGTGTTGGACGTCCAGCCCACGCCGCTGCCGTGATCGGCGCGCCACAGCCAGGTGTGATCGACGATCACGTTCGAGCTGTTGATCTGCACGCTGACCGTGGCCTTGCCGACCGCGGCGCCGCCGACCCGGGCGAACACGTCGTGGATCGACGTCGGGTTGCCGGCGTGGCTGGCCGTGCTGCCGGTCGGGCCGACCTGGAGCAGCACCGGCGAGTTGGTCGCCCCGGCGTCGAACAGCAGGCCGGCGAGCTTGACCCCGTCGACGTCGGCGACCGACATCGCGATCGCGCCGGTGGTCGGCTGCAGGGTCGCGAACCCCAGGCCGAGCACGACGGTGTTGGCGTTGTTGACCCGGATCGTGTCGTTGAGCTGGTAGATCCCGGGCGTGAGCAGCAGGTGCTTGCCCTGGGCCAGCGCGGCGTTGATCGTCGCGGCGGTGTCGACCCCGGCGCGCGCGACGTAGAACTGCGCGATCGGGATCGACGTCCCGGGGGTCTGCGCCGTCGCCGTCCAGGTGACGCCGTTGGTGTTGGTCCGCAGCGACGGCACGAACACCGAATAGCTCGTTCCACTGAAGGTCAAGAACGGCTTCTCGCGCGACACCGGCGTCGGATTGACGAACGTGTTGGGGGTCGTGGGCCAGGTCCCGCCGGGCAGGTTATTGGGAATCCCGAGGAATACCATGTTCCAGACATGGCCGGTCCAGCTGCCCCACTGGGCATTGCGCGAGATCCATTGCTGCTGCGAGCCGCTGTTGACGTCGTCGTCGATCACCGAGTCCGCGATCCAGCCGCCGCTCGAGAACCCGCCGTTGAGGTGGAGCACCAGGTTGTTGTTGCGCACGTGGATGCGGCGGAACGGCACCGCCTGCGACACCGCCCACTGCATGCCGCCGCCCGGCGGCACGACCGCGAAGTTCTCGACGCCGCGCCAGAAGTTGACGAGCGCGCTGTTGTTGGGCAGCGCGGGGTCGGAGTGGACCTGGCCGTTGATCGTGACCTGGTCGGGCAGCGCGCCGACGCCGCGCACCTCGGTGTAGTAGCCGACCGGCACGTCGAGGTTGTAGCTGCCCGCCTTGAACAGGATCGCGAACCGGCCGGTCCCGAACTGGCTGTTCTGCTGCTGGCTGTAGATGCTGTTGATCTGGCCCTGGATCGCCGACTGCGACATCGACGGATCGAAGATGATCACGTTGGGGCCGAAGTTCGGCGCACCGCCGCCGCCGCCGCCGCCGGTGCCGCCCCCGACGACCGTGAACTGCTCCCACGTGCTGGCCGAGGCGCGGTTGGCGATCAGCATGCCGCCGATGTTGAGGTCGGCCGACACCCACTGGTTGTTGACGACCGCCTGGAACGACACCGTGCCGTTGCTCTGCGCGACCATGTGGAACTTCTCGCTGGTGCCGATCGCGGCCTGCGACGCGATCAGCCGGTTGCCGTTGCCGGCGTCGACCGTGACGAACTTGCCGTTGATCGAGGCCTGCAGCGACGTCGTGCCGTCGCTGTTGCTCACCACCTGGAACTCCTCCCAGCTGCTCGCGGCGGTGCGGTTGGCGATCAGGTCGCTCGCGCCGGCGTTCTCCGCGCTGACGAAGTCGCTGTTGGCCGACGCCACGAGGTTGGCCGCGCCCGCGCGCGCGGGCAGCGCCAACAGGCCGGCGAACAGCGCCGGAATCCATAACATCCTGAGCTTCGACATGGGTTCCTCCTGAGTGCGAGTGGGCTCCGGCGAGCGTGGCGCACGCGCTGTGCGCGGCGGGCGCACCGTCGCTGGCTTCCGCGCCCGGCGCGCGGTTCGCCGTAAGAAACGTCAACGCGCCGTAAGAACGGTCATTCACCACTCGGAGTCTGGCGTGATACTCGCGGCGAGTCCGGCTACGGTGACCGCCGCAGATCGCGCCGCCGGCACGACAGCCGTCCCCGTCACCTGCTGTCGCACATCCACATCGAGCGCAGGAGATCGCCATGCATCGTTCGCCATCCACCTTGCGAGAGTCCGTGCAGCGCGCTCCGCGTGCCTGGGTCCTCGCGGGGATCGCCGTAGCCGTCGCCGCGCTGGCGTCGCCGGCCGGCGCCACGACCTTCACGGTGAAGAACAGTTGCAGCTACACGGTGTTCCCGGGCATCTTCCCGGCGTCGGTGTTCTCGAACGGCGGCTGGACCCTGGCGCCGGGCGCATCGTCGACCTTCACCGTGCCGAGCGGCTCGGTCGGACGGATGTGGGGGCGCACCGGCTGCAACTCCGCGAGCCCCGCGCAGTGCACCACCGGCTCGTGCGGCGGCACCGGATTGCAGTGCGCGGGCACGACCGGCCAGCCCAACACCTCGCTGTTCGAATGGAACATCAACGCCAGCGGCACCGACTGGTACGACGTCAGCTACGTCGACGCGGTCGACAACCCGATCGGCGTGACGGTCACCAACGCGAGCTGCGTGTCGCCCAGCGTGTGCAGCGCCTCGGTGATCACCAGCTGTCCGGCCGACCTCCGGAGCGGAGCGTTCTGCCTCAGCCCGTGCTCGCGCTACAACACCGACCAGTTCTGTTGCCGCGGTGCGTTCGGCACGCCGCAGACCTGCGTGGTCGCCAACTGGACCGCGTCGGCGCAGACCTACGTCAACAACATCCACGCGCAGTGCCCCCGCGAGTACTCGTATGCCTACGACGAGAACTCGGGCGGCGCGCTGCAGACCTGCCCGACCGGGTCGAACTTCACGATCACGTTCTGCCCGGGCGGCTCGGCGCCCCCGCCTCCGCCTCCGGCGACCAACCTCGCGCTCGGCAAGCCGGCGACCTCGTCGTCGAACGAGTCGGCCGCGTTCACCCCCAACCTGGCGGTCGACGGCAACGGCGGGACGCGGTGGTCGAGCGCGTTCAGCGATCCGCAGTGGATCCAGGTCGACCTCGGCGCGAGCTTCGCGATCAACCGCGTGGTGCTGCGCTGGGAGACCGCGTTCGGCAAGGCCTACCAGATCCAGACCTCGAGCGACGGCGCCAGCTGGACCACGATCCGCACCACCACGAACGGGGCGGGCGGCGTCGAGGACCTCAGCGTGACCGGGACCGGCCGGTTCGTCCGCATGAACGGCACGGCGCGAGGAACTCAGTGGGGTTACTCACTGTTCGAATTCGAGGTGTACGGCACGCCGCGATAGTCCCGTTGAATTGGCCATCTGGTCGGCCTATCGTGCCCGGCGAGCTCCTCGCAGGGCACGATGACCACACTGTCGCGGCGGTTCTCCGGAGCATTCCTCCTGCTCGTCGCGATGCCGAGCCTGGTGGTGTCCGTGATCCTGTCGCGGCTGTACCTGACCGCGCTGCGCCGGACCGTCGAGCTGCACAGCCAGGCCACCGCCGACCAGGTCGCGCAGAACGTGCGCGCCGAGACCGAGGGCATGGCGATCCTGGCCGCCGCGCTGTTCCACGACGGCGAGCTCCGGCGGCTGGCGAGCGGCTACGCCCAGGCCGAGGGCCCGACCGAGCGCTACGTCTCGGCGCGCGCGCTCGACGAGAAGCTGGTGAGCTTCTTCACCTACTCCAACCGCGTAGGTGAGGTGGTGCTCTACCTCGGGGCGGCGGGGGTCTACCGCTACGCGAACGCGCCCCGGCTGATGGCCGGCCCGCCGGTGGAGCTCGACGATCTCGCCGGGGCGGCGGCCGATCCGGGCAAGGTGTTCCTGCTCGACACGCTCGACGCGACGCACGGCAGCGAGCACACGATGTCGATCGCGGTGTGGTCCGCGCCGGACGACCCCAGCGCCGCGACCGCGCTGCTGGTGCGGCTCCGGGTCCCGGCGTTCGACGCGCTGGCCGCCGGTCCGGCGGGCGACGGCGGTCCGGATGTGGTGATGCTGAGCCGCTCGGGGCAGCCGATCCTGTCGAGCCTGCCCGCCGATGCGCTGGACGGCGCGCTCACCCGCGAGCTCGCGGCGCGGACCGCGGCGTCCGGGACGCCGGGCGCGGGCGGCGAGCGCTCGTCGTTTCGCGCGCTCCAGGCCGGCCGGCGATCGTGGCTCGCCACGGTCCAGCCGCTGGAGTCGACCGGGTGGACCCTGGTGCTGCTCGTCGACGAGGCCGCGCTGTCGCAGCGCGTGACGCGCTACGCCTGGTACCTCTACCCCGCGATCGCGCTGCTCGCCGCGCTGTTCATCGCGTACGCCAGCCGGCTCGCGGCCGAGCGCGAGCGCATCGAGCGCGACCGGCTCGCCGCCGAGCTCGAGGCGCTGCGCTACCAGATCAACCCGCACTTCATCGCCAACACGCTGAACTCGATCCGGCTGATGGCGAGCGCGGCGCGCGCCGACGCGATCGCGAGCATGACCCGCGACCTGATGCGGCTGGTGTCCGACAGCTATTCCGGCGCGAGCGCGCTCACCGAGCTGTCGCGCGAGCTCGCCAGCATCTCCGCGTATGTCGGGATCATGAAGGTGCGGTTCGGCGAGCGGTTCGTGCTGGAGATCGACGCCGCACCGGACACCGAGTCGCTGCTGGTGCTGCGGATGCTGCTCCAGCCGATCGTCGAGAATGCGATCCTGCATGGCTTCGCCGGCGCCGCGAACGGCCGGAGCGGCCGCGCCAGCCGCGGAACGATCCGGGTGTCCGCCCGGCGCGAGCGGCGCGCGGTGCACGCGCCGCCGAGCCCGGAGCCATCGGCCGCCGCGGTGCCCGGCGAGGTGCTCGTGCTCGAGGTCCACGACGACGGCGCGGGGATGGCGCGCGATGCGGCCGCGCCCACCCGCCCCGCCGGCCGCGGGCCGGAGAGCCTGCACCGGATCGGGGTCGCCAACGTCGAGCGCCGGATCGCGCTCAACTTCGGCGCGCCCTACGGCCTGGTGATCGAGAGCGAGCCGGGAGCGTTCACCCGCGTGCGCTACGTGCTGCCCGCGCTGGTCCGGACCGCCGCCGAGCTCGCCCCGCGCGAGGCGCCCCGGGAGGCCGACCATGCATAGCGTGCTGCTCGTCGACGACGAACCGTTCGTCCGGCTGTCGCTGGCCAGCCTGTGCCCGGAGGGGCCCGGCGGCTTCGACCTCACCGCCGAGGCCGGCAACGGCGCCGACGCGCTGGCGGTGCTCGCCGCCCGCCCCGAGATCGACATCGTCCTGCTCGATCTGTCGATGCCGGTCATGGACGGGCTGGAGGTGCTGCGGCGGCTGCGCGCCGAGCCGCTCGCGCGCCCGCTGGCGGTGATCGTGCTGTCGGCGCACGACGACTACCACCTGGTGCGCGACGCGTTCACGCTGGGCGCGATCGACTACCTGCTCAAGCACGAGCTCGACGCCGATGCGCTGCGCGCCGCGCTGGACAAGGCGGCGTCGGGCCTGGCGCCGTCGAGCGAGCGGACCCGGGCGATCCTGCAGCGCCGCGAGCTCGAGCTGCTCAAGGCGCAGGTGCTGCGCGATCTGCTCGCGGCGTCCGCGCCGCCCGAGCTCGAGCAGACGTTCGCGGGCCTGGGCATCGCGCTCGCCCCGCCGTTCGCCGTGTGCTGCTTCTGGATCGAGGACCTCGAGGCGGTCGCGCGCCGCGAGGACGGCGACGGGCTGGCCCGGTTCTCGGAGATGGCGGCGCGCTCGCTGCGCCAGGCGCTCGACGCCGCCGGCCGCGGCGAGCTGGTCGCGCGCGGGCCGGGCGAGCTGATCGTGCTGTTCTCGCCGTCGCCGATCGCCGCGCTCGAGCGCGCGGCGCGCGCGTTCTGCGAGGACGCGGCCGACTACCTCGCGCGCTACCTCAGCGTCAAGGTCACGTTCGCGGTCGGGCCGATCTGCGGCGCGATCGGCGACGCCCCGGCGGCGCTCGCCGCGGCCCGCGCCGCGCACAAGGTCGAGTCGCGGATCGTCGTGCTCGCCAAGCGCGCGATCCACGAGCGGTTCGCCGATCCCGAGTTCTCGCTCGAGGCGGCGAGCGTGCGCGCCGGCGTGTCCAAGAACCACCTCAGCTTCGAGTTCTCGCGCGAGACCGGCGAGACCTTCACCGAGTACGTCGCGCGGGTCCGGATCGACGAGGCCAAGCGGCTGCTCGCGACCACCCAGCTGCTGGTCTACGAGGTCGGCGCGCGGGTCGGCTATCCGAGCGTCGAGCACTTCAGCCGGGTGTTCAAGAAGCTCGCCGGGGTCAGCCCCGTGAAGTTTCGCGCCGGCCTGCACCCGGGCGGCGGCGGTTGGCCGTGACCGGCGCGAGGCAGGCATGACGTCCCCGGCGCTGCTCGTCGCCGCGTGCGCCGTGATCTCGGCGGTCCCCGCCCCGGCCGGCGCGGAGTCCAAGATCACGATCAAGATGGGCGACAACCTGCCCGACCGCAGCAACACCTGGGGCGCGATCGTCGAGCAGATCAACAGCGAGTTCAAGGCCGCCCACCCGGGCACCGAGATCGTGACCGAGAGCTACCCCGATCAGCCGTACCAGCAGAAGATCAAGATCTACGCGACCGCCCGTCAGCTCCCCGACGTGTTCAAGTTCTGGAGCGTGACCTCGCTGTTCAAGCCGCTGGTCGACGGCCGCTTCGTGGCGCCGCTCGACCGCGCCCAGTTCGAGGGCCTGGGATACCTGCCCGGCGCGCTCGACGCCAACACCTACAACGGCAAGCTGTACGGCATCCCGGTGTCGACCGACCTCTGGGTCATCTACTACAACAAGCAGCTGTTCAAGGACGCCGGCGTCGACCGCGTGCCGACCACGCTCGACGAGCTCTACGCGGTGATCCCGAGGTTCAAGGCCAAGGGCATCATCCCGATGGCCACCGACGGCAAGGACGCCTGGGCGCTGTCGATCACCTTCGATGTGCTGACCTGGCGGATCTCGGGCCAGAACGGGCTGCCCCGGCGGGCGATCGAGCGCAGGATCAAGTTCACCGATCCGGTGTTCGTCCAGGCCGCCGGCGAGCTCCAGCACCTGGCGATGTCCGGGCTGTTCCAGGACGATCTGATGGTCTCGGACTACGGCGCGGCCCGCAACCTGTTCGGCCAGGGCAAGGCCGCGATGTACCTGATGGGCTCGTGGGAGCTCGGGCTGGGGGCCGACAAGGCGTTCTCGGCCGAGTTCCGCGCCAGCGTCGATGCGTTCAAGTTCCCGGCGGTCAAGACCGGCAAGGGCTCGATCGACGACCTGATGGCCTGGTACGGCGGCAACTACGTGGTGAGCGCGACCAGCAAGAACCTCGCGCTCGGCAAGCAGTACCTCGCGTTCTACGCCCGGCGGTTCCCCGAGCTGGCGTGGGACAAGCAAGCAGCGCTGCCGGCGCAGACCGTCAAGCCGCGCCCCGCCGACACCCCGGTCGCCAAGTCGATCCTGCGGATCATCGGCGATGCCAGGGCGACCTCGGGGACGCCGTCGCTCGACCTGTCGACGCCGCGGTTCAAGGACGACGACGAGAACGCGATCCGCGAGCTGTGCTCCGGGCTGATCACGCCGGAGGCGTTCGTCAAGAAGCTCGACGCCGCCGCGGACCGGGCGGCGAAGAGGTAGCGCGCCGCGGCTGCCGATCGCCGGTCAGTGCGAGCCGTTGGCGCGGGCCCAGCAGACCGTGGAGCCCTTCAGCATGCGGCTGGCCTCGCACACCCGCCGCCAGGGTTCGTTGTACTGGAAGATCGCGCCGGTCCCCGCCGGGTCCGTGACGACCAGCGCCGAGCTCGGCAGGCCGCCACCGGTCGTCGTCGTCGGCGTGCTCAGGAACGGTGACAGCGGCGCGGGGCTCCCCGCCGGACGGACGCCGACGTGGAGGAACGGCGTGTTGACCTCCACCGAGTGACAGCCGCTGCAGGTGTTGAAACCGAAGTGATGGCGCTCGATCGGCGCGAGCGGCGACACCGCCGTGTGGTCAAAGAATGGCGTGCCGGGCAGCGGCGCCGACGACTCGCCGCCGAACAGCGCCGTCGGCAGCGGCCTCTGCTGGAACGTGGCGAGCAACGGCTGGTTGGCGTTGAGGTAGGCGTCGAGCGGACCCGACAGGTTCATCGAGTCGTCCGGGGTCTCGGCGGTCGTGGTCGCGAGCAGCAGGTCGCCGCCCGGCACGCCGGAGCCCGGCAACAGGTGCGACTCGCGCAGCTTCCACGGCGCGCCGCCGAAGTCGAGCTCGTTGCTGCGGACCTGGCCGATCGACGTCCCGAGGTTGGGTCCGCCGGGGAGCGCCCCGACCGCGGTGATGTCGTTGAGGATGCTCTCCAGCTTCGCCATGTAGGTTGGCGAGCCGATCGCCAGGGAGCTCAGCACATGCCAGTCGTTCTCCCAGTTCTCGGGGGTGTGCGGCGAACCACCGCGCTGCGGCGGCAGCTTGTACTCGAAGATCACCGCGGCGCGCAGCGGATTGCCGCCCGCGTCGAGCATGCCGAACACGAAGCGGGCCTCGCCGGGGCCGACGCCGGTGTAGTCCGCGCACTCCAGATCGACGCGGTTCGAGACCGCCAGCAGGCGGAACGGCGCCTGCTTGAGGTCGAGCGGGCATGCGCCCGCACCGGTGATCGGCGACCCCGCCGGGCAGCCGCTGGCGACCAGCCAGGGGTCGATCACCAGCGGTCGGATCCCCGGGCGCGCCGGCACCGGGAAGCCGTTGACCACGAGCGGGATCTCCCACTGGTGCAGCCACTCCGCCGCCAGGACCTGCGGGGAGCCCGCGCCCGCCATGCGCGTCATCAGCTCGCGGAACGTCCAGATCCCCTGGGTGCCACCGCCGGCACAGGATCCGGTCCAGCTCGTCCGGCACGGATCGTCGACCACCCTCACGCTGGTGATCAGGATCTCCGACGCGAACTTGACCGGCGGACCGGCGTAGAAGCTCGGGTCCGTCGAGTCGAGATACGGGCACTGCGTGATCACGGCCTGCTCGGCGGTGGCCACGATCGGGGGCGGCTCGGAAGCCGTGCAGGCAGCACATGCGAGCAACGGCAGACCGAGGATGACGGCGGGTAGCGAGGACTGCTTCACGAAGTGATCTCCTTTCCTGGCGGGGCGATGCGCACTCGACCACTCGCTCTCTGACAATATCGAGACAGGGTCGATGCCAGTATCGGACATACAAACATATGCCAATCGCCGAGATCAACCGATAAGCGCATTGATCGCACAACGGATATCGAACGCGCCCGCGCACACGCAACGATTGCTGCAGATCCGGTGATATGGAATCGCGACCGCAGGAATATGCGGCACCGTGCGCGGCCACCGTGCCGATTCGCACACTGGACATGTGGCTCCCAGCCCGCAGCATTTAGCGACGCGGCCCATCACGCACGGCACACGATGGCGCCGCGACCCGGCCGGCCGCGCGGTCGAGCCTGGACGCCGGCACGGCGGTTCGCCGCGCTCGCCGGAGATCGTGACGAGCGGAGCACGGGTGCGTCGACGCACGACGCGGGCGCCGGGTTCACGTGCGCCGGGGCCGCGTGCACTGCGCCCGGGTGGGCCTGGTGTGCTCGGCCCTCCCGGGGCCGCTCGCCGACGACACGACGGCGATCCACACGCATGGCGTGCAGCGTGCACGCAGCCGCATCATGAAGGTTCTGTGCGTCCACCCGAGCGGGCTGCTGTACAACGAGATCTTCCTGCGCCTCGAGCCGCTCGGGCTGGAGCTCGTCGCCGCCGCCGTGCGCAACGCGGGCCACGACGTGCGCCTGCTCGATCTCCAGGCCGCCTCGCATCGCGCCTACCACCGCGCGATCGAGTCGTTCCGGCCCGACGCCGTGCTGTTCGGGATGAACTACCTCGCCAACCTCCCCGAGGTCGTCGACCTGTGCAAGGCGACCCGGGCACGGCTGCCGCGCACGCTGCTCTGCGTCGGAGGCCACAGCGCGTCGTTCGTCGCGCGCGAGCTGGTCGAGCACGGCGATGGCGCGATCGATTGCGTGATCCGCGGCGAGGGCGAGGACGCGGCGCCGCGCGTGCTGGAGGCGTGGCGATACGATCCGGGCCGGCTCGACCGGGTGGCCGGCGCCGTCACCCCGTACGGGGAAGGGCCGCCGCCGACCCAGGTCCATTCACTCGACGATCTGCAGCCGGCGCGCGACCTGGTCCCCGATCGCCGGAAGTACTTCATCGGCATGCTCGACCCGGCGGCGTCGATCGAGTTCTCGCGCGGCTGTCCATGGGACTGTGCGTTCTGCAGCGCGTGGACGTTCTACGGCCGCAGCTACCGCAAGCGCGCGCCGGAGGTCTGCGCCGAGGACCTCGCCCGGATCCGCGAGCCCGGCGTGTTCATCGTCGACGACGTCGCGTTCATCCAGGCCGAGCACGGCCACGCGATCGCCGACGCGGTGGTGCGCCGGCGGATCGCCAAGCGCTACTACCTGGAGACCCGCGGCGACGTCCTGCTCCGCAACCGCGAGCTGTTCCGGCGCTGGAAGACGCTCGGGCTCGAGTACATGTTCCTCGGGCTCGAGGCGATCGACGCCGACGGGCTCAAGGCGTTCCGCAAGCGGATTCCGCTCGGCAAGAACTTCGAGGCCCTGGAGTTCGCGCGCTCGCTCGGGGTGCGGGTCGCCGTCAACCTGATCGCCGATCCGAGCTGGGACGAGGCGCGGTTCGCGGTGATCCGCGAATGGGCGCTGTCGGTGCCCGAGATCGTGAACATCACGGTCAACACCCCGTACCCGGGCACCGAGAGCTTCACGACCAGCGCGCAGGCGCTGACCACCCGCGATTACCGGCTGTTCGACATCCAGCACGCGGTGCTGCCGACCCGGCTGCCGCTCCGGCAGTTCTACCGCGAGCTGGTCAGGACCCAGCAGGTGCTCAACCACAAGCACCTCGGGCTGGCCGCGCTGCGCGCCACCGCGGCGATCGCGGCGCGCCTGCTGCTGCGCGGCCAGACCAACTTCATTCGCATGCTGTGGCGGTTCAACTCGGTCTACGACCCCGCCCGCCAGCTCGCCGATCATGGGCGCCCGGTCCAGTACGAGATGCGGATCCCGCCGGTCGCGGCCGAGCCCGGCGCGGCGCGGCGCCGGTTGTTCGTGCTGCAGCCGACCCGCGCGGCTGCGCACGCCAACCAGGCGATCACCGCGGACGCCGAATCCAGCGCACCGCGCTAGGCTCCGACCAGGCGGAGCAGCTCGCGGGTCAGCGCGCCGTCGGGTTGGGCGAGCTCGTCGAGAATCGAGTAGTGGTGGTGACCCGGCAGCACGTGGAGCGCCGTCGCGACGCCCAGCGAGCCGGCGATGCCGTGGAAGCTGGTCGACTGGCGCTGGAGCTCCGGCAGCTCGTCGCCGCCGACCGCGACGGCCAGCGGCGCCAGGCCGGGGCGCAACGTGCGGGCCGGGCTCAGCGCGGCGACCTCGGCGGCGTCGAGCCGCAGCTGATCATTGATGTAGCTGAGCGCGATCGGCTCCAGATCGAAGATGCCGCTGATCGCGAGCGCGCTGCGCACGGCGGGATGGCCGCACGACATCGCGGCGAGGTGGCCGCCCGCCGACCAGCCGCCGACGCACAGCGCGCGCCGGTCGAAGCCGAACACCGCCGCGTTGCCGTGCAGGAATGTCAGCGCGTCGGACACCTCGCGGACGATGTCGGTCAACCGCGCGGCCGGGGCCAGGGTGTAGCCGGCGACGGCGACGTCGATCCCGCGCTGGCGCGGGCCCTCGGCGACGAACGCGAACATGTCCTTCGCGTTGCGCTGCCAGTACCCGCCGTGCAGGAACACGAACAGCGGCGCACCGGGCCGTCCCGACGGGAAGTAGTCGAGGCGGTTCCGCTCCTTGGGACCGTACGCGACGTCGAGCCGCGCGCCCGCGGCGCCGCGCAGCTCGGCGCTGTGGCGACGCCATTGCTCCAGCCAGCGCTCGCTGTCGGCGACCGCAGCGCTGTTGTTGTAGGCGGCGTCGAGCGCCGCGCGGTTCATCCCGCGATAGATCGGCGAGTCGACAGGTGTCGTCGTGTCGGTCATGTCAGGCCCCCCACGCATCGCGGGCCGCAGCATCGCACGCCGCCGATCTGCCCTGTGCCTGCGAACCGTGGTTTCCGCGCCGACGGCCCCGACCGAGCGGCGTGCCGCGTACCGGGCGACGGCGGCGTTCTTCGTGCGCGAGCTGTAGCTGGATCGCGTCGCTCAGCTCGCCCGCGCTGCCGCGCCGTCCGCCGCCAGCGCTGCGAGCCGGCGGCGTCGCGCCGGCGCCGCGAGCAGGTGTCCCGCGGCGACCGCGACCCCGACGCCGACGCACAGCGCCCACAGCACCGGGGCGCCGAGCCCACCGATCACCTGCCCGCCGAGGATCGGCGACAGCCCCATCGCCATGCCCCACACCATGGCGTTCGCGCCCTGGTAGCGGCCGCGCAGCGCGACCGGCGCGAGGTCGGCGACCAGGGACGCGGCGACCGGGAACCCGAGGACCTCGCCGACCGTCCACAGCGCCGCACCGGCGAGGTAGAGCGCGAGGCCCCAGGCGTGCGCGCTGCCGAGGCCGAGCTCGGCGAGCGAGCGCGCCAGGCCGGGGACGAGCGCGTTCAGCCCGTAGCCCAGGCCGAACAGCAGCGCCGAGATCGCGAGCAGGCGCGAGCCGTCGAACCGGCGCAGCCGCGGCGCCATCCAGGGCTGGAGCACCACCACGCCCGCGCAGTTGAACGCCATCACCCACGAGAACTCGCGGGAGCCGTGGCCTTGCGCGTCCATGTCGAGCGGCAGCGCGAGCAGGAACTGGGTGAACACCACGAGCGCCAGCAGGTGCAGCCCGGCGAACGCGAGGAACGTCCGGTCCGCCGCGACCCGCGCGAGCCCGCGCAGCACCGGCTCGTGGTGGATACCGGCCGGCCGGGTCTCGGGGACGCGCAAGGCGACGATCGCCGCGCACGCGAACGTGGTCCCGGCGTCGGCGACGAACAGCAGCCAGAGGTAGCGACCCGGCACCACGCCGGCGACCACGAAGCCGATCGCCAGGCCGAGGTTGACCGCCCAGTACATCAGGCCGTAGGCCCGCGGACGGTCCGCCGTCGGCACGACGTCGGCCACTGCGGCATTGGAGGCCGGGAAGAACAGCTGCGAGGTCCCGCCGCCGAGGAACGCCAGCGCGAACAGCAGGCGCACATCCGCGGCGAACGCGATCGCGAGCACGCACAGACCGCCGAGCACCAGCCCGAGCAGCATCGTGATCCGCCGCCCGACCTGGTCGGTGAGCACGCCGGCGACCGGCGACGCGAGCCACCCGCCGAGTCCCCAGCAACCGACGACCCAGCCGGCGGTCGCGTCGGAGATCCCGAGGTCCTGCTTGAGGTGCAGCGCGAGGAACACGCCGACGAAGCTCGCGGCGCGGTTGACCAGCATGCCCCAGAACAGGACCCAGAACACGGGCGACAGGGGCGGAGGTGACGTGCGCGGAGCAGTCATGGCGAGGCGGTGAGCCCAGGTGTAGCGCATGCCGCCCGATCGCGGGCGCACAGTTGCCGGGCGCGCGGCCGGGTCAGCCTGCGATCGCGGCGCGCCGCCACCGCTCCGCCGGTCGGAGCGACACCGGGTCATTCCGCCCGCGAGCGCGAGATCGCTACGCAGCGTGGAGCTGGATGTCGGTGGCCGCGGCGAGCGCCATCTGCTGGGCCTGGTCCCACTCCGGATGGCGGATGACGAGGTAGCCGTCGGACAGCAGCGTCGCCTTCCAGTCGCGCCGCGGCGTGCCCGGCCGGAACACGGTGTCCTCGACGATGTGCGCGCGATAGCGATCGTAGTACTCGGTGAGCCCGGCGATCGCCGTGATCCGGCCCGGGCCGCGGGCGCGCTTGAAGATGATGCCGACGTTGTACTTGCGCTCGGTCGACGCGTCGAACCGCCCGGACGTCGCGACCCGCGCCCACTCGCGGAACAGATCGATGTCACTGGTGTAGTTCATCAGGTCGACCACGCACGCGCCGCCCGGCCGGCACGCGACCTCGCTGAACACGACCTCGCCGCTCGCGGTCCGGAACCACTCCATGTGGGTCATGCCGTCGCCCATGCCGAGCGCGGTCAGCACCTGGCGACCGAGCTCGATGCCGCCGCGCACGTGCGGCTGGTCGAGGTCGCGCACGGTCAGCATGATCGGCGAGACCCACTCCTGCGATCGCATCTCCAGCGCGTTGGGGAGGTAGCGCGTGACGCTCTCGTACGCCGGCCGGCCCGCGATCGACACGGTGTCGTAGGTGTACTCCTCGCCGGCGATGAACTCCTCGCAGATCGCCTCGGCGACGTGGTGCAGGCGCGGCAGCACGCGCTCCAGGTCGGCGCGCGACTCGACCTTGTAGGTATCGGCGCTGCCGGCGCCGCTGATCGGCTTGATGATCGCCGGGAACCCGGTGTGCTCGACCGCGCCCCACACCTCGGCGATCGACCGCACGCGCTGCGCGCGCGGCACCCGCAGGCCGGCGGCGGCGACCCGGTCCTTCATCAGCTGCTTGTCGCGAAACCCGCGCACGGCGTCGACCGACATCCCGGGCAGCCCGAACCGCTCGCGCAGCCGCGCCGCGACGACGACCAGCGGCTCCCAGTTGGCGAGCACGCGATCGACGGACCGGCCGCGCAGCCAGCCGTGGACCCGGGCGATCACGTCGTCCTCGTCCAGCAGCGACGGGACCTCGAGGTAGTCGGACAGGTAGCGCCGCAGCTCGGGCTCGGGGCTGCCATCGCCGACGCCGAGCACCTCGGCGCCGACCTCGGCGAGGCCGCGCGTGAACTGCCGCATCTCGGGCGGATACCGCGGGGACAGGAACACGACGCGCATCCGGCGACGGTATCCGCCGACGCCGGCCGCGACAAGCCGGACGCGGCGCGCCTGGGCTTGCGCGGCGCGCCGATCGAGGCGATCAATGGCCATGTCGTCCGACGCAGTGCCCCCAGGGGTGTCCGATGCGGTGATCGCGCACTTCCGGGAGCAGGCCGGGTCCTGCGAGGACTACGGCTCGCCGTTCACGGCGCGCCTGCTCGAGCAACTCGTGCGCGACATCGAGGCCGGCGGACCGACCGCCGAGCTGGTCGCCGGCTGGCCGCGATCGCCGCGCGCCGACGCGCTGGCATTGCGGATCGCCGGCGCGCTGCACGCCGCGGTGCTGTCCGGGCGCGATCCGGCGCTCGCCGCCGAGTACCCGGCCGCCCGGCCGGCGTGGGACATGGCGCGGGTCTGGCCGCTGGCCCGGAGCTTCCTCGCGCGCGACCGCGCCTGGATCGCGGGCTTCCTCGGTTCGGCGCCGCAGACCAACGAGACCCGGCGGACGATCGCGCTGCTCGCGGGGTTCCTGTGGCTCGCCGCGCGCCACGACCAGGACATCGAGCTGCTCGAGATCGGCGCCAGCGCCGGGCTGAACCTGTACTGGGATCGCTTCGCCTACCGCACCGCGAGCTGGCAGTGGGGCGACGGCCCCGTGCAGATCTCGACCGAGTGGACCGGCCCACCGCCGCCGCTCGACGCGGTGCCCCGGATCCGCGCGCGCGCCGCGTGCGACCTCAACCCGATCGACGTCCGCGATCCCGCGGAGCGGCTGCGCCTGCGCGCGTACATCTGGGCCGACCAGACCGAGCGGCTGGCGCGGTTCGACGCGGCCGCCGCGGTCACTGCGGGTCACGACGTGCACATCGAGCGCGCCGACGCCGCCGAGTGGCTGGAGGCCCGGCTGCCGCGCCGCTCCCCCGACGCGCTGACCGTGGTCTACCACTCGGTGTTCTACCAGTACCCGCGGACGGAGACCCGCCGGCGGATCGCCGCCGCGATCACCCAGGCCGGCGAGCGCTCGCCGGCGCCGCTCGCCTGGTTACGGCTCGAGCCCGAGACCGTGCTCGGCGGACCGCGCGACAGCCCGCGGTTCCTCGTCGATGTGATCACCTGGCCGGGCGCGGAGCGGCGGACGCTCGCGGTCACCGACGGCCACGGCCGGTTCGTCCAGTCGCTTGGGTAGCGCGGCCCGGACGCCGCGCTCAGTGCCGGGTCTTGCCGTCGACGTCGGTGTTCATCCGGTAGTCGGCGGCGTCGCCGACGAACGCGCGCTGGCTGAGCCGGAAGTCGGTGACCGCGAGGAACCGCAGCTCGGTGTCGCCGAGGTTCTGGGTCTGGTGCATCGCCCAGCGCGGGACCAGGATCGAGTCGCCGGCGGCCACCGGCAGCACGCGGTCGTCGATCAGGACCTGGCCGGTGCCCTCGAGGATGTGGATCAGGGTCTCGTGCGCGTGCTTGTGCTTCTCGTTGTACTTGCCGGGCGGGATCCGCACCATGCGCGGATCGAGCACCTCGGCGGCGAGCGGCAGGCGCTCGACGGTGAACTTGATGTTGAGCCGGGCGACCTCGTTGTCGTACATTGCGATCGTCGTGCCGCCTGTCCGGTGGCACAGCTCGCTATCGACGAGCCCGCGCGCCAGCGACTCGCGGTTCTGCATGCGCAGCACGATCGGCTCGAGCCGCATCCGCTCGAGGTCCTCGAAGATCGCCTCGAAGAACTCCATCCGCAGGTCGAGCGCGCGCCGCATCGCGCCCAGGCAGGCGTCGAACCAGCCCGGCTGGCCGGCGTACGACAGCATCATGTTCTCGAGCGTGACAGCGTGCTCGTCGTCGCACGCGATATGGATGTCGAAGAACTCGAGCTCGTCCGCAGGGATCCCGGCGAGGATCAGGCCGGTGCGCAGGGTCTCGTACATCCGCGACACGATGCCCTCGGTGCCGAGCGACAGGAACGCGGTGCCCCACACCGGCTCGGAGCGCTGGCACTGGGCCAGGTACTCGCGGACGAAGTACCGGGTGTACGGCGCATAGACGATCCGCTCGACGTCGTCGATGCCGAGCGAGCTGCGCAGGAAGTTGCGGAAGATCTGGGCGTGGCGGCGCGACGGCTCGCAGCCGCCGCCCTCCTCCCACAGGTTCTGCGCCAGCTGGGCGCGGTGCAGGTCGCTCTCCGAGCTGGCCATCACCGCGGCGATGAACCGCGTGAAGCTGGACGAGTACAGGTGGTACTGCGAGAACACGTGGCGGACGTCGTCCCGCGACAGCGCGCCCTGCGCAAACGCGGTGAGCAGCCGGCAGTTCCAGAACGGGTGCTCCAGCTGCAGCGCATGCAGCGCCGCCAGCTGGTGCTCGACGGAATCGCTGGCCACGAGCTGACCAGGAACCGAGGTACGACGAAATGCTTGGATGACGGTCACGGCTGTGCTCCTTCGTGGTGCCCGATGGCAGGTGACGATGCGAACGGTCCCGAGCACTCGGCGTGCCGAGCGATCGGTCACACCGCGCGGCACGCTGCGATGGATCGCGCAGCGTCCGCCGCAGCCGCCACGGCGAATAAACCGCGGTGAGCACGCCGAGAAACCGCCACCGTGCGAGCACGCTCGCGCGCGGCTCGTCGGAAGCGACGGCGGCCAGCCCCTGGTCGCCGGCTGGACCATGGACGATTGCGCATGTGCCGGGGAATCCACTACACGGGTCGTCCCCGCGTGCGCTCGCAGCGCTGCCCGACGCCGCCCGTCGAGCCGGGACCGTCGTCCGGGACCCGGACATCCGTGCCCCGGTGGTCGGATGCACATGTGGTCGCGGGTGCCGGACACTGCGGCATCGGCGCTCGCGATCGCGCGTTGCGCGAGCCACCATCTCCGGCAGCGGGCCCGGCGCGTCGCCCACACCGGCCCGGCATGGCGGAGCGCGTAGGCCCGGGTCGGCGCGGCGTGCACGGCTGGGTCGCGTCGACCGAGCGTGGGGCGGTTCGCCGCCACATGACGCGATCCGCCGCGACCCGCCGCGTCAGCGGTGACGCTCGCGGATCGGGCCCCGCGCTCACATCCGACGCACGCGGCCCACGAGTTCCGGTGACTTGGTGCTAGCTTCGCGTGCGATGACACCATGCATGACACGGCGGCTGTCCTGGATCGTCATCCTGGCCGGTGCCGGGGCCGGATGTGCGCAGGGCGGCGCCGGCGATCCCGGTGATCTGGAATCCACCGTCCAGGGCGTGGTCTACAACGGCGCGGCCAACCAGTTCGCCGGCGGCTTCAACCCGTCGAACGCACCCGATGGCGGATTCGGCGGCGGCAACTGCGCGGCGAGCCGGACCCCGGTGATCTTCATCCACGGCAACAGCGTCAACGCCACGTTCTTCGCCAGGCCGACGAGCAATGGCGCGCCGACCGTCTACGCCACGCTCAAGGCCGCGGGCTACAACGACTGCGAGCTGTTCGGCATCACCTGGCTCAACCCGACCGAGCAGGCCAGTCAACAGCTCAACTTCCACACCGCCACCAAGGCGGCGATGATCCGCGACTTCATCACCGCGGTGAAGGCGTACACCGGCAAGTCCAGGGTCGACATCCTCGCGCACTCGATGGGCGTGACCGTCGCGCTGCACGGCATCACCTTCGGCAACCTGTGGGGCAGCATCGGCACGTTCGTCAACGTCGCGGGCGGCCTGCACGGGCTGTCGAGCTGCCTGTCGGTCGGGTTCGCCAACCCGGCATTCCCGACCTGCGGCAGCCAGAACGTGTTCGACTCCAACACCTTCGGGTTCTGGCCGGACGGCGCCGCCGGCGCTTCGAACCCGCGGACCGGGACCAGCAGCTCGGTCGGGTTCCGCAACGAGCCGGCGCGGCGGACCGCGGTGCGGTTCTTCACGCTCTCGGGCGGCAGCTCCGACGCGATCGTCGGCGGCGACCAGTGCAAGTTCAACTCCGCCACCGCGCTCAAGGCGCAGCTCGACGTCAACGTCGATCACCTGTCGTCGTTCACCAACACCGGAGCGATCATGACCACCATGCTGGGCTCGGCCTGCACCGGCACGGCATGCTGCGCGGGGTACTCCGGATCGTGCACCAACCTGTAAGTCAAGGGAGGCAGTACGGATGTCGCGAATGCGCTTTGGAATCTTCATGGCTCCGTTCCACCCCGCCGGGGTCAATCCGACCATCCTGCTCGACGGCGATCTCGCGCTGATCGAGCACCTCGACCGGCTGGGCTACGAGGAGGCCTGGATCGGCGAGCACCACTCCGCCGGCAGCGAGATCATCGCAGCGCCGGAGATCTTCATCGCCGCCGCGGCCGAGCGCACCCGGCGGATCAAGCTGGGCACCGGCGTGATCAGCGCGAGCTATCACCACCCGCTGTGGGTCGCCGAGCGCGCGGTCCAGCTCGATCACATGACCAAGGGCCGGTTCATGCTGGGCCTGGGCCCCGGCGCGCTGCCGAGCGACGCCGCGATGATCGGCCTCGACATGTCGCAGACCCGCGACCTCATGGAGGACGCGGTCGACCTCATCACGCGGCTGATGCGCAGCGACGAGCCGATCAACTTCGAGAACAGCCGCTGGACGCTGCGCAACGCCCGGCTCCACCTCCGGCCGTACAGCCATCCGCACCCCGAGATCGCGATCGCCGCGGTCGCCTCGCCGGCCGGCGCGCGGCTCGCCGGCCGCTACGGTCACGGCCTGCTCTCGATCGGCGCGACCACGGCCGCGGGGTTCGACGTGCTCGCGCTGCACTGGAACATCATGGAGGAGCGCGCCGCGCACTACGGCGTCACCGTCGACCGCAACGCGTGGCGGCTGGTCGGCGCGTTCCACCTCGCCGAGACCCGCGAGCAGGCCTACCAGGAGGTCGAGCACGGCATCCTGCAGTGGTTCGACTACTTCCAGCGCACGGCAGCGTTCCCCCAGATGGCCGTCGGCGACGGCACCTCGCCGCGCGAGTGCGCCGACCTGATCAACCAGACCGGGCTCGGCGCGATCGGCACGCCGGACGATGCGATCGCCCAGATCCGGCGGCTCCAGGCGCAGTCCAGCGGCGGGTTCGGCTGCTTCCTGCACCTCGCGCACGACTGGGCGGCCCCGGTGGCCCGGTTCCGCAGCTACGAGCTGTTCGCCCGCCACGTCGCGCCCCACTTCCAGGGCCAGTTCCAGGCGACCACCGACGCCCGGACCCGCGCCCGCGAGGCGCGCCCGGTGCTCGCCCAGGACAACCTCAAGGCGGTCGCGCACTCGACCGCGCGCTACCAGGCCGAGCTCGAGGCCAAGCAGCGCGGTTAGAGCGCCAGCGCGGCGACGCCGTCGATCAGGCGCTCGACCTCGTCGGGGGCGGTGTAGCAGGCGCAGCCCGCGCGCACGACGCCGTCGTCGGCGTGGCCGAGCCGGGCGACCACCGTCTGGGCGTAGAAGTCGCCGTGCGACACGAACACGGCCCGCTCGGCGAGCGCGCGCGCGACGGCCTCGGGCGCCATGCCGCGCACGGTGAACGCCACCGTCGGCGTCCGCGGCTGGCCGGGCGGCGGGCCGTACACGGTGACGCCGGGCAGCGCGCGCAGGCCGGACCACAGCCGCTCGACCAGCGCCTGGCCGCGCGCGTGGAGCGCCGCGAACGCCGCCTCGAGCCGGGCGCGCCGGGTCGGCCCGCCGGCGAGCGACGCCAGGAACTCGACCGCCGCCGCGGCGCCCACCATGCCCTCGTGGTTCTGGGTCCCGGTCTCCTGGCGCTCGGGCGACTGCTGCGGCGCCGGGGCGAGCCGCGGCAGGTCGAGCTCGTCGATCAGCGCTCGCCGCCCCCACAGCACGCCGATGTGCGGCCCGTAGAACTTGTAGGCCGAGCACGCGAGGAAGTCGGCGCCGAGCGCGGCGACGTCGACCAGCGCGTGCGGCGCGTAGTGCACGGCGTCGACGAACACCAGCGCGCCGGCGGCGTGACCGAGATCCGCGACGCGGCGGACGTCATTGATCGTGCCGAGCGCGTTCGATGCCGCGCCGATCGCGATCAGCCGGGTGCGCGGTCCGATCGCCGCCGCGAGCTCGGCGAGATCGAGCTGGCCGGTCTCGGCGTGAAACCGCACCACGCGCACGGTCAGCCCGCGCTCGCGCGCCAGGTCGCGCCACGGATCGCTGTTGGCGTGGTGATCGAGCTCGGTGACGACGAGCTCGCCGCCGGACCATTGCCGGCCGAGCGCGCGGGCGAGGTGGAAGGTGAGCGTCGTCATGTTCGCGCCGAACGCGATCTCGTCGGGACGGCCGCCGAGGAAGTCGGCGAGCGCCTCGCGCGCGGCCGCGAGCGCGGCGTCGGTCTCGATGCTCGTCGGGTACGCCCAGTGGGTGTTGGCGTTGTGGTGGAGCAGGTAGTCGCTCACCGCGTCCACGACGGACTGCGGCACCTGCGTCCCGCCCGGGCCGTCGAAGTAGGCGACCGGCGAGCCGTTGTGACGGCGCTGCAGCGCCGGGAACAAGGAACGCACTGCGTCGAGGCTCGCCGCGTGCGGGGTCGAGGGCGTCGTCATCAAAGTCCGCGCAGCATATCGATCCCCAGGGGCGCAGGTATCCCATGTTGCCGCGATCATGCCGCGCCGGCCGGGATCGACTCGAAATCGAGCCCGAAGCGGGCGAGGTACGTGCGCAGCCGGTCGGCGTCGTTGCGCGTGGTGCGCTGCGCGAGCGAGCGGGCGAACCGCATCCGGCCGGCGACCTGCTCGAGCTCGTCGATCCTCCGTCCGACGGCCCGCGGGGTGGGCGGCCCGGCACAGCGCGCCCGGTTTCGAGTACCGTGCCGGCCATGCCCAGCTCTCGCAGACAGTTCTTGAAGGGTCCTGTCCTCGGCCTGCTCGGGGCCGCTGCGGTCGGTCGCGTCGCGCGGGCCGACACGCCGAAGCCGCCCGGATCGCCGCCCCCGCCGGCCGCGCCGCCCGCCGGGCAGCCGCCGGCGTTCGGGACCGGCCCCGCGGTCGGCCCGCCGATCACCGCCGGCACGATCGCCGAGGCCGAGAAGCTGATGCAGGTGAGCTACACCCCGGCCGAGCGCGCCCAGGCCGCCGGCAACTGGCGGGTGGCGATGGCGCCGCTGTACGAGCGCCGGACCGGGCCGCGCAAGGTCGCGCTCGACCCGGCGGTGTCGCCGGCGAGCCACTGGAACCCTGCCCTGCCCGGGCTCACCGTCGGGCCGGCCCGCAACCGGTTCGTGCGCAGCCCCGGGTCGCCCGGCAAGCTGCCCGGCAAGGACGACGACATCGCGTTCGCGCCGGTGACCCAGCTCGCGCGATGGATCGAGAGCCGGCAGCTGACGTCGGACCGGCTGACCCGGATCTACCTCGAGCGGCTCGAGCGGTTCCGGCCCAAGATCAACGCGGTCATCACGCTGACCCGCGACCTCGCGCTCGCCCAGGCCAGGCAGGCCGACGCCGAGATCGCCGCCGGCAAGTACCGCGGGCCGCTGCACGGCATCCCGTGGGGCGCCAAGGACCTGGTCGACACCGCCGGCATCCCGACGACGTGGGGCGCCGAGCCGTTCCGGAACCGGGTGCCGAAGGCCGACGCGGTGACCGTGGCGCGGCTGCACCAGGCCGGCGCCGTGCTGGTCGCCAAGCTCAGCCTCGGCGCGCTGGCGCTCAACGACATCTGGTACGGCGGGCAGACCAACAACCCGTGGCTGCTCGCGGAGGGTGCGTCGGGCTCGAGCGCGGGGCCGGGCGCGGCGACCGCGTCGGGCTGCGTCGGCTTCGCGCTCGGCAGCGAGACCGGCGGCAGCATCATCGCGCCGGCGATGCGGTGCGGCGTCACCGGCCTGCGTCCGACCTTCGGACGCGTCGCGCGGACCGGAGCCATGACCCTGTGCTGGTCGCTCGACAAGCTCGGGCCGATGGCGCGCACCGTCGAGGATACGTTCCTGGCGCTCGCCGCGCTGAGCGGGCCCGACGCGGGCGACGTCTCGAGCGTGCCCAGCAAGCTCGAGTTCGACGCCACCGCCGGGATCAAGGGCCTCAAGGTCGGGTTCTTCCCGCGCTGGATGGGCGAGGCCCCGGCGACCGAGGTCGACCGCGCGGCGCTCGAGACCCTGAAGAAGCTGGGCGCGCAGCCGGTCGAGGTCCAGCTCCCCGACTGGCCGTACAGCTCGATCCAGGTGATCCTGTTCGCCGAGGCGGCGGCATCGTTCGAGGAGCTCACGCTGAGCCACGGCCTCGATCAGCTCAAGATGCAGGTGCCCGACGCGTGGCCGAACACGTTCCGCCAGTCGCGCCTGCTGTCCGCGGTCGACTACGTCCAGGCCGACCGGCTCCGCCGCAAGGTCGCCGAGGAGATGGCGCGCGTGTTCAGCACCGTCGACGTGCTGCTCGTGCCGTCGCTGCGCGACGAGATGCTGACGATCACCAACGCCACCGGCCACCCGTCGCTGACCCTGCGCGCCGGGTTCGTCGAGGTCGGCGAGGCGCGCAGCGACTGGGCCCCCGACCCCGCGCACCCGATGCCGAAGTTCTCGCCGCCGCGCCGCGTGCCGCACGGCGTGACCTTGATCGGCAAGCTGTTCGACGAGGGCACGCTCGGTCGCGCCGGCATCGCGCTCGAGCGGGCGCTCGGTGTCGCGGCGGAGCGCCCGCCCGGCTTCGCGTAGGCCCGCCGCGATCCGTGAGCCGGGCCTCCAGTCGCCGTGCGGTCGAGGAATCGCTGCGGCACGAGCCGTTCGGCAAGATCTGGCACAACACCGACAGCGAATCGCGTCCCGGTGCGTCAGTCAGCGGGCGCGCCGAGGTAGGTGGGGTCCAGACCTTCTGACATGGCTCACGACCGATGCTTTCTATATTTCTACAACCTGAGTGGATATGTATTATGTATCCACGCGGGAACTGTCTCGCGAGCGCACGCCCGCACTTCGTGCTTCCCATTCGACGTTGATGATGAGTAAATGGAACGTGAGATTCTCTCGCTGCACGTCTAACGTTCGATGCAGACCTGTGGAGTCGCATGTACAACCACGCAAAGGGGGAGACAGTATGAATTCACGACATTCGTACACCAGCTCGATGACGTCACTCATCGCGATGGTACTGGCCCTCACAGCAATGCTGTCTTGTGCCCCCGACGACCACCCGGTCTCCGGTGATCGGACCAGCGCGGTCGTCACACCCGGGCCTCGATCGTCCACACAGGCCACTTCTCCATACACGCTGTTCGAGAGCGGACAGGTGCGACCGCTCGCGCTGTCCCCGGACGGCAAGCGGCTGTTCGCGGTCAACACACCGGACAATCGCCTCGAGGTCTTCGAGGTCAGGCACAACGGCCTGGTTCATCGGACGTCGATCCCGGTCGGTCTCGAGCCGGTCGCGGTCGCGGCGCCCACCGATCGCGAGGTCTGGGTCGTCAATCACCTGTCGGACAGCGTCAGCATCGTCGCGCTCGACCCCGGTCGACGCGAGGGCCGCGTCGTGCGCACCCTGCTGGTCGGCGATGAGCCGCGCGATATCGTGTTCGGAGGTCCGGGCCACCGCCGCGCGTTCATCACCACCGCGCACCGCGGCCAGAACATCGGGTTCGATCCCCAGCTCTCGAGCCCCGGGGTCGGCCGCCACGACGTCTGGGTGTTCGACGCCGACCACCCGGGCAGCTCGCTCGGCGGCGATCCGATCAAGATCCTCACGCTGTTCAGCGATACGCCCCGTGCGCTCGCCGTGACGCCCGACGGATCGCGGGTCTACACGGCCGCGTTCCACTCCGGCAACCGCACGACGTCGATCAGCCACAAGATCCTGCTTCCCCCCGGCGAGGTGTTTCCCCAGCTGTCGCCGACGACCAACTTCCAGGGCATCCCGCAGCCGATCACGGGGCTGATCGTCAAGTTCGACGGCGCGCACTGGGTCGACGAGAGCGGGCGGGTGTGGGACGACACGGTGAAGTTCAACCTGCCCGACAAGGACGTGTTCGTGATCGACGCGATGGCCGATCCGCCCGCGCAGCTCGCCGGCTCCGCCGGGGTCTACACCGGCGTGGGGACCATCCTGTTCAACATGATCGTGAACCCGGTGAGTGGAAAGGTGTATGTGTCGAACACCGAGGCCCGCAACGACGCGCGGTTCGAAGGCCCCGGCCTGTTCGCGGGCAGGACCTTGCAGGGCCACACGCACGAGAGCCGGATCACCGTGCTCGGTGCCGGCGGGAGCGTCGCGCCGCGGCACCTGAACAAGCACATCAACTACAACGTGTGCTGCAGTCCGATTCCCAACCCCGAGAACGCCAAGAGCCTGGCGCAGCCGGTCGGGATGGCGATCACCGGCGACGGCTCGACCCTGTACGTGGCCGCGCTCGGCTCGAGCAAGGTCGGGGTCTACCAGACCTCCGAGCTCGAGAACGACACGTTCATCCCGAGCACGGCGAACCAGATCCAGGTGACGGGCGGAGGGCCGACCGGGCTCGTGCTCGACGAGCGTGATCACCGCCTGTACGTGCTGACCCGGTTCGACAACGCGATCTCGATCGTCGACACCCGGAGCCGCAGCGAGACCGGCCACGTCGCGATGCACAGCCCCGAGCCGCCGAGCATCGTCCAGGGCCGCCGCTTCCTCTATGACGCCGCGTTCAGCTCGAGCCACGGCGACACGTCGTGCGCGAGCTGCCACGTGTTCGGCGACTTCGACAGCCTCGCCTGGGATCTCGGCAACCCGGACGGGATGGTGATCCACGACGGCGGGCCGTTCGTGTTCCCGCCGGCCGTGTTCGATCCGAACTTCAACCCCGACTACCAGCCGATGAAGGGGCCGATGACCACCCAGAGCCTGCGCGGGATGGCGAACCACGGGCCGATGCACTGGCGCGGCGACCGCAGCGCCGCCAACGACGCACCGAGCGTCCAGCCGGATAGCGGAATCTTCGACGAGAAGGCCGCGTTCATGAAGTTCCGCGTCGGGTTCACGGATCTGCTCGGGCGCAACGAATTCATCCCCGAGTCCGACCTCGCGGCGTTCGGCGACTTCATCCTCCAGGTCACCTATCCCCCCAATCCGATCCGCAACCTCGACAACTCGCTCACGCCGGATCAGCAGGCTGGCCGCGACTTCTTCACGGACCCGCACATCGTCGATTTCACCAACGCCTGCGTGGACTGCCACGTGCTCGATCGCAACGGCAACCCCGGCGTCGCGGCCCCCGGCTTCTTCGGGACCCAGGGCGTTCTGGCCTTCGAGCTGGATACGCAGGTGTTCAAGGTCCCCCACCTGCGCAACGCCTACCAGAAGGTCGGGATGTTCGGCATGGCAGCAACGAACTTCGTCAACCTCGGCAACAACGACTTCCAGGGCGATCAGGTTCGCGGCTTCGGCTTCCTGCACGATGGCTCCTCGGACACCGCCTTCCGGTTCATCGACATGAGCGGGTTCAATCAGGACCCCACCATCAACCCCGGCGGATTTCCGGACGGGCCCGACGGGATCCGCCTGCGGCGCCAGGTCGAAGGCTTCGTGCTCGCGTTCGACACCAACGTGTTTCCGATCGTGGGACAGCAGATCACGCTCACCCATTCGAACGGCGCGGTGGCCGGGCCGCGCATCGACCTGCTGATCGCCCGCGCCGGCGCGAATGACTGCGATCTCGTCGTCAAGGGCCAGCTGGTCGACCAGGAGATCGGGTTTCTCTACATCGGTGCAGGCAAGTTCATGGCCGATCGCGCGGCGGTCCCGCCTGTCCCGGATGCGCTGCTCCGCCTGATCCCCGCGCTGCCGGGCGGACGGGAGCTCACGTTCACCTGCGTCCCGCCCGGCTCGGGCCAGCGCATCGGGATCGATCGCGACGGCGATGGCCACCTCGACGGGGACGAGCGCGACGCGGGCAGCGACCCGGCCGATCCTCACAGCACGCCGTAGCGGGCTACTCCCCCAGCCAGGTGTGGGCGAGCGTCAGGATCCGCGCATTCTCGGGGACCTGTTCGAGGAAGCTGTTCCGGTAGCGGGGGTCCTGGATCCGATCCGCGACTGCGAGGACATACTCCCGGGCCGCGCGAATGGCAGCGGTCGCCGCGGCATGATCGCCCGCCGCTTCGAGCGCTTCTGCGTGGGCGAGGCGGACGAACGCAGCACGGAAGAATCCGGACGAGGCCATGGCGTTGTACTTGGCCATGGCCTCGTCGGCGACGCCGAGGGCTTCCGCGACACGGCCCTGGGCCAGGCGGATCCAGCACAGCGTGCCCAGGGCGGCCGGAGAGTCCTGGGGCGTCACCATCGCGATGATCCCCAGGGCAGCCTGGAGCTCG
>DATAPF010000205.1:0-21803 GCA_036265355.1 Kofleriaceae bacterium | reverse complement strand
ATGGAACTTCAGCGCTTGTGCCATGGAACCCAGCCTTGCGGTTGCAGCATGTGCAGTGTACCGCGTGATCGTCGATCGTGCTGGATGGGTGGCGGGCCAGGTGCGGCTACGGCTGCGCGCCGCGCAGCTTGAAGCGCTGGATCTTGCCGGTCGCGGTCTTGGGCAGCTCGCCGACGAGCTCGACCCACCGCGGGTACTTGTACGGCGCGAGCTGGCTCTTGACGAAGCTCTTGAGCTCGTCGACCAGGGCGGGTCCGCCGGCGGCCGGATCGCGCAGCACGACGAACGCCTTGGGCTTGGTCAGGCCGTCGCGGTCCTCGGCGCCGACCACCGCGGCCTCGAGCACCGCGGGGTGGGCGGCGAGCGCCGACTCGACCTCGAACGGCGACACCCAGATCCCGCTGACCTTGAGCATGTCGTCGCCCCGGCCGCAGTAGGTCCAGGTGCCGTCGGCGGCGCGGCTGTAGCGGTCGCCGGTGCGGGTCCACGGGCCGTGGAACGCGGCGAGGCTGCGTGCGCGGTCGTTCCAGTAGCCGGTGCAGCTGGTCGGGCCGCGCACCCACAGCGCGCCCTCGGCGGTCCCGGAGCCGGGGCCGTCGCCATCGTGGGGGATCGGCCGATCGTCGTCGCCGCGGAGCTCGAGATCGTAGCCCGGCACCGGCCGGCCGGTGGTGCCGTAGTGGATGTCGCCGGGCCGGTTGCTGAGGAAGATGTGCAGCATCTCGGTCGAGCCGATGCCGTCGAGGATGTCGCTGCCCATCCGCTCGCGCCAGCGCTCGCCGAGGTGGCGGGGCAGGGCCTCGCCCGCCGAGGTCGAGACCCGCAGCCGGCGCGAGGTGGTGTCCGGCGACAGCGCCGGGTCGGCGAGCAGCGACGCGAACAGCGTCGGGCCCCCGCAGAAGATCGTCGGCTGGTGGTCGCGCAGCACCCGCATCACGCTGGCCGGGGTCGGGCGCTCGGCCAGCAGCACCGCGGCGGCGCCGACCGACAGCGGGAAGGTCAGCGCGTTGCCCAGACCGTAGGCGAAGAACAGCTTGGCCGCCGAGTAGACCACGTCGTCGGCGGTGATCCCGAGGATCGGCTGGGCGTAGAGCGCCGCGGTCAGGATCAGGCTGCCGTGCAGGTGCATCGCCCCCTTGGGCTTGCCGGTCGAGCCCGACGAGTACAGCCAGAACGCGACGTCATCGGGCGTGGTCCGGGCGAACGCGGCCAGCGGCGACGCCTGGTCGATCATCCGGCGCCACGACGGTAGCGCGCCGAGCTCGCCGCCGAGCGCGGTCTCGCAGCCGGCGGCGGCGCGAGTGGCGGCGATCGCCGGGCCGAGCTTGCCGAGCAGCGCGTCGCTGCCGATCAGCGCGGCGGCGCGCATGTCGCGCACCAGGTAGGCGTAGTCGTCGGCAGTGAACAGCGTGTTGAGCGGGACCGGGACCGCGCCGAGCGCGATCGCGCCGAGGAAGGTCGCGACGAAGTCGACCGAGTCGAGCATGCACATCGCGACCCGCTGCTCGGGAACGACGCCCAGGGCGGCGAGCGCCCCGGCGGCGCGCAGCGCGCGGTCGGCGACGGCGCGGTAGCTGTGGCGGCCGTCGTCGTCGATCACCGCGATCCGGTCGCCGCGGCCCTCGTCGACGTGGCGCTGCAGCAGATCGTGGGCGGCGTTGTAGTCGCGCGGCAGGTCGACGCGCGGTGGTGACGGCTGCAGGTCGATGCGGGACGGAGACGGCATCGCGGCGACTCTACCGCCGCGCGGCGCGGTGGATCGAGCTACTTCATCACCAGCGGGGTCTGGGCGACCGCGACGTCCTTCTCGTTGACCAGCTTGAGGACGTACGCCTTGCCCTTGGTCAGGCCCTCGTCCTCGTCGAACGAGATGTCGCTGCTCAGCACCGGATCCTTGGGGTTGATGTTGTTGATCCGCTTGTTGGCGGCGAGCTTCTTGTCGCTCCAGAACTCCATCGTCAGCTCGGTCGCGCCGGTCCTGGTCAGGAACGCGGTGTAGTGGAAGACCCAGCCGGTCACGTCGCCCTTGGCCTCCCCGGTCAGCTCCTTGAGCCGCTCGGCCTTGATCTTGGCGATCGTCTCCTTGTCGTTCTTGCCCTCCGGGAGCTCGCCCTTGGTGATCACCAGCTCGCCCTTGAACGCGGCGATCACGTTGCGCGACATGTCGGCGGCCGCGACGCCTCCCCAGGCGACGGCGGCCACGATGACTGCAGCGGAAATCGAGCGGGAGCTCATGGAAACCTCCAGGCGGATGATACTCCTCGACACATCATCGCACCTGAGGTTTCGCCGGGCGAATCGCCGCCGGCGGGTCGCCGCCGCCGGCTATTCCTCGGCGGCCTCGACGACGTCGCTGGCAGGAGCGGGTGTGGGAGGGGCATGGGGCGGAGCGGCCGGGGCAGAATCGCCCGCCGGTTCGACGCCGTGACCCTGCTCGGGATTCACTTGCTGCTGCTGCCGCTCGGCCTGGCGCCGGGCCCGCCGCTCCGGGTCCCACGGCGTGCCGTCGGGGCCCAGGCCGTTGGCGTCGGGGCCGATCGGCTTGCGCTCGCGGCGCGGCCTGGGGGGCAGCGGCTGGCCGTCGGGCCCCAGCCGGGGCTGCGGCGGCTGCGCCGGACGCGGCTCGCGCGGCGGGCGGGGCTCGCGCGGCGGCCGCGGGGCGCGGGGCAGCGGCTGACCGTCCGGGCCGACCGGGGGCCCAAACGTCCGTTCGTGGCCGAACGGCGGTGGGTGACCGAACTGCGGCTCGTGGCCGACCGGGGCGCCAAACGTCGGCTCGTAACTGCGCCCCGGGCCACCCGGACCGCCCGGACCCCCCGGACCCCCATACCCGCCATGGCGAGGACCCCGATCGCGGCGATCGCCCCCGGGGCCGCGCGGTCCACCGGGCCCCCGCGGTCCACCGGGCCCCCGCGGTCCACCGGGCCCCCGGTCTCGCCGGGGGCCGCCGCGGCCTCGACCGTCGCCGAAGTCGCGCGGCGCTGCGGTGAGCTGCCAGCCGATGCCGGCGCGCGGCATCTCCCCGCGGCCCGGCCGATCGTCCTCCTTGGGCTCGTCTTTCTGGGCGCTGAACTTGAGGCTGCCCAGGCCGCGCGGCTTGTCGCGCCGGTCGCCGCCCGGTCCGCCGCGGTCGCCGCGCCCGCCGCGCCCTCCGCGGTCACCGCCGCGCCGGTCGTCGCGGCCGCGCCGCCTGGCCGACGCGACGCGGTCGATCGCATAGTGGAACTCGCCGCGCGCGATCGAGCCGTGCGGGCCGGCCTCGCCCTGGAACACGCGCACCAGGCGGACCTCGTCGAGGCGGTTGCCCACGATGTCCAGGGCCTCGAGCATCCGCGCCGCGCGGTCCGGCTGCGCCCCGAGCGCGGTCGCGACCGCCTCGACGATCGGGTCGGGCTTCGGGTCGGGCTTGGCGTCGCCCTGCGCGTCGCCGGCCGGTGGTTCGCCCACGGCCTCGGCGGTCGCGGCCTCGGCGTCCGCGGCCGGCTCCGCCGCGGCGTCCTCCGCCGGTGCGTCCTCCGCGGCGCGCTCGGATGCATCCATCGCAGCATCGAGCTCCGCGGCTGCTGCGCCCACCTTGGCGCCTCCCGCGGCAGCGCGTGCAGCCGCTGCCTTGCGCAGGGTAAGCGGCGAGAACTCGGTGAGCGTCTTCATGGGAGGCTAGCTACACCAAAGGGTCCCTGTGCGCCAGGGGTGCGAATCGCGATCACGGCCCACGGCCTCAGGCACCGGCGGAGCCGCTGGCGGTCGCACTGGCCTGGACCGAGACGTCGACCGAGACCGACACGTTGGCGTTGATCTTGCCGATCATGTTGACCGCCGCGGCGAGCTGGCCGGAGATGCACATCGCCTGATCCTTGAACGAATTTACGAATTTGGGCCCCATACCCTTGAGCTCCTGGGCGCTCTGGACCCAGATCGCGACCGCGTCCTTGAGCGGCTCCAGGTGGGCCTGGATCGACAGCGCCTTGGGCAGCCCGTTCTTCAGCGCCCGGATCACCATCTCGGCCTTGGACTTGTCGAGCTCGGCCTTGACGCTGGCCTCGACCGTGAGCTCGGGCTCGGTGCACTTGACCTCGGCGTTGGCCTTGACCGAGGCGCTGGCGCGGCACTGGGCGGACGCGTTGACCTTGGCGTGGCCCTCGCACTCGCCGTGGCAGGTGCCCTTGCACTCGCCGTCGCACTGCGCGCTGTTGCCGCCGGTGCCGGCCTTGCCCGAGCACGTGCCGTCGCAGCGGCCGTGGCAGGCGCCGGTGCAGCTCGCGCCGACGTCGGCCGACGCGTGGCCCTCGCACTCGGCGGCGGCCTTGGCCTCGGCCTCGATGTTGACCCGGCACACCGCCGGCTTGTACTTGATCTTGAGGCCGGCCTGGGCCTTGAACGCGACCTTCATGTTGTCGCGCAGCGTCTGGTAGACCTTGGCGCAGACCGCCTTGGTGTCGCCCTGGAAGTCGGCGTCGGACATCCCCATCTCGCGGCCGATCATCTCGCAGCTCTGCTTGACGACCTTGACCGTCTCCTCGGTGGTGGTCTCGAGGTCCTTGGTCGCCTGGAGGAACGCCTTGAGCTTGGCGCCGCCGTCCATCAGCGCGTAGTTGCCGCAGCTGTTCGGATCGACCTCGCCGGACACGCCGCCGAGGCCGCCGGGGACCGCGCCGCCGCCGGGCACGCTGGGGACCGAGCCAGCGCCGGGTACGTTCTTGGGACAGCCACCGAGCGCCGCGACCGCGAGGGCGAGCGCGGGAGCGATCAGAGGGAAGGGATTTCGCATGTCGGCATGGTTATCAAAAACTCGCAGGGAACACGGGGTTCGAGCGCCAAAAACGCGCGCCGGGGCCCGCGGTGGGCGCCTGCATCAGGCCGGCCTCGCGCAATCGCGGCGGAAAACTGCCCGCACGCGGAACGCCTCGCCCGCCAGCGGGGGGGATGTCCCGGCCTCGCGCCGGCCGGCGCGGGGATGTCCCGGCCTGTGATCACCGCATCGGCGCGCGGATCGCGACCACCGAGCCGCCAGCGGCGACCCCCTCGGCCGGAGGCGCCACCGGCCGCGCCACGGTCATCCGGACCGGCATGCCGAGCTCCTCGACGAGCAGGTCGGACTTGCGGAGCAGCTGGGCATCGTCGCGCGACGGCCCGTCGCGGACCACCAGGTCGAGCACGATCGCGTCGCCCATCCGGGTGCACACGATCTGCTCGACCCGCGAGCGGTGCTCGCTGTCGAGCGCGTCGGCGACCCGCAACAGGCCGCTGAGCCGGCGGGCCTGCACGCGCCGGTCCTTGGCCAGGCTGGACTCGCCGATGATCTGCTTGGCGCGCGCGGCGTCCTTGCGATGGGTGCGGGCGAGCAGCGCGATCATCTCGCGCGAGGTGTCGTCGAGCCCGGGGATCCGGGCCCACCGGATCATGTACTCGCTGTGCTTGTGGTGGCCGCGCACGTTGACCACCTCGCCGACGTCGTGGAGCAGCGCCGCGACCTCGAGCACGACCCCGAGCTCGCCGGGCAGGCCGTGGACGTCGCGCAGCTGGTGGAACAGCGTGCGCGCGAGCTGGCGGACGTGCTCGCCGTGCGTGGTGTCGTGGTCGACCCGGTTGGCGAACGCGCGGGCCGCGGTGAACAGCGCCTTGTCGTGCGCGCCCTCGGCCTTGGCCTGCTCCTCGCGCGCGGTCTCGGCGAGCTCGAGCAGCACCGCCTCGCGGACGCCGACCCCGGGTGCGACCAGCCGCGAGATCCCGAGCTGGCGCGCGGCGGTGGCGAACACCAGCGCCGCGATCGCCAGCACCTCGGCGCGGTCGCGCTTGACCCCGAACTGCGCCATCCGGTCCTCGACCGAGACCCCGACGATCGACGGCAGGGCCTTCTCGAGCGCCGCGAGCTCGAAGCTCGGCGTCATCGGGTTGCCGTCGCCGACGAGCTTGGCCAGCGCCTCGGCGTTGCCGCCGGTCGCGGCCGCCAGCCCGTTGCCGGTCGCGCCGCGCGCGATGGTGTGCATCAGCGTGGCGGTGTAGCGCCGCACCATGCCGGCCTCGGCCTCGGCGATCGCGCCGTCGAGCCCGAACGTCTCCATCAGGCGCACCGTGCCGACCGGCAGCGAGTAGCCGCGCCAGCTGGTGCCGTAGCGCAGGTTGACCTCCAGGCTGCCGCCGCCGAGGTCGAGGATCGCGCGCGGCGGCGTCCCGGTCGGGCCCAGCGAGTGGACCACGGACTTGCGGACCAGCCGGGCCTCCTCCTCGCCGTCGATGACCTCGAGCTCGATCCCGGCCTCGTGGTAGAGCCGGTGGAGCAGGACGTCGCGGTTGCTCGCGTTGCGCACCGCGCTGGTGCCGACCGCGCGGTAGATCGTGACGCCGTGGTGGTCGAACCGCTCGCGGAAGTGGACGAACGCAGAGACCGCCTGGTCGATCACCGCGTCGTCGAGCTCGCCCCGGGTGAATGCGCCGTGGCCGAGCCGGACCGGCACGCGCTCGGCCTCGATCCGGATCAGCTCGCTCGGCCCCAGCTCGGCCACGACCATCCGGATCGCGTTCGATCCGGCATCGATCGCGCCCAGCGTGGTCCGCTCGGGAGGCATCGAGAGCAAGCTAGCATGCTCGCTGCCGGGCCATGCGGCGGCTCACGCTCGAGCCCGCGGATGCGATCCCGCCCTCGGCCCTCCGGCCCTCCGGTGGGTGTGGCGGATCCGCTCGCCGCGCGTGCTACTTCCGGGCCGGGGGCCTGGTGCTGCCCGAGCCGGAGCCCGATCCGGACCCCGCGGCCGGGGTCGCCGGGCCGGCGTTGTCGGGGATCTTCACGCGGTCGGTCGCGGTCACGCCGGACAGCACCTCGACCTTGATGCCGTCGGACAGCCCGAGCTTGACGTCGCGCTTGACGAAGGTCTGCGGCGCAGCCTCGACTTCGACATACGGCTTGTCGTGGTCGTACTGGACCAGCGCCTCGCGCATCGCGAGCACCTGCTTCTTCTCCTCGAGCACGATGTCGGCGTTGGCGCTGTAGTTGGCGCGGATCTGGATGCCGGACTTCTGCTTGACCGCCGCCTTGATCTCGAACTGGATCGCGCCGTCGATCTCCTTGCCCTTGGGCGCGATGTACTCGAGCTTGCCCTCGAGCGTGTCCTTCTCGATCGCGCCGACCTTGATCTTGAGGGTCATGCCCTCCTTGACCTTGGCGACCTCGGCCTCGTCGACCCGGCCGTCGAAGATCATGTCGTCCATGTCGGCGATCACGGCGACCGTGGTCCCGGGGTTGAAGTTGTTGGCCTGGATCACCGAGAACCCGACCTTGACCGGCACGTCGATCACCATGCCCGCGGTGGTCGCGGTGACGATCAGGGTCGACGACTTGCCCTGGGCCCGGGTCGCGCCCTCGCGGACCAGCTGGAGGTTCGAGCCGGCGACGTCGAGCTGCTGGCGCGCCATCGCGAAGTCGGTGCGGAACTTCTGGAGCTCGGCGTCGGCGACCACGCCCTGCTTGAACAGCGCCTCGTTGCGCTCGAGCTCGCGCTTGGCGTTGTCGAACGCGATCGTCGCGGTGCGAACCTGCGACTCGGCCTGGTTCATCGCCATCGCATCGGGGATGATCGAGATCTTGCCGAGCGGGTCGCCCATCTTCACGACCTTGCCCGGATCGACGTAGAGCTCGCTGAGCACGCCGGTGACCTTGGGCTTCACCTCGACCTCCTGGCGCGGCACGATCGAGCCGGTCGCGACGGTCTTCTTGGTGATGTCGGTGACCTCGGCGTGCTCGGTCTGCCACACCACCGGCTTGGCCTGCGACTTCTGCCACAGGTAGACGAACGCGCCGACGATGATCGCGAGGACGACCAGGCCGAAGACGATCGAGAGGACTTTCTTCATGGAGCTCACTCGGTACGGAGCGCCTCGATCGGTCGGATCGAGGCGGCATGCGCGGCCGGCATGATGCCGGCGGCCGCGCCGGATGCGATCAACACGGCGACCGCGGCCATCACGGTGGTGAAGCTGAGCAGGGGCGGGCCCATCGGCGAGTCGGGCAGGCGCTGGAACACGCTGCCGCCGGCCGCGAGCAAGGCGGTGCCGGCGGCGACGCCGAGCAGGCCCGCGATCAGCGTGAGCACGATCGACTCCTTCATCACCATCGCGACGATCGACATCGGGCTCGCGCCGAGCGCCTTGCGCACGCCGATCTCCTTGGTGCGCTCCTTGACGGTGATCAGCATGATGTTCGAGACGCCGATCACGCCGGCGAGCAAGGTCGCGCCGCCGAACACCCAGCCGACGACCGACAGCACGACGAAGAACATCTGGATCTTGCCGAAGAACACGAACGCGTTGAACGACCCGATCGCGAGCTGGTCATCGGGCGACAGCCGGTGCCGCCTGGCGAGCGTGGCGCGGACCTGGCGCTCGAGCTCGGGGCCGTCGCTGCCGGGCCGGGCGGTGAGCGCGAAGAACCCGACCCGATCGCCCATGTGAAACGCGCTCTTGAGCGTCGTGAACGGCACGAACGCGCTGTGCGCGTCCTGGTCGCCCGCCTGTCCCGAGCGCAGGGTCCGGGTGATCCCGACGACCTCGAAGTACACGCCGCTGATCTTCACGTACTTGCCGATCGGATCGACGCCGGGGCCGAACAGCTCGTCGCGGATCGCCCGGCCGATCACCACCACCTTGCGCTGCTCGGCGATGTCGCGGTCGTTGATGAACCGGCCGGCCTCGTACTCGAACGCGATGATGTGGCGGAAGTCGGGGAAGTCGGCCATCACCGTGTAGCTGCCGGTCTTGCCCTCGTAGCTGACGTTGTAGCCGCTCATCCAGCCGCCGAGCCGGAGCCGTGGCGCGAGCCACTCGATGTCGGGCAGGCGGCGCAGGTTCTCGATGTCGGAGATGTCGAACTTGACCTGGCGCCCGATCGGCATGCCGTCGTAGGCGACCGTCGTGGTCTGCCCCCACACCCACAGCACGTTGGTCGCGATCCCCTTCATCTGCCGCTTCGTCCCCTCCTGCATGCTCGACGCGAAGCCGAGCATCGCGATCAGGATGAAGATCCCCGAGAACACCCCCAGCGCGGTCAGGAACGTGCGCAGCCGGTTGCTGCGCAGCGTCGCCCAGACCTCTTGCCAGTTGTCGAGATCGAACATGATGGGGCTCGTTACTGGTCCCGCAAGGTGTGGACGGGGTTGACGCGGGCGGCGGCGCGCGCGGGGAAGAACCCGGCGAGCGCACCGGCGATCACCAGGCCGATCGTCGCCGCGACGCCGATCCGCAGGTCGATCGCCGGATTGCGGATGAACTCGTTCTGGACCGCGCGGCTGACCAGCTCGAGCAGCGCGACGCCGGCCGACAGCCCGAGCAGGCCCGCGACGCCGGTCAGGAAGATCGCCTCCTGGATGATCATCGCGATGATCGAGTTGGGCGTGGCGCCGAGCGCCTTGCGGACGCCGATCTCCCTGGTGCGCTCCTTGACCGCGATCATCATGATGTTCGACACCCCGATCACCCCGGCGAGCAGCGTGAGCACGCCGATGAACACCACGAAGATCGAGATCGCCAGGAACATCTTGCTGAACCGCTGGAACGTCTCGACGTTGTTGTGGACGCGGACCGCCTGCGGGTCCTTGGGATCGAAGTGGTGGCGCTCGGCGAGCTGCGCGACCACCTGGTCGGCGATGGCCTTGGCCTGCTCGGCGTTCGCGTCGCCGATCGTGAACTCGAGCATGCCGAGGTGGTCGGCGCCGTTGAACGCCAGCTGCGCGGTCGTCACCGGGATGTAGATCTGGCGCTCCTGCTCGGCGTCGCCCTCGCCGCTGAACACGCCGACCACCTGGAACGGCACGCCGACGACGATGATCCACTTGCCGAGCGGATTCTCGTCCTTGAACAGGAAGTCGCGCACCCCGCGACCGATCACCGCCGACTTGCGGCGCTGCTCGATGTCGGCGGCGTCGAGGAACCGCCCGGACTCGACCATCTGCGCCGCGAGGTAGATCGCGTCGGGGTGCACGGCGTTGATCTGGAACGGGTTGGCCTTGTTGTTGTACTTGGTCACCATCTCGCCGCCGCCGAACTGGCCGCCGCGGATGTAGAACTGGCCCGAGATGTGGTCGATGCCCTGGCCGTCGGGGCCGGGGACCTTGGCCGACTTCGCGCGCTGGTAGTCGCGGTTGTCGAACGTCAGCTTGCGGCCGAGGTCGTAGCCGTCGTGGGCGACGCTGGTCTTGGCCGCCGCCATCCAGATCCCGTTGGTCGCATCGCGCGCGAACGTGTGGCGCAGGCCGTTGTCGAGGCCCTTGCCGAGCCCGAGCAGGAACACCAGCACGAAGATCCCCCACGACACGGCGATCATCGTCAGCGCCGTGCGCAGCTTGTTGCGCCGGATCGTGTCGAACACCTCGGCCCAGCGGTCGATCGACAGCAGATCTCGCCACTGGACCAGCATCACGCTCGAGATCCGGAACAGCGTGATCAGGAGCAACGCTGCGATCACGAGCGCGACGATGGCGCCGACGAGGAGGAGCGCGAGCACCATCGTCAGGGCATCGCCGCCGACCGCACGGGGGTCGTGGGGGTGTGGGGGGTGTTGGTCCCGGAGATCACCGAGTCGACGACCTCGCCGTCGCGCAGCCGGATCGTGCGCTGGGTCCGGCTGGCGACCTCCTGGTCGTGGGTCACGACCAGGACGGTGATCCCGGTCCGGTTGATGTCGGTCAGCAGGTCCATGATCTGGCGCGAGGTCTCGCTGTCGAGCGCGCCGGTCGGCTCGTCGGCGAGGATCAGCCGCGGCTTGCCGATCAGCGCGCGCGCGATCGCGACCCGCTGCTTCTGGCCGCCGGACATCTCCGCCGGGGTGTGCTCGGCCCAGTCGCGCAGGCCGACCCGCTCGAGGTACTGCGCCGAGATCTGGTTGCGCTTGCGCCGCGTGATGCCCTGGTAGTACAGCGGCAGGGCGACGTTCTCGAGCGCGGTCTTGAACGGCAGCAGGTTGAACGACTGGAACACGAAGCCGATGAACCGGTTGCGGTAGTTCGCGGCCCGCTTCTCGCTGAGGTCGCGGATCAGCGTGTCGCCCAGCCAGTACTCGCCGGCGTCGTAGTCGTCGAGGATGCCCAGGATGTTGAGCAGCGTCGACTTGCCCGAGCCCGACGCGCCCATGATCGCCACGAACTCGCCGCCGGCGACCTCGAAGTCGACGTCGCGCAGCGCATGCAGGCTGTGCGTCCCGACGCGGTAGTACTTGTTGACCTTGTCGAGGCGCAGCACCCGGATGTCAGGCTAGCGCTAACCGTGGACGCGAGCCAGCGCGAGACATGGTGCGACACATGTGACAGCGCCGGTCGCAGCTGTCGCTAGCCGGCGAGCTCGCGGATCGCGTCGTCGATCGCGGCGGCCGTTGCCGGTGCGACGACGAGCTGGCCATGGGCGCCGTGGATCTCGCACGCCGGCGCGAGATCGCAGCGGTCGAGGCAGCTGACCGGAGCGATCGCGAATCGCGGCGCCGCGCCGGCCGGAAGCTCGGACAGCTGGCCGGCCAGGTGGTCGAGCAGATCGAGCGCGCCCCAGCGCTGGCAGGTTCCGGCGCACACCCGGACGGTAACCGGGGCGCCCGGCGCGATCCGGAGCTCGGTGGCGAGCGCGATCGCGGCGAGGTAATGGCTGGTCGGCCGGCCGCGGTCCTCGGCGAGCTCGATCAGCGCGCGCAGCGCCACGGTCTCACCGTCGGCGATGTCCTCGAGCTCCAGCCCCATCGCCGCCAAGCGGCTGGCCGGGACGTCCTCGTGGGTCGGGGATCGGGTCGGTAGCTTGGCCATGGTCACGGGTTCGGGGCGAAGTGGATCGGGTAGCTGATCGACAGCCGGGTCGCCTGCGGCCTGGCGAGCTTGAGCTTGCCGACCGCGTCGATCACGCACTGGCGGATCGCGGCGTCGCCGATCTCGTCGCGCGTGACCTGGATGTCGGTGAACTGGCCGGTGGCCGGCGCGGCGGCGAACGCGACCACCAGGGTGCCGGCGAGCTTGCGGTTGGTCTGGAGCCCGGCCTGGTAGCACGCGGTGAGCGGCGGCTGCGCCGAGGTCATCCGCGCGGTGATGTCGGCCCGGGTATCGGCGCCCAGGCCGGCGCCGCCGCAGCCGGGGGCGAGGATCGTCGCGCACAGCGCCAGGCCGAGCGAGATCGCGAGGGAGCTATTCATCGCGCACCACCGTCTTCTTGGGGCCCTGCTTGAGGATGTTGAACTCGACGCGCCGGTTCTTCTCGCGGCCGTCGTCGGTCGCGTTGTCGGCGATCGGCTTGTCGGGGCCGAAGCCCTTGGCCTGCATCCGGCCGGCGGTGACGCCCTTGCCCGCGAGGTACTTCATCACCGACTCGGCGCGCTGCTGCGACAGCCGGCGGTTGAGCGCCGCGGTGCCGGTCGAGTCGGTGTGGCCCTCGACCTGGATCAGCTCGATCTGCGGGTTGTCGGTCAGCACCTTGCCGACCTCGTCGAGCAGACCGTGCGAGACCGCCAGGATCTCGGCCGAGCCGGTGGCGAACTGGACCTTCTCGCCGATCTGGACGCTCGACGCGGTCAGCACCACGCGCGGCGGTGCGGGCGGCGGCCGGTCGGCGCGGACCTCGAGCGGGGAGAACGGCTCTTGCTGGACCGTGATCAACGAACAGCCCGGTCCGGCGGCGACCAGCGCCGCGAAGAGGAGATGTCGCATGGCCGGGTATGATACAGCGATCGGACCATGATCACGGTCCACCACCTCAACAACTCACGCTCGCAGCGCGTGCTGTGGCTGCTCGAGGAGCTTGCGCTGCCCTACGAGATCGTGAAGTACGAGCGCGATCCCAAGACCCTGCTCGCTCCCGCGTCGCTGCGCGCGATCCACCCGCTCGGCAAGTCGCCGGTGATCACCGATGGCGACGCGACGCTGGCCGAATCCGGAGCGATCCTCGAGTACCTGGTCGAGACCTACGGCAAGGGCGCGCTGGCCCCGGCGTCGGGCGCGCCCGGGTACCGCGACTACCGCTACTTCATGCACTACGCGGAGGGCTCGCTGATGCCGCTCCTGGTCATGAAGCTGGTGTTCAACAAGATCCGGACCGACGCACCGCTGCTGGTCCGGCCGATCGCCAGGGCGATCGCCGGCCAGGTGTCCAAGCAGTTCCTCGATCCCAACCTGACCGCGCACCTGGCGTTCCTCGCCGGCCACCTCGGCAAGCACGCGTGGTTCGCCGGCGACGCGTTCAGCGCCGCCGACGTCCAGATGAGCTTTCCGCTCGAGGCGGCGGTCGCCCGCGCCGGCGGCGGGATCTCGCCCACGGTGACCGAGTGGCTGGCCAAGGTCCAGGGGCGGCCGGCGTACCGCAAGGCGATCGAGAAGGGCGGCGAGTTCAAGCCGGCGGGGTAGCGCCCGGGCGGACGAGCACAGAGCCATCAAGTGAAGGGCCGCGCGACGCGACGCGCGGAGGGGTGAATCGCCCGGCTTTGCCGGGCGAGAGGGAGCGGGAAAGCCCCCTCTGGATCGAGTGGCTGGCCAAGGTCCAGGGGCGGCCGGCGTACCGCAAGGCGATCGAGAAGGGCGGCGAGTTCAAGCCGGCGGGGTAGGGCCGCGGTCAGGCGCGGCTCTTGGGCAGCGCCGGGACGAACAGGCCATGCTCGACGAGCACGCGCGACAGCTCGGCCGACAGCTCGCGCCGGCGCTGCAGCTTCTGCGGCGCCATCGCCTCGTTCAGCCGGCGCCGCGCCTCGTGCATCCGCCACGCCACGGTGCCCTCGCTGATCTTCTGGACCACCGCGACCTCGCCGTGGGCCAGGCCCTGCATCGACACCAGGATCACGGTGGTGCGCATGTCGGCCGGCAGCGCGTCGAGCGCGCGCAGCAGGCGCGCGTAGCGCTGGCGCAGCTCGGCCGCGCGGCCGGGATCCGAGCGCGCGTCGACGGCGACGGCGAGCTCCAGCCGCGGATCCTCGAGCATGTCCTCGCCGCGGCGCGCGCGGTCGCGGCGCACGTTGAGCGAGCGGTTGACCGTCATCCGGTAGACCCAGGTGAAGAACTGGCTGCGGCCCTCGAACTCGGGCAGCGCGCGGTAGGCCTTGAGGAACACGTCCTGCGCGATGTCGTCGGCCTCGCTGGCCGAGCCGGTGATGTGCAGCGCGAGCGCGAAGATCCGCTTGCGGTAGCGGGTCACCAGCGCCGCGAACGCGCTCTGATCGCCCGCCTTCGCGGCGTCGACCAGGGCCGTCGCGGTCGCGGCTTCGCGCTCGGCATGCGTCATCGCGGATTAGACGCACAGCCTACGCGATTGCTTTGCGGTTTGTTGCGCCGGCCACGCGCCTGGCATAACTTGCTGAAATTACTCAGTTCGCTTCGTGGGCGCCGGTCCGCTGGGACGCCGGCGCGGCGAGCGAGAACGGGGCGATCTCGGCGTCGAAGTACGTGCCGTCGTCGCGCCACATCCGATACGTGCCGTGCATCGTGCCGACCGGGGTGGCGAGCGCGCAGCTCGAGGTGTACTGGAAGCTCTGGCCGGGCATCAGGCGCGGCTGCCGGCCGACCACGCCATCGCCGCGGACCTCCTGGACCTGACCGCGGGCGTCGGTGATGATCCAGTGCCGGGTGCGCAGCTGCGCGCTGCGGGTGCCCTCGTTGGAGATCGTGATCGTGTAGGCGAACGCGTAGCGCTCCTGGCGCGGCGACGACTCCTCGGCGAGGTAGTGCGACTGGACGCGGACGCGGATCCCGTGGGTCTCCGCGCAGGAGGTGAGTTCGGCGACGGTGGGACGCACGTGGGCAATCTCGCGCGATGTCGGTGGACATGCAAGGGTCTCGGCGCATCGACCCGACCACCGCCCCGGGCGTGTCATGCTAGCGCCATGCGCCGTCCGCGCACGAGAGAGTCGCGCATGCGGATCTGGATCGGAGTCGCGCTGACCTGTGCCTGCAGCCCGACGGCGAGATCGCCCGGCGCCCAGGCCCCGCCCGACGTGGTCGCAGCGAGCGCACCGGGTGGCCCCCCACCGGATGAGCCCTGGGTGCAGCTCCCGGCAGCGCCGGCGCCCGGACCGGTCTCGGCCCCCGAGGCCCCGCCCGGGGCCTCGCCCGAGGCCCCGCCCGGGGCCACGCTCGAGGCCACGATCGCAGACGAGGGCGATCCCGGCGCCGGGCCGACGATGCAGCCGGTTGCGGCGCGACCGGACGCGCCGCGCGGGGACGCCGCGGCCTGGGTCGACGCGCACAACCGGTACCGGGCCCGGCACTGCGCCGCGGCGCTGACCTGGTCGGCCAAGCTGGCGGAGGTCGCGCAGCGCTGGGCCAACGCGCTCCGCGATCGCGGCTGCCAGTTCAGCCACAGCGGCGGCAACTTCGGGGAGAACCTGGCGGCCGGGACCAAGGGAACGCTCGATCCGGCCTCGGTGGTGAAGATGTGGTACGACGAGATCGCCCAGTACCACTTCCCCGCCAGCGGATTCTCCATGGAGACCGGGCACTTCACCCAGGTGGTGTGGCGCGGCACGCAGCGGGTCGGCTGCGGCCACTCGCAGTGCAAGGGGATGGACATCTACGTCTGCGAGTACGACCCGCCCGGCAACTGGGAGGGCCAGTACCGCGACAACGTGCGGCCGCGCGGCTGCCGCTGACCGGCGCCGGCATCCCCGGCATCCGATCACCGCGACGCGCTACTGGCGCTGGTCGATCGGAACGTAGTGGCGGATCTTCTGGCCGGTGTAGATCTGGCGCGGCCGGCCGATCTTGGTGTCCTTGTCGTCGACCATCTCCTTCCAGTGGGCGATCCAGCCCGGCAGGCGGCCGAGCGCGAACATCACGGTGAACATGTTCGTCGGGATGCCCATCGCGCGGTAGATGATGCCGCTGTAGAAGTCGACGTTGGGGTACAGCTTCTTCGACACGAAGTAGTCGTCGCGCAGCGCGATCTCCTCCATGCCCTTGGCGAGATCGAGCAGCGGATCCTTGATGCCGAGGTGGGCGAGCACCTCGTCGCACATCTTCTTGAGGATCTTGGCGCGCGGATCGTAGTTCTTGTACACGCGGTGGCCGAAGCCCATCAGCCGGCGGTTGTCGCGCCTGTTCTTGACGTCGTCGAGGAACTTCTTGAAGTCGCCGCCGGACGCGCGGATCTCCTCGAGCATCTCGATCACGGCCTGGTTGGCGCCGCCGTGCAGCGGGCCCCACAGCGCCAGGATGCCGGCCGCGATCGCGGCGTACAGGTTGGCGCCCGAGCTGCCGACCATGCGCACCGTCGACGTCGAGCAGTTCTGCTCGTGGTCGGCGTGCAGGATCAGCAGCTGGTTGAGCGCCTTCTCCAGCACCGGCGAGACCTCGTACTCCTCGCTCGGCACCGCGTACATCATGTGGAGGAAGTTGCCGCAGTAGTGGAGCGAGTTCTTGGGGTAGATCAGCGGCTGGCCGATGCTCTTCTTGTACGAGAACGCTGCGATCGTGCGGACCTTGGACAGCAGGCGCGTGATGTGGAGGTCCATCGGCGAGTGGCGGTCGAGGCAGTCGGGGTAGTACGCCGACAGCGAGGTCACCATCGCCGACAGCACCGCCATCGGGTGGCTGGTCGGCGGGTACCCGGCGAAGAACTGGTGCATGTCCTCGTGGATCAGGCTGTGTCGGGTCAGCATCCGGCCGAAGCTCTCGCGCTCGGCGGTGGTCGGCAGCTCGCCCTTGATCAGCAGGTACGAGGTCTCGACGAAGCTCGACTTCTCGGCCAGCTCCTCGATCGGGTAGCCGCGGTAGCGCAGGATGCCTTGCTCGCCGTCGAGGTACGTGATCGCGCTCGTCGTCGAGCCGGTGTTCATGTACCCGTTGTCCAGGGTGATGAAGCCGGTCTCCTGACGGAGGTTGCGGATGTCGATCGCGTGCTCGTCCTCGGTGCCGACGATCACCGGAAGCGTCGCTTCCTTGCTGTCGGGGAGCACCAGCTTAGCGGTCAGCTTCTGATCCGAACCGGCCATAAGATCTCCTGCTCCTGGCTGGAAGTTGCAGCGCGGAGACCATACCCGATCTCGATCGACCCATGACGTCATGCAGCAACGAAACATGGCGCCGTGACGCAAAGTCACGGCGGTCGCGCCCACCGACGGCGGACCACCGCGTCGACCGGCGCAGCGATCAGGGAACGCCTCGGTTCCGCAGGCGCGGGCCCGCGGCTACTCCAGGATGATGAACGGCGTCCTGCCGACCGGCGTGTTGAACCGGTACGTGTAGCCGATGCCGAGGTAGCCGGCCGCGCCCCAGGCATCCAGGCCGCGCTGGCGGGCGGAGAGCTGGCCGGATGGATCGCCTTCGGACGGCCCCGAGAACACCGGCGTGTACACGTTGAGCCCGCCGAGCACGGAGAGCGCATGCTCGTAGCGCCGGCCGAACGCGTAGGTGAACGCGAGCTCGAACCGGCCGCCGCCGGCGGCGTAGTTGAACAGCTGGTTGCCATCGGAATCCATGTCGTCGACCGGCCCCATCAGCGCGAGCTGGATCCCGGCGAGCGGCGTGAGGCATGCGCGCGGGGTCCCACCGAGGCAGAAGTGCTTGTACAGCGCGACGCCGAGATCGCCGACGTCCAGGCTCTCGGCGCCGAACGCCTGGTTGCGGCCCTGGCTGAACTTCTGGACCTGGAGGTAGCCCTGGATCCCGATCCGGTTCACCGGATCGAGCATCACGTCGCCCTTGAACCGGATGCCGGCGGCGGTCGATCCGTAGAAGTCGGGCTGGCCGATCCGGCCCCCGCCGCCGAACAAATCGACGCCGAACGTCCACGTGTAGCGGTGGTCGGGGCGGCCCTCGGTCACGAGGCTGCTGTCCAGCGGCTTGCCGACCGTCGGCGTGTAGGTCGGCGCGTTCGGGTTGGCCGGTTTGGGCTGGCCGATGTTCGTGTTGCCGCCGCCGCCGCCGCCGGGGTGGAGCGTCAGGTGCTGCTTGTCGGCCTCCTGGCGGATCCGCTCGATCAGCTTGCCGGCGCGGTCCTTCTGGTCCGCGTTCGGGTTGTTGAGATCGACCGCCTGGCACGCGGTCAGCGCCTCGTCGAGCTTGCCGATCTGGAGCTGCGCGGTGCAGAGGTTGATGAAGTACTTGGGCTCGGGCACGCGGGCGACGGCTTCCTGGAACTTCTTCGCCGCCTCCGCCGCCTTGTCCTCGTACATCAGGGTCTTGCCCTCTTCATTGGCCTGGTTGGCGAGCTCTGCCTGGCTCTGCGCGCGCGCGGTCCCGGCCAGTCCCCCTGACAGCGCGAGCGCCAGCGGCGCCGCGATCGCGAACGAAGTGAACCTGGTCATGACGGTCGTACCCTCCCCGGAAGACGGACCGGCGGATCTTACCATCCTACGCGGCGCGTCGAGGCGGTCTTCCCGGCGCGCGGTGTTTCGTGCCCGTGCCGATCGTGATCGAGAGCGCGGTCGATCAGCCGCCGCGCGGCCTCGTGGCCTCGCAAGTGCCAGTTCTCCGGGTTGCCGAGCACGACGGATACGACAATCTCTGGCTGCTCGGCGGGGGCATAGCCGACGAACCACGAGTGCTCCATGTAGAACGGCTCGGTCCGGGTCAGCGTGCCGGTCTTGCCGGCGACCCGGATCGCCTGGTGCCGGCCGAACGACCGCGAGGCGCTGCCGAACTCGCAGGTCGCCTGCATCATCCGGCCGACCGCGCGCGCGACCTCGCTGGTGACCGCGCGGCGCTTGCCCGGCGGCGGCACGGCGACGCCGTCGATCGAGCTGACCAGCCACGGCATCGGCTGCTCGCCGCCGTCGGCGAACGTCGCGGCGAGCAGGGCGCCGCCGACCGCCGACAGGCTCGAGCCGGAGAACCCGGCCGCGGTCTGCGCGAAGCTGAGATCGCGCGCGGCGGGGATGTCGATCGCGCCGGCGGTGCCGTGCAGCTCGGCGCCGGGCAGACCCTCGGTGACGCCGAGATCGTGGGCGAACCGGGTCAGCTCGGCGGGCGCCAGCCTCTGGAACGCGAGCTTGCCGAGGATCGCGTTGTTGGAGTGCGCGACGCCGTAGGTCAGGGTCTCGCACCGCGAGTCGCGCTTGTCGTCGCGCAGGTTGGACTCCTGCACCGAGCGCAGCCCGCCGTGGAAGCACACCTTGTCGCTCGGGTCGACGCCGGCGGCGACCAGCGCGCTGGCGGTGACCAGCTTGAATACCGAGGCGGCCGGCGCCCACACGTCGGTGGCGAGCCGCCAGTCGAACGCCGGGGCCGCGATGGCCACCGGGGCCGCCGCGGCAGCCTCACGGGCGGTCTTGACCGCCGGATCGCTGCGCCGGCCGGCGAGGGCGAGGATCCGCCCGTCGGGCGCCATCGCGACGATCGCTCCGCGCGGCGCGCGCGCCTCGGAGAGCAGCTTCTCGGCCAGCGCTTGCAGCGTCGGATCGAGGGTCAGCACGGCGCGGCGGCCGTCCTTGAGCGGGGCCTCGTAGCGCGCGCCGTCGGCGGTGAGCTCGCGGCGATCGAGGTCGATGAGATCGGCGATCGAGGCCGGCGAGGCCGTCGGGGCCGCCGGGGCCGCCGGGGCCGCCGGGGCCGCCGGGGCCGCCGGGGGGTGACCGGGAGCACGCTCGACGGCCCCGGGATCGGCCGCGGAACGCGGTTCGGCCCCAGCTCCTGGGTCCGGGCGCTGGGGGGCGATGGGCTCGCCCCGGGCCGGTGCGGTTGTGCGGTTGCCCACGAGTGCCGCAGCGCCGGCCACCACCACGGCCCCAGCCAGCAGGTAGTGGGAGCGCCGCATCGGCCTTGGATGTAACGTCATCTGCCCGTCCGCACAAGAATGTTTCGGCATTTCGATGTAGGTTCCCCGCCGCAATTGCGCATGCGCAGGTCGTGGATCTCATCGGCCACGTTCAGGGCCGGGTTCAGGGTCGGGCACCGGGCCGGCTTCCGGGCCGGGGTCTGTGCGGTCGGTCTTGCGCTGGCCGCATGTCAAAGGCCCCTGCCGCCGGCCGCGCCCCGGCTGAGGCCAGCCCCGTCGGTCCAGGTCGGCTCGTGTGCAAACCCGAGCCGCGACGGCGTGCTGGGTTCGCACCCCCGGCTCGACCGGGCCGACCGGGATCTGAACGGCGACGGCGTCCCCGAGGCGATCGTGGTCGATCGCTCGCTCTGCACCGCGGAGGGCAACTGCTACTGGAATGTGTTCGTCGTGCCGCCGACCGGCTCACCGGACTGCGCGCGCTACGTCGGGACCTTCGAGGGCGGAGCGCTGGAGCCGCTCGCTGCGACCGGGGACGACAACATGGCCGACGTTCGCGGCTACTGGAACCTACACGGAGGACGGTTGCTGTTGCAGTCGTACAGGTTCCAGCGCGGCGGCTACCGGATCGTCGATGCGCTGCTGTGCAAGCGCGCCCGTGACGACACGCTGGAGTGCGCGGATTCGGAGCGCTAGATCCCCGAACGAACAGGACGCCCGGTGACCGGTTCTGTTAAAATCGGGACGGGTTGAGCGACACCGGCCGGAACAAGACCGTCGTCACGGCGATCTCGAAGATCAGCGACCGTCCGGTGGCCAAGGAGGCGTGCCTGGTCGTCATTTACGGGCTCGAGCTCGGCAAGAAGTTCAATCTGAACCGGCCCCAGATCGTGATCGGCCGGTCGTCGAAGGCCGACATCCAGATCGATCAAGAAGCGGTGTCCCGCAACCACTGCAAGATCATGAACACGGGCAACGCGATCATGCTCCGCGACATGGGGTCGACCAACGGCACCTACGTCAACGACGAGATGATCGACGAGTACGTGCTGCGCGACGGCGACTTCATCAAGGTCGGCCGCTGCATCTTCAAGTTCCTGTCCGGCAACAACATCGAGAACGCGTACCACGAGGAGATCTACCGGCTGACCACCGTCGACGGGCTGACCCAGGTGTTCAACCGGCGCTACTTCGTCGAGACCCTGGAGCGCGAGATCGGCCGCGCGCTGCGCTACCGGCGCGACCTGTCGCTGATCATGTTCGACATCGACCGGTTCAAGGGCGTCAACGACAGCTTCGGACACCTCGCGGGCGACCACGTGCTCAAGCACCTGGCGTCGGTGATCAAGACCCGGATCCGGCGCGAGGACGTGCTCGCGCGCTACGGCGGGGAGGAGTTCGCGATCGTGCTCCCCGAGATCGACGGTTACAACGCGATGCAGTTCGCCGAGAAGATCCGCAAGCTGGTCGAGGTCGCCGAGTTCAAGTTCGAGGACGCCATCATCCCGGTCACGGTGTCGATCGGGGTCGCCAGCCTGCGCGGCGAGATCGAGGACGCGCTGGAGTTCATCAAGCAAGCCGACACCCACCTGTTCGCTGCGAAAGAGGGCGGGCGCAACAGGGTCATGGGATGACCGCCGAGGCGCGCGCGTCACGCGACAGCGCGCTCGAGCTCCGCGAGAAGAAGCGGGTGCTCGCCGCGCTGGTCGTCCACGACCTGCGCAGCCCGCTATCGGCGGTCGGCGGCTGCCTCGAGCTGTTGCGCTCCGAGCTCGGCGACGACACGAACGAGCGCGTCCGCGGCTACCTCGACGACGCCGAGACGCTGCTCAAGAAAGCGCTCGGTTTGGTGGCGACGATCCTCGACGTCGACGAGCTCGAGGACGGCATCCTGCATGCCTATCGCACGCCGCTGCGGATCATCGAGCTGATCGAGCGCGCTCGCGCCGGCAACCGCGCGCACGAGGAAATGCGGCAGCTCACGATCGAGGTCGACGTCGACCCCGACCTCGTCGTGCGGCTCGACAAGGATCTGTTCGCACGCGTGATCGAGAACCTGCTCGAGAACGGCATGCGCTACGCGCCGCGCGGCGGGACGTGCGCGGTGACCGCGCGCCTCGACGGCGACTGGCTCGAGCTCGCGATCGGCAACA
>DATAPF010000204.1:0-18469 GCA_036265355.1 Kofleriaceae bacterium | reverse complement strand
CGTGCTCGATGAACCGCGACACGTTCTCGACCATGACGATCGCGTCGTCGACCACGAACCCGGTCGAGATCGTCAGCGCCATCAGCGACAGGTTGTCGAGCGAGAACCCCCACAGCTTCATCACGCCGAACGTGCCGATCAGCGACAGCGGCACCGCGACGCCGGGGATGAACGTGGCGCGCAGGCTGCCGAGGAACAGGTAGATCACGGCGACCACCAGGCCGATCGTGAGCAGCAGCGTGAACTGGACGTCGTTGACCGACGCGCGCACGGTCTCGGTGCGGTCGGCGAGGATCCCGACGTCGATCGCCTGCGGCATCGACGCGCGCAGCTGGGGCAGCAGCTTCTTGATGTTGTCGGTGACCTCGATGATGTTGGCGCCGGGCTGGCGCTGGACGTTGACGATGATCGCGCGCCGCAGCTGGCTGGCCGGGGCGCCCGGCGCCGGCGCGGCGCGGGTCGCCGGAGCGCGCGGGTCGGCTGGCTGGCTCGCCGCGCGGCCGGCCGCGGTCGTCCCGGCCCAGCCGGCGAGCTGGGCGTTCTCGACGCCGTCGATCACGCTGGCGACCTCGGACAGCCGGACCGGCGCGCCGTTCTTGTACGCGATGATCAGCGGCCGGAAGCTCGCCGCGCTGGCGAGCTGGTCGTTGGTCGCGAGCGCCCAGTCCTGGCGCGGACCGTCGAGGTTGCCCTTGGGCTGGTTGACGTTGGCGGCGGCGATCGCGAGCCGGATGTCCTCGATCGTCAGGCCGGTGCCGGCGAGCGCGACCGGATCGACCTGGACCCGCACGGCCGGCTTCTGGCCGCCGCCGATCGTCACCAGGCCGACCCCGGCGACCTGCGAGATCTTCTGGGCCAGCACCGAGTCGGCGAAGTCGTCGACCTCGGCGAGCGGCAGGGTGTCCGACGACACCGACAGGGTCAGGATCGGCTGGTCGGCGGGGTTGCTCTTCGAGTAGGTCGGCGGCGCCGGCAGGGTGCGCGGCAGCAGGTTCGACCCCGCGTTGATCGCGGCCTGGACGTCCTGCTGGGCGGCGTCGATGTCGCGGTCGAGCGTGAACTGCAGCGTGATCTGCGAGCTGCCGAAGCTCGACACCGAGGTCATCTGCGCGAGCGACGGCATCTGGCCGAACTGGCGCTCGAGCGGCGTGGTCACCGCCGACGCCATGGTGTCGGCCGACGCGCCGGGCAGCTGGGTCGCCACCACGATCGTCGGATAGTCGACCTGGGGCAGCGCGGCGACCGGCAGCCGGAAGTAGCCGGTCAGACCCGCGAGCATCAGGCCGAACATCAGCAGCGTGGTCGCGACCGGCCGCCGGATGAACGGCTCGGAGATGCTCACGGCGCCGCGGGCTGGTTCGACGCGGTCGGCCCCGCTGCCGGACCGCGTGGCGACTCCGCCTTGCCGGTCACCGGCGACCGCTGCGCCGCGGCACCGGCCGGCGCGGCGGCGGGCGACTGCGTCGAACCGGCGCTGGCCTCGCCGCGCTTGCCGCGGCCGCGATCGCCGCCCGAGCCCCGATCGCCGCCCGAGCCCCGGCCGGGTGCGGCAGGCCCGCCGGAACCGTTCGCCCCGCTGGGCGCGACCCGCCCGCCGGGCCGGACCTGGTTCTGGCCCTCGACGATCACCTGCTCGCCGCCGTCGAGGCCCTTGCCGATCACCACGATGTCGCCGGTGGTCATCGCGATCGTCACCGGCTTCATCTGCGCGACCTGGTCGGGACCGACCGTGTAGACGAACGTGCCCTGCGGCCCGCGCTGGATCGCGACCGCCGGGACCACGATCGCGTCCTTGCGGGTCTCGACCAGCATGCGCGCCTTGACGAACGCGTTGGGCCACAGCCCGCGATCGGCATTGGGCATCAGCGCCTTGAGCCGCAGCGTCGCGGTGGCCTGGTTGACCTGGTTGTCGAGCACGGCGAGCTTGCCGACCGCCAGCCGGGTCGTGCCGTCGCGGCTGTAGGCCTCGACCGGGACCTCGCCGCGGGCCAGCGCCTGCGCGACGGCGCCGAGCTGATCCTGCGGCAGGGTGAAGAACACCGCGGCCGGATCGATCGCCGTGATCACGACCAGGCCGTTGGGATCGGTCTGGTGGATGATGTTGCCGGCGTCGACCTGGCGGACCCCGGCGATGCCGTCGAGCGGCGACTTGATCTGCGCGTAGTCGAGCTGGAGCTGGGCGCTCTCGATCTGGGCCTGGTCGATCTTGACCGAGCCGGCGAACTGGCCGACCTGCCCGGCGATCTCCTCGACCTGCTGGCCGGCGACCAGGTTCTGCGCCTTGAGCCCCTCGTAGCGCTTGAGGTTGGCCTGGTTGGTCTCGAGCTGCGCCTTGTCGCGGGCCAGCGCGCCCTCGGCCTGGTGCAGCGCGACCAGGAACGGCCGCGGATCGATCTGGGCCAGCACCTCGCCCTTCTTGACCGGCTGGCCCTCGACGAACAGCACCTTCTCCAGCCGGCCGTCGACCTGGGGCCGCACGGTGACCTGCTGCATCGCGGCGACCGTCCCGAGGCCCTCGAGCCAGATCGGCAGGTCCTTGCGCTGGACCGGGGCGACCTGCACCGTGACGACCCGGCCCTCGGCGTCGCTGCTCTCGCCGCCGGCACCGCGCCGCCCCCCGCCGCGCCCGCCTCCGCCGCCGTCTCCCGCGGCGTGCTCGGTCCGGTCGGATCCCGCCGACCCGCCGGCCAGCGAAGCCGATCGCTCGGGATGACGCGAGCGCAGGTACCACCCGATCGCGCCGATCGCGAGCACCGCGACCACCCACCAGCCCCACCGCGACCCGCGCCGGGTGCCGGGGCCGGCGCGCAAGGACGCGTGGGCCGGTGCGTCGGGGGGGTGCGCGAGGTCATGCACGGCCGGGTCTGACATCGTCGATCTCCAGGTAGCACGGGCCACGCCATGAAATTGCGAAGTGGTGGTGAAGCAATGTGTACCCCTTCCTGCCCGCCACGTGTGCGGATGCGCACGACCAACCGCACACGCTCCATGGGACACCACGCGTCGCTGGTGGTCCCGTGATGTCGCTGTGAGGTCGCCCCAGCGGGGGCTGCCACCGTAGATCGGGCACGCCGTCCCGCGGAGGAGCTCTTCATGATCCGACTGCTGTGTTGCCTGTGGTGCGCGTTCACCATCGCCTGCATCGCTGCCCCGCCGGCGGTGGTGCTGTCGTCGCAGCCGCCTCCCACCGGGGGGTCGGTTGGCGGCGACCGGGCTTGCCCCGACCACGCGACGTGCACCTGGGACTGTCCGGGCGGCGGCTGTGTGTTCGCATGCGGCCCGGGCAGCACCTGCAACGCCAGCTGCGCGGGCGGCAGCTGCGACCTGCAGTGCGACGGCGCGGTGTGCAACCTCGGCTGCGCCGGCGGCAGCTGCCGGACGACCTGCCCGGCCGGCACGAGCTGCCACGTCGACTGCGCCGGCGGCAACTGCGAGACCCGGTGCGCGCCGGCCGCGGAGTGCCGCGTGGCGTGCAGCGGCGGCGGCTGCCGGTAACGGTCAATGGCTGGTGTAGCTGGTGGGGTCAGCCGGGTTGCCGTCGCGCTCGCAGATGTACGGACGCGCGAGCCCGCAGTCGCGGACGAACCAGTCACCACACACGTCCACCGATTCCTGCACCACGCAGTCGGCGCCCGGCGTGTTGTTGGCGCCGGCCGGTCCGAAGAAGCATTTACCGAACGATGGATCGAGGGGATCGAGGCCGCCAGGCGAGACCCAGCGGAATGTGCCCTCGGTGGCCAGATCCGTGTAGCCGATCCAGATCTCGGTCACCTGGGCGTCGCTGCTCTGACCGTGCAGCGTGACGTGCTCAACGTAGCCGTCGACCGTCGCGAGATGGGCGCAGTCCTTCTCGCAGTCGGCTTCAGCCTCCGGCCACGTCATGAAGTTGGTCGAGATCCGATAGCAGCTGCTGCCGGCCATCTGGTAGGGCGGCATGCACGGGTCGGTGGGGTTGCAGCGATGCGCGTCGATGTCGAGCGCGGACTCGAAGCCGACGCGGCCGCAGCCGCCGAGCAGCGCCAGCACCGCGATCGCCGACCTGCCGTGTCGCCGTTCACCCCGGGATCCGTCGGGCCTCATCGCGCTACCGAGTTGTCGCATCGATGCACGGTCTCGTGGCGAGGATCCGCACTGAAAACGCGAGATGCGCGTCACGCAGGCCGGGGATAGGGGCGGGCCGCCCCGGTGACCGGACTTTCTACCCGTGCGCTCACCGGCAGCCGGCAGCCGTCAGCCGTCCCCGACGAAAACGACGAAAACCGGCGCCTGTCGGACCCCTGGAGTACGCTCGGCCGATGCGCATCCTCGGCATCGATCCCGGCAGCCGCGTCTGCGGCTACGGCGCGATCGACCAGCGCGGCGGTGAGCTGGCGTACGTCGAGTGCGGCGTGCTGACCGCGCCCGAGGATCGCGCCATGGAGCACCGGCTCGGCGAGCTCGCGCGCAGCCTGCGCGAGGTGCTCTCGGAGCTCCGGCCGGACGTCGTCGCGATCGAGGACGTGTTCAGCCACCAGAACCCGCGCTCGGCGATCGCGCTCGCCCAGGCTCGCGGCATGACGCTCGCCGTCGTCGGCCTCGCCGGGCTGGCGGTGGCGTCGTACGCCCCCGCGCTGGTCAAGAAGGCGGTGTCGGGGTCGGGGCGGGCCGACAAGACCCAGATCGCGCGGATGGTGCAGGCGCTGATCGGCCTGCGCAGCCTGCCGCGCGCCGACGCGACCGACGCGCTGGCGGTCGCGATCACCCACGGGCGGCGGCTGCGGCCGACCGCGGTCCGGCTCGTGCCGGCGGTGGTCCGGCCGTGATCGCGCGGCTCGAGGGCACGCTGCGCCGCGAGGGCGAGCAGGTCGTGGTCGACTGCGGCGGGGTCGGTTACGAGGTGACGTGCTCGGCGTACACCCTGGCGGCGCTGCCGGCCGACGGCGAGCGCGTCGTGCTGCGCGTGTTCACCCAGGTCCGCGAGACCGAGATCGCGCTGTTCGGCTTCATCGACCCGCAGGAGCGCGGCCTGTTCGATCTGCTGATCACGGTCAAGAACGTCGGTCCGAGCACCGCGATCGCGATCCTGTCGGGGTCCAGCCCGCGCGACATCGCGAGCCTGATCGCGCGTGAGGACGTCGTCGGGCTCACCCGGATCAAGGGCATCGGCAAGAAGACCGCCGAGCTGCTGATTGTCGAGCTGCACGACAAGTGCGAGCTGCTGCTGCTGTCGTGGAGCGCGACGGGCGAGGGCGGCGTCCGGCCGGTCGCGATCCCGGCGGGCGCCGCGCGGCCGCGGTCCGGCGCACCGCTGCGCAGCCCGCTGGTCGCCGAGGTCATGACCGCGCTGGTCGCGATGGGATGGCGGCCGGTCGAGGCCGAGGCGGCGGTGAGCGATCTGCAGGTCGGCGACAACGCGTCGCTGGAGTCGCTGCTGCGCCAGGCGCTGCGTAACATGCCCCGGTAGGCCAAGGACGACGCGTGCCCCGCAAGAAACACACCGACCCACCCAGCGAGCCGCCCGACCCGGACCGCGAGATCGCCGCCGCCGAGCGCGTCGGCGAGAAGGCCTGGCAAGCCGCGCTGCGGCCGCGCACGTTCGCCGACTACATCGGCCAGCGCGAGCTGATCGACAACCTCAAGATCTCGGTGCGCGCCGCCAAGCAGAACGGCTGGGCGCTCGATCACTTCCTGTTCGCCGGCCCGCCCGGTCTGGGCAAGACCACCCTCGCCCACGTGATCGCCAACGAGCTCGGCGTCAACCTCCACGTCTCGAGCGGCCCCGCGATCGACCACAAGGGCATGCTCGCGTCGCTGCTGACCTCGCTCGGCGAGCACGACGCGCTGTTCATCGACGAGATCCACCGGCTCGCGCCGGTCGTCGAGGAGAACCTGTATCCGGCGATGGAGGACTTCCGGTTCGACCTGTTCATCGGCGAGGGCCCGCACGCCAAGGCGGTGACCATGCAGCTGCCGCGGTTCACGCTGCTCGGCGCGACCACGCGGATGGGCCTTTTGTCCGCGCCGCTGCTCGACCGCTTCGGGTTCCACTGGCAGCTGCGCTACTACGACCTTCCCGACATGAAGGCGATCGTCAAGCGCTCGGCGCTGCTGATCGGCGTGCCGATCGACGACGCCGGCGCCACCGAGATCGCGCGCCGATCGCGCGGCACGCCGCGGATCGCCAACCGCCTGCTGCGCCGGGTCCGCGACTTCGCCACCGTCGAGCGCGACGGGGCGGTCGACGGCGACATCGCGTCGTCCTCGCTCGACCGGCTCGCGGTCGACCACGCCGGGCTCGACGCGCTCGACCGCGGCTACCTGTCGGTGATCTGCGAGCGGTTCGACGGCGGCCCGGTCGGGATCGAGGCGGTCGCCGCGTCGCTGTCCGAGGAGCGCGGCACGCTGGAGGAGGTCGTCGAGCCGTTCCTGCTCCAGGTCGGCTTCATCGCGCGCACGCCGCGCGGCCGGGTCGCCACCGCCGCCGGGTTTGCCCACATGGGGCTCGTCGCGCCGACCAAGGCGCCGTCGGGCGGGCCCGGCAGCTCGCAGGGCCGGCTGTTCTGACCGCGGCGCGGCGCGCGAGCTGCGAGCGTTTCGAGCCGGGCCGCGGCGGTCGTGCGTGTGCGCGTGGCCGGGCGCCGCGGCTGTGCCGGCGCCGCGCGCGGCCGCGGTGCTAGCGTGCGATCATGCGGATCGCGCTGATCTCGGACATCCACGGCAACCGCTGTGCGCTCGCCGCCGTGCTCGATCGCATCACGCGCCAGCGGGTCGACGCGATCTGGAACCTCGGCGACATCCTGTCGGGGCCGCTCGAGCCCGCCGCGACCGCCGACCTGCTCGCACCGCTCGCCCTGCCGACGATCCGCGGCAACTGCGAGCGCGGGCTGCTCGCATGCGCCGAGCGGCCCGGCGGAGCGTCGGATCAGTTCGCGTTCGCCCACACCGAGCCCCGCCACCGCGACTGGCTGCGCGGCCTGCCGGCCACGCTCGCCCCGCGCGCCGACGTCCTGCTGTGCCACGGCACGCCGCGCTCGGATGTCGAGCCGATGCTCGAGACCGTCGAGCTCGACGGCCCGCGCCCGGCGAGCCAGGCCGAGATCCAGCGCCGGGCCGGCGGCCTGACGGTGCGGCTGATCGCCTGCGGCCACACCCACGTCCCTCGCCTGATGCGGACGGACAGCGGCTGCGTCATCGTCAACCCGGGGAGCGTCGGCCTGCAGGCGTTCGATGACCCCCACCCGCTCGCCCCGCCGGAGCAGCCGGTGCTGTACCACGTCGAGACCGGCAGCCCGCACGCCTCGTACGCGATCGCCGAGGACACCGCCGCCGGCTGGGAGGTCAGCTTTCACCGCGTCGCCTACGACTGGGAGTCCGCCGCGGCATGCGCCGAGCGCAACGGCCGCCCCGAATGGGCCCACGCCCTGCGCACCGGCTTCGCGCTGCGCGCGTGACCCGCGCAGGGACCGGCGGTGGACGGCATCTCACGCACCTGGCACGTCAACTGACAGGCTCCTGTCACGGATGCGGCGTACCCTCCGCCTCATGATCACCCTCTATCATCATCCGTTCTCGCGCGCCGCGGGCGTGGTCTGGGCACTCGAGGAACTCGGCCAGCCCTACGAGCTGAAGTTCACCGATCTCATGAAGGGCGCCCACAAGGCCCCCGAGTTCCTGGCGCTCAACCCGATGGGCAAGCTGCCCACGCTGACCGACGGGGACGCCGTGGTCACGGAGGCCGCCGCGATCGGCGTGTACCTCGCGGATCGCTACGCGCTCGGCCGGCTCGCCCCTGCCCTCGACGATCCGCGCCGCGGCACGTACCTGCGGTGGTCGTTCTTCGCGCCCTCGGTGATCGAGCCCGGCTCGATGGCCCGCGCCCAGAAGTGGGACTTCAAGCCCGGCCAGGCCGGCTGGGGCGACTACGATGCGATGATGACGGCGATCAGCGGTGCGGTCGCAAAGGGGCCGTTCCTGCTCGGCGAGATGTTCTCGATGGCCGACGTGATCTTCGGCGGCACGCTCCGCTTCATGACCATGTTCGGCATGATGAAGCCGACGCCGGAGATCGCGGCGTACCTCGACCACATCAACGCCCGCCCGGCGCTCAAGCGGGCCGACGAGAAGAACCAGGCCATCATGAAGGAGCACGACCTGAAGCTGCCGGGCCAGTAGCGCCCCTCGGTCCGCCGGGACGCGGCAGCGGCGCCAGGATCGAGTCAGATCCGCCGCAACCGGCCGAGGCGATGACGGTCGTACTCCGCGATCCAGATGTCGCCCGTGGTCGGGTCGATACGATCGCCGAGATCGACACCCGAGCGCGCCGCGCTGCCACCCCCGATCGGACGATTCCGCGGCGGTCACGGCAGGAGCTCGGGTAGGTGCCGGTACGATCAGTTGCCCTTCGGCGTCACCGTGAGGTTGTAGAGGATGAGCTCGCTGGTGTTTCCGGCGTCGGTATCGGGCTCCCAGGTGAAGCCGGAGGAGGTCGGGAAGATCTTGCTGCTGCAGGTCGGATTGCTCGTGCCGTCGACGAACTGCTTGCTGCACGACTGGTGATAGTTCCCGGCCTTGAAGTAACAGGCGCCGCTCGGGGATTCGAACGCATGCGTTGCCCAGCTGGTCTTGTTGCTCTGCGTGACGTTCTTGTAGTCGACGCGCATGCTGCCGGCTCCCGCCGCGCCGTTGGCGGTGACCGTGATCTCGATGGTGTCGCCGACGACGTAGGCGGCGTCGAGCGTGTCGACCTCGGTGGACTTGCCGTTCCACTTCGCAACGATCTTGCCCTTGTCGCCGATCGCACCGCTGGCCGGGAACGTATTGCCATTCTGCACTGCGTCGTACTGATACAAGACCTGCAGATTGTCACTGCTGCCGTCGTGGATCTGGGCCACGGACATCTCGGGCTTGAACCGGCCGGTCGTCTTGATCCGCAGCCGGGCGAACATCTGCTTGGCCTTGCCGGTGCAGCCCCAGGCGGCCTTGGTGGACGCATCCGCCATCTCCCGCAGCTCGGTGCGCGCGTAGGCCGTCCCGGTGGACGTCACCGCGCCGCCAAACCGCGCCTTCATCGACACGCCCCCACCGGTCACGATCCGAAAGTAGCTATCGCTGTAGGTGTCGAGATCTGTGGTGCTCTTGCTCAGCGAGTTCAGATAACTACTGCCGGTCGGAAGATTGGTGTCGAGCTGCCAGTAGTCGAGAAACTCGAGCTCCGGCTTGTCGGCCGGGACCGTCTGGGCGCGCGCCGAGCCGGTGGCCGCGGCGAGCCCCGCGAACATGCACAGTGCATATGCGACCCTCACAGTACCCTCCTGATCGTTGGACTTTCGATCTAGCTCCCAGGTCGACCCTCGTACAGCCGGATAGCGACCATCTCACGTTCGCGTGCGCGACGAGCTCCGAGTTTCGACCACGGCCAGGTAGCCGGATAGCCGCATCTCACGAAACCTCCTCGCCGATCGCGTCGTGGCGATGCCATCTCCGTCGTCCGATGCGTGTGATCTGCGGTCAGCCCGACCAGGCCCGAGCCCGACCGGGCCGGCCGGATCCAGCGGCCGTGACGTGCTGCTGGATTCTGCCGTGCGCGGCGCACGGCGCGGTGGTAGCTATCCCAAGAACCCCGTCCAGGAGGTGTGCATGTCGAGAGCGAGATCCGCTCGGTTCGTCCTGGGACTGGTCGCCCTGCTGTCGCCGCTCACCCAGGCGGCTGCCGATGTCGCGCCACCTGCCAAGGTGCTCTCGCAGTTCGAGACGCACTGGGGCGCTTCGCTCGGGCGCGATTGTGGCTTCAGCCGCCGGTTGCCATCGGACCAGAGCCTCTGGGTGTTCTGCGACACACCGATCTACGATTTCTCGGGCAAGCTGACCGGCTTCATCGGCGGGACCACCGCCGCCGAGGGACCCTTCTCGCTCGGCCTCGTTCCGACCCAGCTCGTCGAGGTGCCGACTCCGCCCGGCGCGCTCGCCGGCCGGTCGTCCTTCATCGGTCCCGCGCCGTTCCTGCCCAACCCGGGCAACCTGACGCGCGCGGATGGCACCGCCTGCACGCCATCGTCCACGGGCTATCCGGCCGCATGGGCCAGCGGGCTGGCCCAGGAGCCCGGCAGCTCGACCAGGCTCCTCATCACGTACATGGAGGTATGCGTCGACAACGGCGCACTCCTCGTCGAGGGCTTCGGCCTCCTCGAGTACGACGCCGCCGCCAACACCATCGTCGCCGGTCCGACGGAGGTGTTCCGGGCCTCCGCCGGCACCCAGCTCGCCGCGCAGCGCCAGCTCGGCTCGCCGATCTTCAGCGGTGGCAACCTGTTCCTGTTCGCCAGCATCTGTGACTCCAGCGCGTTCGGCGGATGCAGCCAGGGCCGCATCTTCCTCTCGAAGGTCGCCGCCAGTGCGTCCGCCTGGCAGCATGGCTCGAGCTACACCTACTGGACCTCCGCCTCACCCAGCTGGACCTCCAGCATCCAGCGAGCCCAGTCGGTGATCTCCGGCGCAACTCCGCTCGCGGTCACCGTCGACAGCTACCCCGGCAAGGGCCTCGCGATCATCGAGGAGACCTCGATCGGCGGCAGCTTGCGGGTCTGGAAGGCGCCCGCCGGCACCTTCGTCGGCTCCTGGACGCTGGGCCCGACGCGCAGCAGCCTTGCCGGCTGCGATGCCGCCAGCGGCCTCAACCTGTGCCGCGCCTTCACCGGCCATCCCGAGATCAGCTCCACCACCACGCTGCTGATGTCGTACTTCAACCCGGCCGACCATCACGTCGAGGTCGTCAGCCTTCCATGGTAGCGGCCGCGCTGCCGACACGCGTGCCCCCAGCTCCGTCGACGACTCGAGCGGCGCACGATGCCGGGCCTACCTTCCGGCGCGATCGGCCAGTCAGCGAAGATCTGGCAGGGCATGGCGGAGCGCGCTGTGCAACGCAAGGGTCACCTCAACCCGCACGTGGTCCGCGAGCCGTAAGCGTTCAGGGGGTCGGAAACCTGGATCATCTCGATCAGTATCGCGTCGACGGCGGCGACGGTGTTCAAGATCTCCGTTCCGGCCGAGCGCGTGCGGGTCGCTTCCGCGATGCGCCGAGCCAGCGCGTGATCGCCCTCCCGCGGTGGCTCGAGGTCGCCTCAGCGAAGGACCGTCCGCCACGCCCGAGCGACGACTTGCTTGGCGTCGCGCTCGATGATGTCTCCATGGGAGAGGATCACGCGCTCGAAGTCCCATGCGAGGATGCGCTCCAGGCCCTCGCGCACGCGCGCCTTGTCACCCCAGGCGAACCTGTACTCGGGTGCCGGGCTGGGTCGGTTCCACATCCCCAGTGCGCGAAACGCGGTCCGGAGCAACCAGTTGGTGCCGGACGTGGCCGGCGTGAAGTTCTCGACGAGGTCGACCAGGATGAGGGTTCGACTCGCGCGGTGAAGGAAGGCGACCTCCCGCATGACGCGCGTCCCCTGCAACGCGACATGCGACAGCTCGTCGGCCCAGAGCGGCGGGGCATCGTCGCCGAGGACGAAGTCGAAGGTGAGCCCCTTGGCACGCTTCTCGACCCCGGGGCAAACATAGGTTGCCGCATCGGGGAACGCTTGCTGGCAGGAGCGAACGTGCAGCCAGTGGAGGTTCCCCGGGGCGATGATCGCCGCAACGCGCCCGAGCGCGGCGACGTCTGCGGTGAGCGAGTCGTCGAAGGCACAAGGGGAGTGCACGAGGATCTCGCCGCTCCGGAGCTTGATCGCCGTCATGCGCGCGTTGAACCGGGCGCCTCCCAGACGCACGAAGTACTCCCGCAGCCACAGCGCATCGGGAACGAACACTTCGAGGGAAGGCGGCCTTCGCGGCATCACCAGCGATGTGCCGCGCGTGGCCGGCAAGATCAAGCTAGTCGCGTGAGATTTCCCGAGGTCGTCGACGAGCTGGTGAAGATCGTGCGCGCGTTCGGATCATGACCGGGTTCGCTTCATCGCCACGGGATTCGCGTCCGACTCGAGTCGAACGCGCTATGGTCGCGCCCGGTGGTATGAGGTCTGTAGTCGTCACGCCGCCACTGCCGTCGTCGCGCGACTCGACGGCGTGCTCGCCATCGGGTAATAGCGCACGATAAGCGTCTCGCTGCGGGTCGAAGCCCCTCACGATCGGCGAGACTACCGAAGACGCTACGGAAGCAACCCCGGTCAGGGCATCCCAACGGAAGCAACCCCGGTCAGGGCATCCCCCGTGTTGTGACCTCGCCGCTGCTCGGTCGAACACGTCCCCCATCGCGGCGAGATCGAGACCCGACCGGGGTCAATTCCGTTCCGCGAGATGAAACCCAGTGCCCCTTTGCAGAGCTCACAGTAAGATGCCCGTCCAATGAGGGACGAGCATAACTGGTTTCGGGTCGCTGTGGTGTGGTTTGCGCTGGTCGGTATCGCGCTGGTCGGCGCCGCGTGCGGGAGCGGTACGGCGACGCACCTGCCGGATGCCGGCGCCCCGGATGCGCCGATCGGAGATGGACCTCCACCGACGCTGACCCGGATCGAGGTGACGCCGGCGCATCCGAGCCTGCCGACCGGGACGATGCAGCCGCTCACTGCCACGGGCGTGTTCAGCAACTCGACGACGCAGGATCTCACGTCGCAGGTGAGCTGGACATCGGACGCCGCGGCGCACGCCACGGTGTCGGGCGCGGGCATCGTCGCCGGGGTGGCGCCGGGGACCGCGACGATCACCGCGACGCAGGCCGGCATCTCGGGCGCGACGACGGTGACGGTGACCGACGCAGTGCTGACATCGATCGGGCTGACGCCGACCGCGCCGAGCGTGCCGGCGGGCCGGAGCGTGCAGTTCACGGTCACCGGCACGTTCAGCGATGCGACCACGCTGGACGTGACCGAGCAGGCGACGTGGGCATCGGACACGCCGGGGGTAGCGACGGTGTCGGACACCGGCGGCTCGCGCGGCCTGGTGGAGGCGCACGCGGCGGGAACGGCGATGATCGCGGCGACGCTCGGCGGGATGACGGCGGAGACCCGGCTGACCGTGACCAGCGCGGTGCTGGCGTCGATCGCGGTGACGCCGCTGGATCCGAGCGTACCGGTGGGCACGACCGCACAGCTCACCGCGACCGGCACGTTCAGCGACACGACCACCCTGGATCTGACGGAGCAGGTGACCTGGGCGTCGCAGGCCGAGGCGAGCGCGACGGTGTCGAACGCGGCCGGCTCGCGCGGTCTGGCGACGACGCTGGCGCTGGGGACGGCGCGGATCACGGCGACGCTCGATGGCATCGCGGGCGGGACGACGGTGACGGTGACCGACGCGGTGCTGGTATCGATCGCGGTGACGCCGCCGGTTCCGAGCGTGGCGGCGGGGCAGACCCAGCCGTTCACCGCCACGGGGACGTTCAGCGACGCGAGCGTTCGCGACCTGACCGACCAGGTGATCTGGGCGTCGTCGGAGCCAAACGTGGCGCAGATCTCCAATGCCGCCGGCTCGCATGGCGTGGCGACGGCGGGGTCGGCGACCGGCACGACGCAGATCACGGCGACGCTCGCCGGGGTGAGCGGGGCGACGACGCTGACGGTGACCAGCGCGGTGCTGGTGTCGATCTCGGTGACGCCGGTCGCCCCGAGCGTGCCGGCCGGGCGAACGCAGGTGCTCACCGCGACGGCGACGTTCAGCGACGCGAGCGTTCTCGACGTGACGAGACAGGCGACCTGGGCGTCGTCGGCGCCGGGGATCGCACCGGTCTCGAACGCGGTGGACACGCGCGGCCTGGCGACGGCCCTGGTGCCCGGCACCGCGCAGATCACGGCGACGCTCGCGGGCGTGACCGGGGGGACGACGTTGACGGTCACCGACGCGGTGCTCCAGTCGATCGAGGTGGCGCCGCTGGCCGCGGGCGTGGCGGCGGGGCGAAGCCAGGCGTTCACCGCGACCGGGTCGTTCAGCGACCAGACCACGCGCGACCTGACCGATCAGGTGACCTGGGCATCGACGCTGCCGGCCGTGGCGCAGGTCTCGAATGCGGCCGGCTCGCGCGGGGTGGCGACAGGGATCTCGCCCGGCATCGCGCGGATCACGGCGACGCTGGGCGGCGCGAACGGCGGGGCGTCGCTGACCGTGACCAGCGCGGCGCTGGTGTCGATCGCAGTGGCGCCCGCCGCTCCGAGCCTGCCGGCCGGCCTGACGCAGGCGTTCACCGCGACCGGGACCTTCAGCGACGCGACCATCAAGGACCTGACGACGCAGGTGACCTGGAGCTCGTCGGCGCCGGCGGTGGCGCCGATCTCGAACGCGGCCGGCTCGCGCGGCGTGGCGACGGGGCTCGTGGCCGGCACCACGCAGATCACCGCGGCGCTGTCCGGCGTGACCGGGGCGACGACGCTGACCGTGACCAGCGCGGTGCTCGTGTCGCTCGCGGTGGCGCCGGTGGATCCGAGCGTGCCGCTGGGCCGGACGCAGCCGTTCACCGCGACCGGGACGTTCAGCGACGCGAGCGTCCGCGACGTGACCGGCCAGGCGACCTGGTCGTCGTCAGCACCGGCGGTGGCGCCGATCTCGAACGCGACCGGCTCGCGCGGCGTCGCGACCGCGACGGCGATCGGCACGGCGCAGATCACGGCGGTGCTGGCCGGCATGACCGCGGGGTCGACGATGACGGTGACGGACGCGGTGCTCGCGTCGATCGCGGTGGCCCCGGCCCGTACCGCCATCGCGGTCAACAAGACCCAGGCGTTCACCGCGACCGGGACGTTCACCGACGGCGCCGTCCGCGACCTGACGGATCAGGTGACCTGGTCGTCGTCGGTGCCCGCGGCCGCGCAGGTCTCGAACGCGGCCGGCTCGCGCGGGGTGGCGACGGGGCTGGCGGCGGGCGCGCCGAGCATCATGGCGACGCTCGCCGGCGTGACCGGGGCGGCGCCGCTGATCGTGATCGACTTTGACCGGATCGACTTCCTGTTCGGTTACTGCGACGCCGAGAGCGGGGCCATCGGCGTCACGGTCGCCGGCCTCGAGCAGGCGCTCCCTCCCGTCGGGTTCTCGCCGCCGTTCGGGTTCTCGTCGGTGCGCTGGCTGGATGGAGCCGGAAATCCGCTCTCGATCGACGCGCCGGTGTCGATCCTCGACGGCTCGTTCGACGGCTTGCGCTGCATTCCAGAGACGGAGTTCCTGAATAACTTCATGCTGCACGACCCGATGACCCTGGTGCTCATCGGCCCCAGCGCCACGGTGACCGTGAACTTCCAGGCGGTGTGGCTAGCCCCGCAGAGTGCATTCACGTTCGCTGAGATCGGAGCGCAGATCCAGCCGTAGGCGGCGCCCGGCGCTCCAGTCAACGCCGCTGGGCCCCGAGCCCGCGGTAGCCCGCCAGCCCCGACCGGGGTCAATTTGGCACCCCAGCGAGGCTCCCAGCGAGGCCAATGGGCCCACCCCTGGCCGCACCTTGTCCGAGATTCGGACATGCTGGGCCTTCGCCTCAATTCCCCTCGGGGATCGACCTTTGGAGGCAGCCGGGCGAGTTTGAGGCAGAGGGTTCAGTGACGAGGGCTCGCGACCGCCGCCGACGTTAGCTGGCCGGTCGATGCCACGCATCCTCGGCAGTGTTTCTAGCCCCCGTGTACTAGTTTGGTCGTATAGTGGGTCCATGCGCAAACCCGCCAAGCCCGAGAAGCCCAACAAAGCACCGAAGCTCCGCCATCTCGACAACAAGCAACTGGAGGACGTCACCGGCGGTGACGGCGACGGCAAGGGCGGCAGCTACTACGGCGACCAGTAATAACACGGCTGCCAGGGACTTTGCCCCAATCCCCCCCTCCGCTCCCTGCCTTTTGGGGGCAGCGGGGCCAGCCCCGACCGGGGTTAATTTGGCACCCAGGTCAGGCCGGGTCCCAGGTCGGGTCTGCGGAAGCAACCCCGGTCAGGTCGGGGTCCCGGCGCAACCCCGCTCGCGGTCACCGTCGACAGCTATCCCGGCAAGGGCCTCGCGATCATCGAGGAGACCTCGATCGGCGGCAGCCTCCGGGTCTGGAAGGCGCCCGCCGGCACCTTCGTCGGCTCCTGGACCCTGGGCCCGACGCGCAGCAGCCTCGCCGGCTGCGATGCCGCCAGCGGCCTCAACCTGTGCCGCGCCTTCACCGGCCATCCCGAGATCAGCTTCACACGACGCTGCTGATGTCGTACTTCAACCCGGCCGACAATCACGTCGAGGTCGTCAGCATTCCATGGTAGCGGCCGCGCTGCCGACACGCGTCGTGCCCCCAGCTCCGTCAACGACTCGAGCGGCGCACGATGCCGGGCCTACCTTCCGGCGCGATCGACAGTCAGCGAAGATCTGGCAGGGCATGGCGGAGCGCGTTGTGCAACGCAAGGGTCACCTCAGCCCGCACGTGGTCCGCGAGCCTCCGGCGAAACTCCTTGAAGCGCTCCGGTGAGGGTGACAGCGCCTGGAGCTGATCGCACTCGATCCAGGATGTGATCCTGAGCCCGCTGTCGTGTGGCTCCACCCGCACAACCCATGGAGCATCACGTCCCGTTGACGTGATCGGAGCCACCAGGACAACGCTGCTGTTACTGCGCATCAACTGGCTGGAAACCACGAGCACGTTGTGGTCTCCAGTTTGCTCGCCGCGTATGCCAGGACGAAGCGAGGCATACCAGACGTCCCATTGCTTCGGCGGAAGACCTGCGCTCATTCAAGAACCGACTGCGCTGGGCTCGGGATCGGCGAAGCGGTGCGCGGTTGCCAGGACGTAAGCTTGCTTCGCTGATTCATGAGCAAGCTTGCCGATGGCGACTGTCAAGCCTCCAGCTACCCTCGGTTGCGGATGCTGTGCCAGAAATAGACCGAGCAGAATCGCGAAGTCGGCAACGACGATGAGCGGAACGATCGCCTCTTCGTTGGGCGAGGGGGATAGCACGCCGTTCTTCACGAGAGCGTGCACGACCGCCCCCCGAGCATCCTGTGCTGCAGCGAGCCAGCTTGCTGCCTCATCGCCGATAGCACTCAGCGTCTCTTCGGATGTCCAGGTATCTGTAAGCACCTGGCTCACCGCAGCCATTCGCTCTGGATCTTCCAGCAGCCAGGGGGCAACCGCTCCGAGGGCCGCTGGCCACAGGCCCGCGAATATCCGAAACGATGCCTGCGCCTGTGCCATCGCACTGTCGAGGTCCGGAGCCGCCAAGATTGGACGGAAACACCGATCGTCGATCTCCTTCACGATGCCTGCGACCACGTTCCGCAGATGCTCCGGCATCTCCGTGAACGCCCCGAGCGTGGATGACACGACGCTCAGCTGTGCACGTCGCAACCTGGACGTTCCGCTAGGCGATTCAGCGGCCTGGACGAACGGTTGGATCGCCACCATGGGTGCTCCACAAGCTTAGCACATGGCCCCAGCGGCCGGATATGGATCCACCCTGCGACGCGTTGAGGTGGTCAGCAGCGGCGCTCGCGGTTGGCTGCGCGCAGAGCGAGGGATCCGGAGAGCGGGCCCTACCGTCCGTGTTCTGCAGCGACCTCGTCGGCGCGCGAGACCAGACCGGGGGTTAATTTTGCGCTGAGGTCGATTCCCCTACCATTGCCGCAGTTCGTCCGGGATTCGGACATGCTGTGAGGACACGTAAGTTTGATTGTTATGCACTGTCCCCGGCCATGAGCCTACCGTCCGCTCAGCGGTAGCCGGCGGCCTGGGCGGTGAACATCGCGGCGTAGCGGCCGCCGGCGGCGAGCAGCTGATCGTGCGAGCCGTGCTCGACGATCCGGCCGTCCTCGATGACGAGGATGCGGTCGGCGTTGCGCACGGTGGAGAACCGGTGGGAGACCAGGATCAGGGTCTTGTCGCGGTACTCGGCCTCGAGGTTGTTGAAGATCTCGTACTCGGCCTCGGCGTCAATCGCACTGGTCGGCTCGTCCATGATCAGGACCGGGGCGGACTGGTAGAACGCGCGGGCGATGGCGAGCTTCTGCCACTGGCCGCCGGACAGCTGCTCGCCGTCGGCGAACTCGGTGCCGAGGATCTGGTCGTAGCCGGCGGGGAGTGCGCGCACGAGGTCGGCGGCGCCGGCCTTGCGCACGGCGTCGGCCATCGCGGCCTCGTCGATGCGGCCGGGATCGCCGAACAGGACGTTGTCGCGCACGGTGAGCTTGTACTGGACGAAGTCCTGGAACAGCGTGCCGAGGTGGGCGTACCAGTGGGCGGGGTCGAGCTCGCGCAGGTCGACGCCGTTGATGAGGATCTGGCCGCTGGTGACGTCGTAGAACCGGCACAGCAGCTTGATGAGGGTGGACTTGCCGGCGCCGTTGGCGCCGACCAGGGCGACGCTCTCGCCGGGCTCGATGGTGAAGCTGACGCCGCGCAGCGCGGGCCGGCCGGAGGGGTAGTGGAAGGAGACGTCGCGGAACTCGATGCGCGGCGGGGCGATGCGCGCGAAGCGGTGCGGGCGCTCGGCGAGCGGGATGACGCGCGGCAGCGCCATGAGCTCGTTCCAGTGCCGGACGTAGAGCAGGTTCTGATAGACCATG
>DATAPF010000203.1:0-25278 GCA_036265355.1 Kofleriaceae bacterium | reverse complement strand
TCGAGGTCGTGCTCACGATTCCGGCGAGCAGCCTTCGCGCCGGTGCGACTCTGGATCCTGTCGAGGTCGGTGAGATGGGGGAGTCATTCCTGTCCAGCGAGACGGCGCGCCGGCTGAGCTGCGACGCGGGCGTCGTCGATGTGGTCGAGGATGAGCATGGCACCCCACTCTCGGTCGGCCGCCGGCGCCGCACGATCAGCGGGGCGCTCAAGCGCGCGCTGCACAAGCGCGACGGAATGTGTGGCTATCCCGGGTGCACGAACCGCCTCTTCCTGGAAGGCCACCACATCCAGCACTGGGCAGACGGTGGCGACACCAGCCTCCAGAATACGGCCTTGCTGTGTTCATTCCACCACCGGTATGTCCACGAGTACGGATATTCGATCGAGCTCGGGCCCGATCAGCGGCCGCGATTCCGCGATCCGCACGGTCGGTGGGTCCCGGCGGTGCCGGAGCTCCCACGCGTGGCGGAGCCGGGATGGCCCCAGATCCGCGCGGCGAACGCGGCGCTGCAGATCGACGCCGATACGATCGCCGGGCCATGGGACGGCACGCCGGTGGACTATGGGCGGATCGTGGGGCACCTCTGCGCTGTCGATGGCCTGGCATGACGATCCACGGAACCCGATGTGGCCCACTCGCAAGAAGTCGCGTGAGCGGCTCGTGCCGCGCCGCGCGTCGTCGGGCATCTCGACCAGCAGTCCCGGCGCGCCGCTCGTCGAAGCCCGGGACGACGGCGATGACGGCGACGCCTGCTACGACGCCGGTTCGATCGTCGTCCGGCGTCCTCGATGAACCCGCGGCGCGGCTCGACCCGATCGCCCATCTGGTTGGTGAAGATGCCGTCGGCCGCTTTCCATCTCCTCGACCTTGACCTTGCGCAGGTTGCGCTTGGCGGGATCCACCGTGGGCGCCCACAGCTGCTCGGCGTTCATCTCACCGAGGACGTTGTAGCGCTGGATCTGCAGTCCCTTGCGGCCGAGTTCCTCGATCACGCTCGCGATCTCGTCCCAGCTCCCGATCGCGCGCGCGTCACTGTCCTGGTGCTGCAGCGACAGCGGCTCGGTCAGCGTCGCCTTGAGCTCGGCGCTGGTGCGACGCAGCTCGAGGAACTCCGCCGAGCGGACGACGTCGGAGTTGATCACGTGGCGCGCCGGATGCCGTGCAGGCCCGTCCTCAAGGGACTGGAGGGTGTGCGCAAGTGCCCGGGGATGTACATCGGCGACACCGCGACGGCAGCGGCTGCATCACCTCATCCCGCTGTTCCTCGTGATCGGCGTCGTCGGGCTGGTCGTCGCCCGGCGCATGGTCGGCGGGCAGCGCGCCACGCTGTGTGCGCTGTCCCAGCACGTGTTGCGCACCGTCCTACTGCGCATGGATCGCACACGCTCGGCCACGGAACGGTGACTGCGCTCTCGCTCGGCGGGCGGCCAGTGAGCTGGAACGTGCCGAACCGAGCGCGGCCGATCGTCATGGACTCCTCGTGCAGGGCGGTGCTCGGGGTCACCGCGGGAGACGGCCAGATCGCGGTGCCGCTCGATGTCGAGCTCGGGTTTGATCGTGAATCATGTAGCTCGCTTTCCATGATCCACGAGCCACGCGATTCTGTTAGCGCTCGGCGGCGAGCTCGTGGGCGATCCGATGAACGTGGCGATCGGCGTCGAGAGAGAACCCGGCGACATCGGGACGGCGCTGCTTGGTGCGCGAGGCTCGGGAATTCAAAGGGCATCCGGCTGGCGGGCACCCTCACACACCACCCGAAAGCCGAGGTTCACGAGCTGGGACCGGAGGGGGAGCCCGAAGCGGAAGGCAGAACGTAGGGACCAGGTTCGGTGGAAGTTGTGCCAGGAGCCGCCGCGGACCACCCGCGGCTCACCGCGAGTGTCACCTTGATGACAAGGGTCGATCGAGCCCGAGATCTCGGCGTAGTCCGCCCAGGTGTCCAGACACCACTCCCACACGTTGCCCGCCAGGTCGTGCACCCCGAACGGGCTGACCCCGCCGGGCGTGTGACCGACGACCGCGGGGCGTCCTGAATGGCCCGGCAGGCCGAACGTTGCCCGTGACCTATCCGGTCGCTCGTTGCCCCATGGATAGCGTCCTCCATCCGTGCCCCGCGCCGCGTACTCCCGCTCCGCCTCGGTCGGTAGCCGCGCCTCTATCCCCGCGAGTTTGACGGTCAGCCATCTCGTGAACGCAACTGCGTTCTCCCAGCTCACCGTCACCACCGGCTGCGCGGGGTCGTTGAACCGCCGGTCCGAGAACGACGGCGGGGCGGGCTGCCCGGTCTCGGCCATGAACCGCGCGTACTGCTCGTTGGTCACCGGGTACACGCCCATCCAGAACCCGGTGAGCTGCACTAGGTGCGCCGGCATCTCATCGTCGTAGGCATCCGGATCGTACCCCGGCTCGCCTAACGTCTTCGACGCTCCCATCAGGAAGCTGCCGCCCGGCACCCAGACGAACGTCATCTGCGTGACCGGCTCCACGAACGGCTGCCCCTCGCGTGCCTCGGTCGCCGATGCGTTTTCGAGGCCCACCAGCTTGCGCGCGGCGTCGCGCAGCGCGCGATCCTGCGCGTCCACCACCGACCGCGCCCGTTCGATCATGCCCGGTAGCTCGTAGCCGGCCACCAGCTCGAACAGCCGCCGCAACTCGGCTGCCGCAGCAGCCGCCTGCGCCGGTGGGCACGCGGGAGCGCGCAGCCGTGCGAGCGCGCGATCGGCGGCGACCTCGAACGGCTCGCCCCGGATCTCGAGCGCCTCGCGCAGGCACTGGCGTAGCAGCGCCGCGTCGACGTCGCCTCGCTCGAGCGCCCGGCTCATGAACGGCCGGAACACGCCGGGCCGCGACATCGCGAGCAGGATGACCTCCTCCCAGCGCGGGTCGCCGGCGCGGTCGGCCAGCGCGGCCCCGAGCTCGTGGCCGGCGACATGGCAGGCGGCGAGGTACTCCTGAAACGACAGGTGCACGAACTCGACCCGGCCCAGATCGCGGCTGGTCAGAACGCCGCACTCGTCGCGCACCAGCGCGAGGAACCGCTCCGCCGTCGGCGCCACCGCGCGCAACGCCGGGACGCGCGCGAGCGGCGCCCTGACGAGCTCCACGGCTTCCTCGACGGCCAGCTCGTGGCGGTCCTGCTCGTGCATGGCGTAGGCGAGCGGCTGCAGCACCAGGCGCGCGGTCTCGAGGCGGAGCACCTGGCCATCCTTGCGCTGGCGGGTCCACACGTCGATCAGGAGGCCGAGGGTGCGCTCGTACAGCTCGCCCCGCTGCTCAGGCAGCCGGGTGTCGTAATAGTGCGCCAGGCACAGCGTCGACAGCATCAGCGGGTTGGCCACCATCTCGAGCAGCCGGGGGTGACTGCGCCAGTCCCCGCTGGCCAGCACCTGGAGCAGCGCGCTGGCCTGCGCGCTTGCGCGGGCCTCGAGCTCCGCGGGCGAGTCCACCGCGCCGTGGAAGTGACGCACCACCGCGCCGAACCAGCGCCGGACATAGTCGTCGCGCACGGTGCCGCGCATCCCCTGCACCCAGACCGGGAGGAATCTCGCGCTCAGCGCCGGGGTGCGCGCCCACGCAGCCAGGCGGCTGGTCGCGATGAACCCGCAGCCCGGCCACTGGTCGATCTCGTCGTTGAGCCAGGCGCACAGCCGCTCGCGGGCCGGTTCGTTGCGGACCTCATCGAGCCCATCGAGCAGGAACAGCAAGCGCTGGCCACGGCGGGCGAGCAGCGCCGGACCGGCTTCGGGGTGGCCATCCTCTGCCGCGATGCGTGCAACGATCGCGCGAAGCCCGCGCGGTACTTGCTCGTCGTCTCTCACGTTGGCCAGGCGCACCAGCACCGGGTGCAGGCCGCGCAGGTGCGCGACCGGGCCCGTGACCTCGCCACGGGCCACGCGGCGGAACAGGTAGCGGAGCAGCGTCGTCTTGCCGGCGCCTGGATCGCCGACCAGCGCCAGGCACGGCCGATCGTCGCCCGACCGGGCGATCGCGTCGTCGAACGAGATGTCGGCCCCGCCATCGTCGAGCTCGTCCCGGTCAGGGTGCCGGTCGGGCCCGGCGCCCCGACGCCTCCGGTCTGCGTACATGTACAGCGGCACGAACACGCGATCGAGGGGGAGCGAGATCTCGGCCTCGCGAAAGCCCACGATCTTGACCCGGCCATGCCGCTCGAGGCCGAGCGCGAGCCACGCCGCGGCGGGATCGGTCGTGGCCATCGATGGAAGCCGTCCGGTGCTGCTCGCGGCGGGATCGGTCGTGGCCGTCGATGGAAGCCATCCGGTGCTGATCTCGGCGGCGATGCCCGGCGGTATCCGCTGCTGGTCGAGCCAGCGTGCGAGCGCAGGAGCCGCACCGGGGGCGGTGCGTTGCCACGCGTCTGAGATGCGCTCGAGGAACTCGATCACCGCCGCGCGGCGGCCAGCCAGCACCGGAAGCTCCTCGAGCCCGATCAGGACGTCGATCCAGGCGGCGCGCCCGTCGCGGTGGTCGCTCACGAGCCGCGCACCGGTCGTCTCGGCGAACGCGTGGCTGACTTCATCACGCAGCGCATCGGGACAGCCGTGGTGGACGAGCAGGTCGGCGACCTCGACCAGCGGCGCCAGACCCAGCGCCTGCGCCAGCGGGCCGACCAGCTGGGGCCGGCTCGCCCGCGCCCGGACTGCGCGCGCGAGAAGTTGCACGAGCGGGCGTCCCCGCCGCGCGCAGTCCACCAGGGTCTCGTGGATCAGCTCCGTGAGAGGCATCCGGTCGTGGACGACGAGCGCGATCGGGGGCCCGAACAGGTCCGAGTACAGTCGCCCGAAGTCCGCCGCGTTGAATGCGGGCTCGATCCACGCGCGATACCGCGCGATCTCCTGCCCGCTGTCCGGGATCGCATGCTTCAGGAACATGCGCCGCGCTCCCGCACCGGTGCGTCGCGCCGGCTCGCTCGGCCCCCGCCACGTGCGTCCATGACACCACGATCGGGGATCGGCCCACGCGCGTCAATGCAGCAGCCGGCAGCGCTCTTCGAGCAGCCATCGGACGCCCACGTGGTGGAGCGCCTGCCGCTGCCGCCGAGATCGGGTCACGCAGGCCTGGGCAGCCGACGTGCAGGCCACCGAGCGGGGTGCTCAGGACAGCGTCGCGAGCGCCTTGCCCATCCGGCCGACGCCGACCTCGATGTCCTGCATCGAGCACGCGTACGACAGCCGCACGAAGCCGGGCGCGCCGAACCCCGAGCCGGGCACGACCGCGACCTTGCCGACCTCGACCAGCCAGTCGCACAGCTGGACATCGTCGGCGAGGAGATTGCCCTCGGGCGACTTCTTCCCGACGTAGGCCGACACGTCGGGGAACGCGTAGAACGCGCCCCTGGGCTCGCGGCACTGCACGCCGGGGATCGCGCGCAGCAGCTTGACGATCGCGACCCGGCGCTCGTTGAACGCCGCGCGCATCTCGGCGACGCAGTCCTGCGGGCCGGTCAGCGCGGCGACCGCCGCCATCTGCGCGATGGTGGTCGGGTTGGACGTCGCCTGGCCCTGGATCTTGGCCATCGCCTTGATCAGCGGCACCGGCCCGGCGGTGTAGCCGATCCGCCAGCCGGTCATCGCGTAGGTCTTCGACACGCCGTCGACCAGGATCGTGCGCTTGGCGATCTCGGGGCCGACCGCGGCGATCGAGTGATACGACGCGTCGCCGTACACCAGCTGGCGATAGATGTCGTCGGACACCACCAGCAGGTCCTGCTCGACGCAGACCTCGGCGAGCGCCTTGATCTGCGCGGCGGAGTACACCGCGCCGCTGGGGTTCGACGGGTTGTTGAGCACGATCGCACGGGTCCGCGGGCTGCACGCGGCGCGGACCTGCTCGGCGGTGACCGCGAAGTCGTCGTCGGCGCGGGTCTCGAGGATCACCGGCCGGCCGCCGGCGAGCAGGACCATGTCGGGGTAGCTGACCCAGTACGGCGCGGGGATCAGGACCTCGTCGCCCGGATCGAGCAGCGCGCCGAACAGGTTGTACAGCGAGTGCTTCGCGCCGGTCGACACCAGCACCTGATCGGGCTCGATCGCGACCTTGTGCACGGCGGACAGCTCGGCCGCGATCGCCTTGCGCAGCGGCAGGATGCCGCCGACGTCGGTGTACTTGCCGACGCCCGGCTGGTCGAGCGCGGCGCGCGCCGCGGCCTTGATGTGGGCGGGGGTCTCGAAGTCGGGCTCCCCGGCGCCGAAGCTGATGACATCCACCCCGGCGGCCTTGAGCCTGGACGCCTTGGCGGTGACCGCCAGCGTGATCGAGGGCTTGATCTGGTCGAGGCGAGACGCGAGCTTGAGTGGGGACATGGCTATTTCCTGTACTTGGCGCGGAGCGCGGCCAGGACCGGCGCCGGTACCAGGCCGGTGACGTCGCCACCGAGGCTGGCGACTTCCTTGACGAGCGAGGAGCTGACGTAGTGGTTGCGCTCGTCGGTCATGAAGAACACGGTGTCGACGCCGGGAGCGAGCCGCCGGTTCATGTGCGCGAACTGGAACTCGTACTCGAAGTCGGCGAGCGCGCGCAGGCCGCGCACGATGACGGTCGCGTTGCGGCTCCGGCAGAACTCGACCAGCAGGCCCTCGAACACCGCGAACTCCAGGCGGCCGGCATGCTCCGGCAGCGCGTCGCGGATGAACCCGATGCGCTCGTCGGTCGAGAACAGCGGGTTCTTGCGGATGTTGGGGGCGATCGTGACGATCACGCGCTGGAAGATCCCGAGCGCACGGTTCAGCACGTCGAGATGGCCGTTTGTGATCGGGTCGAAGGTGCCGGGATACACGGCGATCGAGTGCGACTGCGTCATGCGGGGCCCCCCCGAGGTGCTGCGAAGAAGGAGATCAGCGTGTCGCCGTAGCGGCGCTGGTCCGTTCGTAGCAGAGATCCCACCTGGTCGGGGGGGACGTTGTGGCGATCGTGCTCGATGACGACCACCGCGTCGGCCGCCAGGTGGTCCGGGGGCAGGGCGGCGACCGCGCGGGTGGCGAGGTCGGAGCGGTACGGCGGATCGACGAACACCAGCCGCCACGGCGAGGCCGGCGCGCAGCGGGCGGCGCTGACCACGGCGTCGCCGGCGACCACCGTCGCGCGGTCCGCGACGCCGAGCGCGCGCAGGTTGTTACGGATCGCGGCCACGGCCGCGCGGGCCGAGTCGACGAACGTCGCGTGCACCGCGCCGCGCGACAGCGCCTCGAGGCCGAGCGCGCCGCTGCCGGCGAACAGGTCGAGCACGTGGGCATCGCCGGACAGAACCTGCGGACCGAGGATGTTGAACACCGCCTCTCGGACCTTTTCGGACGTCGGCCGCGTCGCGGCGCCGGGCGGCGCGCGCAGCACCCTACCACCCAGGTGGCCGCCGACGATGCGCACGCGGACCACACTACCGCAGCGAGATCGCCTCGGCATCCGGGCTCAGCCAGTGGAAATTGCACGTCGATGATCCGATCTCTCCGGGAGTCCCTTACAATTCAACCGCATGTCCGTGGTGGGGAACCTGGCCGCTTGGCTGCTCGACGGTGCGCTGGTGAGCGCCGGGGGCCGATGCGCGCTGCGCGAGGGCGATCGGTCGTGGACCTACGACGAGCTGGCGGCTGCGGTCGCCCGGCTGTCGTCCGCGCTGCGCGGCATGCGGCTGGGTCGCGGCGAGCGCGTCCTGATCCTGATGCGCGACACGCTGGAGGCCGCCGCGGCGATCCTCGGCGTGATCCACGCCGGCGCGGTCGCCGTGCCGGTGTCCGAGCTCGCGACGCCGGACGACCTGCGCGAGTACGTGCTCCACGCCGGCGCGGTGATCGCGATCGTCGACGACGCGCACGAGCAGGTGCTCGACGCGATCCGGTCGGAGACCCCGGACCTCCGTGAGGTGATCTGCGCCGGGCCCCGGCTCGCCGGCAGCCACGACTTCCACGCGCTGGTCGCGCAGGCGTCGCCGCAGCCGCCGGTCGCGATGGGGCCGTCCGACGTCTGCCTGCTCATGTACTCGGCGGGCTCGGGCCCGGGCGAGCTGCGCGCCGTGCCGCACTGCCAGCGCACGATCGCCGCCGCGCACGACTCGTTCGGCCGCGATCTGCTGCAGCTCACCGCCGCCGACCGCATGCTGTCGATCGCGCGGCTGTCGACCGCGTACGGCCTGGGCTCGGGGCTGTTCGTGCCGCTCGCGGTCCAGGCCGAGTCGCTGCTGTTCCCGGCGCAGCCGACCTCGCGCGCGCTGTTCAAGGCGGTCGACAGCTACCGGCCGACCGTGCTGGTCGCGACGCCGTCGGTGTACGCCCAGCTCGCGCACGACGCCGAGCACCAGGGCGTGACCCGGCCGCTCGAGGGCCTGCGCCATGCGATCGCCGGCGCCGAGGGCATGCCCGAGCGGCTGATCCCGCGGATCCGCGCGGTGCTCGGCACCGAGGTCACCGTCGGCTACGGGCTGACCGAGATCTTCCAGTTCGCGCTCGCCGGGCGCAGCAGCGATCCGGGCGCGCGGCCCGGCGTGTGCGGCAAGCCGCTGGCCGGGGTGCAGGTCCGCCTGGTCGACGAGGACGGCGATCCGGTCGGGGTCGACGAGATCGGCACGCTGGAGCTGACCTGCGGCTCGCTGTTCGCCGGCTACTGGGGCGGGGGCGCGACCGGCGAGCACGACCTGCGCGGCGACGGCTGGTTCACCACCCGCGACCGCTTCATGGTCGATCGCGCCGGGTTCTACCACCACTGCGGGCGGGTCGATGATCTGTTCAAGGTCGGCGGCAAGTGGGTGTCGCCGACCGAGGTCGAGCGCGCGCTGACCGCGCACGAGGCGGTGTGGGAGGCGGCGGTGATCGGCGCCGACGACGAGGAGGGCCTGATCAAGCCGCTGGCGTTCGTGGTCACCAACGTCGGCCACGAGGGCGGGCCGGCGCTCGAGGCCGAGCTCAAGGACTACGTCAAGAACGTGCTCGCGCCCTACAAGTACCCGCGCTGGATCGAGTTCGTCGACGCGCTGCCGCGCGGCCCCGGCGGCAAGATGCTGCGCTACAAGCTGCGGCCGGCCCGCGGCAAGCGCCGCCGCGCCGAGACCGGCACGCTGCCCAGCGAGTAGCGGCGCGGTCGTCTGCGGAGCGGGCTTGCCAGCCGGCCCGATCGTGAATATGATAGGCGTCATATGGCGCGCACGCCGGGCAGCATCAAGGCCGAGACCCACGAGCGGATCGTCGAGACCGCGGCGCGCGCGATCCGCGCCCAGGGCTACGCCGGCGCCAGCGTCGCCGACGTGATGCAGCAAGCCGGGCTGACCCACGGCGGGTTCTACGCCCACTTCGCGTCGCGCGAGGCGATGGTCGAGGAGGCGCTCGACCGCGCGGCGGACGAGGGCCGGACCCGGCTGACCGGCGTCGCCGAGCGCGCCGAGCCCGGGCACGCGCTCGAGGCGATCGTCGCATCGTACCTGTCGGACCGCCACGTCGAGCACCCCGAGTCCGGCTGCTCGCTCGCCGCGCTCGGCAGCGAGACCGCGCGGCAGGCCCCGGCGCTGCGCCGGATCGCCACGCGGCAGGTCCGGGGCCTGGCGAGCCTGCTCGCCGCCCAGCTGCCCGGCGGTGACACGCCGGACAACCGCGATCGCGCGCTGACCGCGCTGTGCGGCATGGTCGGGGCGCTGTCGCTGGCACGGGCCGTCGACGACCCCGCGCTGTCGCGCGCGCTGCGCGACGCGGTCGCACGGGCGGTCGCCGGCGCCGGCGCCGACCGCGGCGAGCCACACGCTCGGCAGCCGCGCCGCCGCCGGACCGGCCGTTGACCTGACCCGCTCGGGGGACGGCCTCCGAGCTCGCGGATGAATATGTCGACAATCATATTTTACGTCCAGACCAGGAGCTCGTCATGACGATCGAGGATGCCGTCGCGCAGAGGCCGGCGCGCTCACCGTGGCAGGTGTTCCGGATCGCGAGCATCGCGGTGTTCCTGGTCTCGATCGACGCCACCGTGCTGTACGCGGCGTTCCCGGCGCTGCGCCGCGCGTTCTCCGGCGCCACCCCGGCGGATCTGTCGTGGGTGCTCAACGCGTACACCGTGGTGTACGCCGCGCTGCTGGTGCCGGCGGGCCGGGTCGCCGACCTGCGCGGCCGCAAGCGGATGTTTCTGGCCGGCCTCGGCGTGTTCCTGGCCGCGTCGCTGTGCTGCGGCCTGGCCGGCAGCGTCGAGACGCTGATCGCGATGCGGGCGCTGCAGGCGGTCGGCGCGGCGCTGCTGCTGCCGGCGTCGCTGTCGATCGTGCTCGCGGCGTTCCCGGCCGAGCGCCGCGCGGTCGTGGTCAGCCTGTGGGGCGCGGTCGCCGCGCTGGCCTCGGCGGTCGGTCCCAGCCTCGGCTCGTTCCTGGTCGATCGCTGGGGCTGGCAGTGGGCGTTCTTCCTCAACCTGCCACCCGGGATCTGGGCGATCTGGCGCGGCGCCCGGCTGCTCGACGAGTCGCGCCGGCCCGAGCTCGGTGCGCGGCTCGACCTGGTCGGCGTGGTGCTGCTGATCGCGGCCGCCGGCGGCATCGCGCTCGGCGTCGTGCGCTCCGAGGCGCTGGGCTGGGCGTCGTCCGGCGTGGTGCTCGCGGTCGCCGGTGGCCTCGCCGCGCTCGGCGCGTTCATCGCCTGGGCGCGCCGGGTGCCGGCCCCGGCGATCGACCTGTCGCTGTTCCGCGATCCCACCTATCGCTCGATCAACCTCGCCACGCTGTCGTTCGGCATCGCGTTCGCGGTGATGTTCTTCCAGAACTTCCTGTTCACGACCGGGATCTGGCACTACTCGGTGGCCCGCGCCGGGCTCGCCGGGAGCCCGGGGCCGCTGTTCGTGATCCCGACGTCGATCCTGGCGGGCCGGCTCGCCGCGCGGATCGGTCACAAGCCGCTGCTGGTGATCGGCAGCCTGGTGTTCGCGCTCGGCGGGATCTGGTTCGCGGTGATCCCCGGCGTCGAGCCCGACTACCTGCGCGCCTGGCTGCCCGGACAGCTGCTCAACGGCGTCGGCGTGGGCATGGTGATGCCGTCGCTGGCAGGCGCCGCGGTCGCGCACCTGCCGCCGGCGCAGTTCGGGGTCGGCAGCGCGGTGAACCAGGCGGTGCGTCAGATGGGCGCGGTGCTCGGGGTCGCGCTGACCGTCGCGCTGGTCGGGCATGCGGCGCTCGATCGGTCCGACTTCCGGACGCTGTACGTGTGCCAGATCGCGCTGGCCCTGGTCACCGCGGTGCTGTGCGCACCGGTCGATACCCGCCCGCGGCCGGTGATCGTGGTCAGTGCGCGTGCGCTGCGTCGCGCAGCTCATTGAACGTGAACACGTAGCTGACCAGGGCCTGCCGCCGATGACAGGCCAGGCACATGGCCTGGTTCGCGTCGCTGCTCGGCAGCTTCCCGGGGGTGAACTTGGCGTAGCTCCAGCGCGCGTTGCGCAGCCACTCGGGGAGATCCTGGCCCCATCCGGCGCGCGACTCCATGGCGGTGTACGACTCGATGCGATCGGTCGTCCAGGCGCCCTGGCGGTCGGTCGCCGGCTGGCCGTCCGGGCCGAGCCGGGCCCGGTAGATGACCTGGAGCACCACGGTGCCGTCGGGCAGCGGCTTGCCGGCGCGCGCGGCCTCGAGCCCGATGGTGTTGATGTAGTGCTGCTTGACCAGGGCGTGCTCGGCGTCGTTCAGCGTCAGGTAGAGCACGAAGCCGCGCGGGAACTCGCGGGGGAACTGCACGTGCGACGTCCGGATCGCCCGGGCCTCGGGCGGCACCGCGGAGTCGCTACCGACCGGCTGGTGGCTCCAGAACGCCGCGAGGTCGTCGATGTCGGTGTCGGTCATCTGCCGGGTGATCTCGTCCATCAGCGGGTGGGCGCGCTCGCCGCCGCGAAACGCCCGGAGCTGGCGCGCGAGATAGCCTGCGTTCTGTCCCGCCAGCCGCGGCGTGTCGATCGCCGGATCGCTCGATGCGTGACACGCGGCGCAGCCGATCCCCTTGCGCAGGCCGGCCGCGGGATCGCCACCGGCGTGGACGGTCGCGGAGGCCGCGAGCGAGATCGCAACGACCGCGGCGACACGAGCAGACTCGATCCAGTGCATGTCCAGCTCCTTTCTGCAGTCTCTCGGCGGCGGGAGATCGTCGTCCTCGGCCGCTCGGGCAATACCGCTGATAGCTCGGCGGGCCAGCATCGTCCGAACGGACGGACCGGCGAGAGCGCTCTCAGCGCTGAAGGGGATGATGACGCGGTGTGAGGAATCCCGCGGCGTCGGCGGGTGAAGCATCGTCGCGGGCGAGATGCCGGGGACGGAAGTCCTCCTCATCGCCCCGCTGACACTAGCTGGACCTGGCTGACTTGGGACTTCACCCCCAGTGAGGCTCCTCAGCGAGATCGAAAATCTGCAGTCGTTGCCGCACCTCTCTTCCCTGACAATGCAAGCAAGGATACAACGCGTACGTTGATTCGAGGGGTTGCACATTCGACGTTTCCACCGTTCGTTCTCTGCGCGATGGCGCACGCCTTGCTGTTTCGTCGCTTACAGTCATGCGCCGCCGAACCTCCAAGATCACGAACCCCATGATCCCCATCGGTCCGGTGCCGTTCGTCGGCCGTCAATCGGAGCTGACCGAGCTCAAGCAACACCTCGCGATCGTCTCGCTCGTGTCGCTGCACGGTCCGCTGGGATCGGGCAAGACGCGGCTGGTGGCCGAGCTGGCCCCCGGCCTGGGCGCGCCGTGCACCCTGATCGAGTGCCACCCCGGGGACCGGGCCTCGGCGCTGCGATCTCGCGCCGAGCGCGCGCTGCGCTGCGTGCCCGGCACGCTGGCGCAGACCCTGACCCAGCAGTCGCGCGTGCTGGTGATCGATGACATCCACCACCTGCGCACCGACGAGGCGACCAGCCTGCTCGCGCCGCTGCTGCTCGGCCCGACCGCGCTCGGCCGGGTCGTGGTGGTCGGCCGCGATCCGCTGGCGGCCGCGGTCGGCTCGGCGATCGCCGAGCTCGAGCTGCACGGCCTCGACGGGGACGCCGCGGCCCAGCTGTGGGCTCACCTCGAGGAGACCTACGGCGAGGCCCAGGGCTTCGACGCCGCGCTGTCGCGCACCCGCGGCATGCCGCTCGCGCTGCGCCGCGAGTTCGCGCGCGCGCGGTTCGGCGCCGGCGCGTGGGACATCGCGACGGTCGAGCCGCCGGCGCGCGCCGCGCTCGAGGCGCTGGCGATCCTGCGCGCGCCGGTCGCCCCGGCCGCGGTGGCGCACCTGGCGCCCGGCGTCGAGATCGAGGCCGCGCTGACCGGGCTGATCGCGCGCCAGCTGGTCGATTCGATCGGCGACGGCCGCGTCGTCGTCCACGAGGTGGTCCGGGTCGACGTGCTCGGCCACATGTCGATCGAGGACAAGCAGCGGCTGTCGAGCGCGGCGGCCCAGCTGGTCGCGAGCACCGCGGCGGCGTCGACCGGGCCGCGGCTGGCATGGCAGGCCGGCGACGACGGCGCGTTCGGCGCGATGGACCAGGTCACGCGGGTCCGCGAGGTGGTGTGGCACTGGCTGGCCGCGGGCAGCCGCGACGCGGCGGCCGATGCGCTGCTCGCCGACCGCGAGCTCGCCGCGCGCAGCGGCGGGGCCGGCGAGTTCGAGTCGCTGCTCGACGCGGTCGGCGACCAGCCGCGGCGCCGGCCCGACAGCCGGCCCGACCTGCTGATCGGCCAGGTCGAGCGCGCCGCGCTCGATCCCGAGCGCGCCCGGATGCTCGCCGCGCTGCGGATCGAGATCGCGGTGCGCGGCGGGCGCTACACCGAGGCGTTCGAGCGCGCGAGCGCCGCGCCGGGCGCCGTGGCGCCGCTGCTCCACGCCGAGCTCACCCTGGCGTCGGGCGACGCCGCGGCGGCGCGCCGCGCGCTGACCAGCCTGGTCGGCGCGCCCGATCCGAGCGATCGCGCCCGCGCGGTCGCGATGCTCGCCGAGCTCGAGCTGCTCGCCGGCAAGCCCGACGCGGCGTCGGCCCAGCTCGGCGCGCTCGGCGACCTGTCGGCGGCCGAGCCGCTCGCCCGCGCGCGGGTCCACCTGGCGGCGGCGCGGCTCGACGAGTACGAGGGCCGGGTCGCCGCGATGCGGTCGGCGCTCGCCCGCGCGCACGGCGCATGCAAGAGCGTGCCGGTGTGCCTGGAGTCGAGCGAGCTGTCGGCGGTGGTCGACGCTCGCCGCGCGGTCGGCCTGGCGCGCGAGGGCCGGCTGGTCGAGGCGACGACCGCGCTCGACGCCGCCGACGCCGCCGCGCGCGATCTCGACGCGGTCGCGGTCGCCGACGAGGTGCTCGCGGCGCGCGCGCTGGTGGCGCGCCGGCGCGGCGACAGCGCGCTCGCGGCCGGCCATCTCCAGGACGTGGTGCGCGCCCGGCGCGAGCGCGGCGACGAGCTCGGGGCCCTGCGCGCCGAGCTCGACCTCGCCGAGCTCGAGATCGTGCGCGGCCAGCCCGCGATCGCCGCCGAGCTGGCGAGCGCCGCGATGGCATCGAGCGTGCGCCGCGAGCTCGGCCACCTCGCCGCGCGCGGTGGCGCCGTGGTCGCGGCGATCGACCTGATCGAGCTCCGGCTCGAGGCTTCGCTGCCCCGGCTCGAGGAGCTCCACGGCCAGCCCGCGCTCGACGCCGCCTCCGCGGCGCAGGTCGCCGTGCTGCTGGCGACCGCGCGCGCACTGAGCGGGCAGCGGGCCGGCGCGGTCGAGCTCGCCCAGAACGCCGGCGCCGAGTCGCGCGACGAGCTCGATCGCCGGCTCGCCGCCGCCGAGGTCGCGCTCGCCGCCGGCGACGTCGGCGTGGCGCTCGAGCTGGCGCGCGACACCGCGGTGCTCGCCGAGCGCGCCCACCGCACGATCGAGCTGGCGTCCGCGCTGGTCGTGGTCGCCCGGCTCGAGCTCGCGCGCGGCGACCGCGGCAACGCCCGCGCCGCCGCCAGCCGCGCGGCCCGCGAGGCCGCTGCCGCCGGCCTGGTCCGGGTCCGGGTCCACGCGCTGCTCGCGCTGTGCGCGCTGGCCCGCGACGACGACGACCCGTCGTCGGCCGTGGCCTACGCCCGCGACGCGTCCGAGCTCGCGCTGACCGCCGGCCTGCCGGTCGAGCGGCTGGTCGCCCACGCCGCGCTCGACGCGATCGCCGGCCAGGAGGCGGTCGCCGATCCGTCGGCGCCGAGCGCCGCGACCATGGCGCCGAGCGCGATCGAGGGTGCGGCGCGCCTGCTCACCGACCTCGGCCTGACCGCGCAGCGGCCGTTCCGGGTGATCGACGCCGAGGGCGTGCCGAGCGACGTCGCCGACGCCAACCCCGAGATCCTGCGGCTATCGGGCCGCGCGCTCGCGGTCGACGGCGTCCGCGAGGTGATCTGGCGCCACGGCCAGGAGCTCGCCGACCTGCGCCGCCGCTCGCTGCTCAAGCGCCTGCTGTTCCTGTTCGCGTCGGCGCCCGGCAAGGTGTTCTCCAAGGAAGCGATCGTCCAGGCGGTGTGGAACGTCGACTACCACCCGCTGCGTCACGACGCAGCGCTGTTCACCAACATCATGCGGATCCGGCGGTTGCTCGGCGAGGATGGATCGGAGATCATCCGGGTCACCGAGGACGGCTACCGGTTCGTGCCGCCCCGTGATTTCCTCTTCGTCATCCCCCGGTGAAGGCCAAATCCGGCACCAAGAAGTCCCGCTCGGCCCGCCGCCGAGGCACCCGGCCCACCCCGCCGAAGGCCGCCAAGACGGCGCGACGGGCAACGGGCAAGCGCGCGGCCCCGGCCCCTGGAGCGGGGCGAGCGGGGCGAGCGACCCGGCGGCGAGCGAGTGCCCGCCCGGCGGCGGGAGGTCGGACCGGAGCGACCCGGCGCGGTCGATCCGGCGCGGCGCGATCGCCGGCGGCCCGGCGCGCGACCGGTGAGCGCTGGCTCGCGTTCGTCGAGCAGCACGGCGTGGTGCTCGCCTCGGCGCGCGGGCCGGTGCCGTCGGTCGCCGAGGCGGTCGCCGGCCAGCCGATCGTCGGCAGCTGGTGGGCGCACCCCAGGGGCAAGGCGATCTTCGCCGCGCTGTCCGAGCTCGACGACTCCGACGACGTGCGGTGCTTCAAGCTGATCGACGGCAAGGTCACCTTCGTCCACCGCCGGGTGTGGCCGGCGCTGGCGTGCCTCGCCGGCAACGGCGTGATCGCCGCCGAGCGCGCGGCGGCGATCCAGCAGGAGCACATGCCGACCGGCGAGCACCGCAACCTGGTCACGCCGTACCCCGACTGGGTGCCCGACGACGTCGCACGCGCCGCCGCCGAGCTCACGATCGAAGCCGCGCGCGCCCAGCTCGGCGCCTGGATCTAGCGATCCGGAGCCTGGGTCCAGCGGTCCGCGGGCCAGATCGGGATAACACGGCGAGGCGGGTGTGGCCCGGGGCCCAACCGGGCCACACCCTCGACCGAGTCACCACAGCTCGGTCGTTCTCGCCGGAGACGTTGCGCGGCTCAGCCGACGACCGTCGCGCCACCCGACACGACGGTCGGCTGGCGGCGGTTCATCGCGAGCGCCATCACCATCGGCAGCAGCATGTTGTTCTGGTTGTTATTGGGGTTGTTGTTCGCCATCTGCGAGATCGTGGTCTGCAGCGAGGTCAGCGACTGCGTGATCGCGTCGCTGCTGCTGCTGCTGCTGCGGATCACGGCGCCGCCGGTGACGTTGTCGAGGCTGACGTTGTCGAGGGTGACGTTTTCGAGGGTCTCGGTGTCGAGCGTGTTCATGGCATGACTCCTTCGGTTGATGCAGAGCCTCACTGCAGCGCCCGTGCCGGCCGCGATGCGCGAGGAATCGCGGGGTTCCGGCGGGCCGGGCGTAAACTCGACGCGGCGAACCGAGTCCTGAGGCGGACGATCAGTTGCCGGACCCGCCCGGCGATCAGCCGGACGCCGGGTTGACTCGCCGCGGCAACGGCGCATCGTCGGGGCATGCGAGTCGAAACCAAGCTGGTCCACGCTGGCGAGCCGCGGCCCCGGCACGAGCGCGCCGTGGCGATGCCGATCTACCAATCGTCCACGTACGAGTACGCCGGACAGGCCGACTACCACGACATCCAGTACATCCGGCTCAACAACACCCCCAACCACGCCGCGCTGCACGGCAAGCTCGCCGCGCTCGAGGGCACCGAGGCGGCGCTGGTCGCCAGCAGCGGGATGGCGGCGATCTCGTCCACCCTGCTGTCGCTGCTGGCCGCGGGCGACCACGTGCTGGCGCACGACGGGCTGTACGGCGGCACGTTCGACCTGCTGACCCAGGACCTGCCGCGGCTCGGCATCACCGCGAGCTTCGTCGACGCCGCCCGGCCCGAGACCTGGGCGGCGGCCGCGACGCCGCGCACCCGGGTGTTCTACGTCGAGACCCTGACCAACCCGCTGATCCAGCTGGTCGCGCTCGACGACGTTGCGCGGTTCGCGCGCGAGCGCGGCATGGTCTCGGTGATCGACAACACGCTGGCGACGCCGATCAACTTCCGGCCGGTCGAGCACGGCTTCGACCTGGTCGTCCACAGCGCGACCAAGTACCTCAACGGCCACTCCGACATCGTCGCCGGCGCGGTCGCCGGCAGCGCGGCGCGGGTGACCGCGGTCAAGCACAAGCTCGACCACCTGGGCGGCGCGCTCGACCCCCACGCGTGCTTCCTGCTGCACCGCGGCCTCAAGACGCTCGCGCTGCGCGTGCGCTACCAGTGCCAGAGCGCGCTCGAGATCGCGAGCTTCCTGGCCCGCCACCCGCGGGTCGTCCAGGTTCACTACCCGGGCCTGGAGCGCCACCCGCACCACGCGCGGGCCCGGCAGTGGCTCGCCGGGACCGGCGGCATGCTGAGCTTCGAGCTCGACGGCGGCGCGGCGGCGGCCGACCAGCTGTTCGGCCGGCTCACCCTCCCGCTGTGCGCCCCCAGCCTCGGCGGTCCCGAGACCCTGATCACCCGGCCGGCCACGACCTCGCACGCCGGGATGCCGCCCGAGATCCGGCGCCGGCAGGGCATCACCGACGGGCTGATCCGGCTGTCGGTCGGCCTGGAGTCGACCCAGGACCTGATCGACGACTTCACCGCCGCCCTCGGCTGACGCGACGCTACCTCCTGCGCGCCGCTGCGATCGCCCGTCGGGCCCACGCGCGGTCGAGCTCCTTGACCTCCGGGCTCGAACCAGCCGCCGACCAGTCCGACCGGCCGGTATCAGAAGCAATCCGCCAGGCGTACATCGAGCCCTGATGTCAGACAGCACCGTCTGAGGATCGAGAGCTCCAGTCCGGAAAGGAAATAGTAGGCAGGTTCCCGGTCGAGCTCGGAAAATCCGGAGATTGCCGTGATATCGGACTGCCGATCGCCGGGACGTACCGCCACGTTCTTGTCGAAAGGCCAATCCGATGCGCTGCCATCATTCCAGAGTTCTCTCGATTGCGGTGTCGATCGCGCTGTTCGCGCCGGGCTGCGTCGAGCCACCCGGGGACGAGCCCGCGACCGACGAGTCCGTCGCGGCAGTCACCACGACCGAGGGGTTCGAGGCCGGGACCAAGACCGCCTACGCGGCCGCCAATGTCACGCTCGGCTCCGGGACATGGAATCTGAATGACGCGCTGATCGGGACGTTGAGCACCGACGTCAAGACCGGCGCGCAGTCGGCGCGCGTCCGCAACAGCGGCCATGTCACGATGCTGTTCGATCGCACGACCGGGGCAGGCACGGTGACGATCCACCACGCCAGCTTCGGCTCCGATGCCAGCGGCACCTGGGGGTTGTTCGCGTCGCAGAACGGCGGCAGCACGTGGGCCCAGGTCGGTACGTCGCGCTCGACCACCGGCGGGTCGTTCTCGACCGCGACGTTCACCGTCAACCTGTCGGGCACGATCCGGTTCGAGATCCGCAAGCTCGACGGGGGCGCCAACCGGATCAACATCGACGACATCGCGATCACCGACTTCGGTGGCGGCGGCGGCGGTGGTGGCGGTGGCAGCGGCGCCGCGCTCAGCCGGCACACGATGCTCGGGATCCCGTCACCGGCGTCGACCTCCGACGCCAACAACTTCCTGTCGGTCAAGTCCGGCTACGTGGTGTCCTACAGCGGGTCGCGCAAGGTCCCCAACTGGGTCAGCTGGGAGCTCAACACGTCGTATCTCGGCAGCACGGCGCGCCAGGACGACTTCCGCGTCGACGATACGTTCCCGGCGAGCGAGCCCCAGGCGAGCCTCGCCGACTACAGCGGGAGCGGCTACGACCGCGGCCACATGTGCCCGTCCGCGGATCGCACGCTGACCGTCGCCGCCAACCAGCAGACCTTCTTCCTCACCAACATGGTCCCGCAGGCCGCCAACAACAACCAGGGGCCGTGGGCGGCGATGGAGAACGATCTCCGCGCGATCGCGCAGACCGGCAAGGAGCTGTTCATCATCTCCGGCGGCACGTTCAGCGCGAGCTCGAACCGGATCGGCAGCGGCGTCGTCGTCCCGGACCAGACGTTCAAGGTCGTCGTCGTGCTCGATGCCGTCGGTCAGGGCCCGAGCTCGGTCACCGCCAGCACCCGCGTGATCGGCGTGATGATGCCCAACGAGAACAACCAGATCAGCCGGACCGCGGACTGGCGCAGCTTCCGGGTCTCGGTCGACTCGATCGAGGCGGCGACCGGCGACAACTTCCTGTCCGATGTCGACCCGGCGGTCCAGGCGGTGATCGAAGCGCGCGTCGACAACCAGTGAGTGCGTCCACCGGCCGAGCCTGGGTGCCGCCGCAGAAATCGCTCGCGCTGGGGTCGCGCGGCGCTCGAGGCGTCACGCGCATGCGGTGAGCGCACCGGCCGGCGCGGCGATGCCTCGGATCGACGACGGCGCGGTGCGTTCGCGGTGAATCGCGGAGCCTGCCGCGACCCTTGTCTCGACGCGGCGACCGCGGTCTGGCTCCTCTCAGTTTTCTGACTATGTGCCGGGAGTCGATGATAAGTTTTCAGACATGACGCGTTTATATATATGAAATTATTTAAATAATAGTGAATTACGTCACATCAGATTTCTGATGGAAATGCATCGATACTGTCGGCCTTGCGGGGGAAGGGAGTACGTCTGGTCCACGGTCCGGCCCGGCGTCGCATGCCGCGCACGCATGACCGGGACCCGGCCGCACCCGCCGAACCGCCCCGAAAGGTCACTGTATGAACACGAAGACGACACATGCGCTCCGGATCGCCCTCGCGCTCGCATCGCTCGCTGCCCTGATCGTCGTGCTTCCGGTCCTGGGGATGGTCTTGCTCGGTCTCCTGGCGCTGGTCGTTCCGATGCTGCTCGTGCTGACCCCGGTGCTCGTGCCGCTCGGGCTGGTCTTCCTGGTCGATCGGTTGCGCGACCGGCGCGGGGCCGCCGGCGTTCCCGCCCCCGAGCCCGTGAGCCTCGGCGCGCCCGCGCTCCAGGCGCCGGCATCCTGAGCGCCGGGCCGTCCCGACGTGCTCGCGCCCGCGGGGGTGGTGCCGGCGAGCCGCGTAGCCCGACCAGGCTCGACCGGGTGCTCGTCGCCGCGAGGCGGCCATGACAGAATCGCGGTGCGCCGGGCGCCGCCATGAGCCGCACCAAACTCTCGATCGCGATCGTCGGTGGCGGAATCGGCGGGCTGACCGCCGCGGCGGCCCTGCGTCTCGTCGGTTTCGAGGTGCGGGTCTACGAGCAGGCCGTCCGGTTTGCGCGGATCGGCGCCGGGATCCAGATGATGCCCAACTCGATGAAGGTGCTGCGCCGGCTCGGCATCGACGCCCGCGTGCAGCGCGCGTCGTTCGCGCCGTACTCGCACCTCAACCGCGCGTGGGACACCGGAGAGATCCTGCGCGAGCTGCCGATGCCGGAGAGCCTGTTCGGCGCGCCGTATCTCTGCATGCACCGCGGCGACCTGCACGAGGCGCTGGCCTCGTTGCTCCCCAACGACGTGTTCCACCTCGGCAAGAAGCTGGTCGGACTCGACGAGCGGGCCCGGCGGGTCACGCTGCGTTTCGAGGACGGCTCGCGCGCACAGGCCGACGCGGTGATCGGCGCCGACGGCGTGCACTCGATCGTCCGCGAGGCGATCGTCGGGCCCGACATGCCGCTCCACAAGGGTCGCATCGCGTACCGATCGGTGTTTCCGGCGGCGCGGATGGGCGGCTTCGACGCCGGGCCGTCCCGCACCAAGTGGTGGGGCACGGATCGCCACATCGTCATCTACTACACCAGGCCCGACCGCAGCGAGATCTACTTCGTCACCAGCGTCCCCGAGCCGGCGGAGTGGATGACCCGCGAGTCGTGGTCGGCCCGGGGCGACGTGCAAGCGCTGCGCGCCGCCTACGACGGATTCCATCGCGACGTGCGCGCGGTGCTGGCAGCCTGCCCGGACTGCCACAAGTGGGCGATCCTCGAGCGCGAGCCACTGGCGCGGTGGAGCGATGGGCGCGTCGTGCTGCTGGGCGACGCGTGTCATTCGATGACGCCGTACATGGCGCAGGGCGGCGCGACCGCGGTGGAGGACGCCGCCGTGCTCGCGCGCTGCCTCGCCGAGGTCGATGGCGACGACATCGCCGGCGCATTCCAGCGCTACGAGGCGCACCGCAAGCCGCGGACGTCCCGGATCCAGGCGATCTCGAGCGCCAACACCTGGATGAAGGGCGGCAACGAGGACACGTCCTGGCTGTACGGCTACGACGCGTGGAATGTCCCGCTCGGCGCGCCCGGGCACGGAGCCGCGTGACCATGCCGGCGCGCGTGCAGCAAGCAACCTGCACGACCTCCGATGGGGCGGCGATCGCGGTCGCGCGGCGAGCCGCGCCGCGCCCCGGTGCGCCGCGGATCGTCCTCCTCCACTCGCTCGCGCTCGATCGCAGCATGTGGGACGCGGTCGTCGAGATCCTGGGGGACGAGGCCGAGATCCTGACCTACGACTGCCGCGGTCACGGCGGTTCCGAGCGCCGCGCCGGTCGGTTCACGGCCGAGCTGTTCGCCCGCGATCTCGCCGAGCTGCTCGATCAGGTCGGGTGGCAGGACGGTCGTCCGGACCTCGTCGAGCACACGTCCGGTGTGTTCGTGGCCAACGACCTCGACTGCTACGCCGCGAGCTGTGCGCTGCTGGGGGATGCCGACCTCCGGCCGCACCTGGCCGCCCTCGCCATGCCGGTCGCGATCCTCGTCGGCGAGGACGACACCGCCACGCCGGTCGCGATGGCGCGTGAGCTCCACGCGGCGATCGCGCGGTCGACCCTCCGCGTGGTCCCGGCGGCGCGGCATCTGACCCCGATCGAGTGCCCGGGCCCGATCGCCGCGGCGCTGCTCGATCTGCTGCGCGGGGGCGCATGACCGCGCCGGGCGGCGCTGGCCGGTCTGCGCCCGAGTTGCTCGCGCGGCTCGAGCGGGTGCAGTTCTCATGGCTGCTGGTGCGCGCCCGCATCATCATGGGCAGCGCGACGTTCTTCGACGCCTTCGATGCGCTGTCGCTCGCGTTCGTCCTGCCCGTCCTGAGGCCGCTCTGGCACCTGTCGTCGGTGCAGATCGGCTGGCTGCTCGGGACCGGCTACCTCGGTCAGCTCGTCGGTGCCCTGGTGTTCGGCAGGCTCGCCGAGCGCCGGGGGCGGATCCGCGCGGCGGCCGGCGCGACCGCGCTGATGTCGGTCATGAGCCTTTTGTGCGCGACTGCGGGCTCGCTGCCCTGGCTGATCGCGCTCCGCTTCGTGCAGGGCATCGGGGTCGGCGGCGAGATGCCGGTCGCAGCCGCGTACATCAACGAGCTGTCGCGCGCCCACGGCCGCGGGCGGTTCTTCCTGCTCTACGAGCTGCTGTTCCCGATCGGGCTCATGGTGACCGGACAGATCGGCGCGCTGCTCGTGCCGGCGTTCGGCTGGCAGATCATGCTGGTGGCCGGCGGCGTTCCGGGGCTCGTGATCACCGTGCTGTTGCTCCGGCTCCCCGAGTCGCCGCGGTGGTTGATCGAGCGCGGGCAACTGGCGCGGGCCGACGCGATCATCACCGAGATCGAGGCCAGCGCCGCGCCGCACGCGGCAGCTCCCGGGCCCGATCCAGCCGGTCCGGCTGCACCCGCTGCGACCGCAGGGCCGCGCGGCCGGTGGCGCGAGCTGCTGTCGCCGCGGTTTCGCCGCCCGACGATGATCATCTGGGTGCTGTGGACAGCCACCTATCTGATCACGAACGGACTGAACAACTGGATGCCGACCCTGTATCAGCACACCTATCACCTCGCCCTGCCGCAGGCGCTGCGCGCCGGGGCGCTGAACAATGTCGCGCAGGTCGTGGTCCTGCTCGGCTGCGCGTTCGTGATCGACCGGATCGGGCGCCGCCGCTGGTCGGTCGCGTGCCTGGCGATCGGGGCCGCCCTGCTCGCGGTACTCGGCCTCGCAGGGTCGGGGTCCGTGACCGGGGTCGTCGTGCTGGTGTCACTGAGCTACGGCATCATCGGATCCGTCAACGCGGTGCTGTACCTCTATACCCCGGAGATCTACCCGACCCGCATGCGCGCGATCGGCACCGGCGCCGCGACCGGCTGGCTGCGCATCGCATCGTTCGCCGGCCCGCTCCTGGTCGGATACCTCGTCGACACGACGGGGACCGGATCGGTGTTCCTGGCGTTCGGCGTCAGCGGCGCGATCGGCGCGATCGCCGCGACGCGCATGGCGGCCACGGACAACCGCCGTCTCGAGGAGCTCGCGGCCTGAGTCCGCCTCGCGCAGCCGTCGAAAGCGCAGCTACTTCCTGCCGGGGGCCTTGGTCGCAGCACGCGGCGCCGGCGCTGGAGCCTTCGTCACAGCGGCCGGCGCCGGTGCCGGAGCCTTGGCAGGGGCGGCCGAGGCCGCCTTGGCGGGGGTGGCCTTGGCAGGAGCGGGGGCCGCGGGGGGCTCGGTCGGGGCAGCGGCCGCGTGGGGCGGCGGCGGGCCCTTGGTGCCGGAGAAGCCCATCGGGACACTGGAGTCACCGTCCGACGAGTCGGCGTCGGCGGCGATCGTGAAGGTCCACTCGGCGCCCTCGGTCGTGCAGGCGGCCGGCGCGTCGATCGCGCAGATCCCGGGGGCGAGGTGCGCCGTGTAGGTCGTGCCCGGCTTGTACAGGATCTGGTTGGCGAACAGGCCCCACGCGCCGTCGCCGATCTGGTCGACCCAGGCCGGCAGCACGGTGCCGCTGGCGTCGGTCACGGTGAACGTCGTCGCGGTGACGCCGGCGACCGGGCGCGAGAAGAACACCTTGGGCACGGTGTCGAGGTGGGCGCGCGGCGCGCCGGGCCGCGGGTAGACGCCGAGCCGCGGCGGGGTGGCGTCGGCCGGGACCCCGGAGATCGGGATGAGGAAGTTCTTGACCGCCATCGGCACCGGCGGCGCGCCCTCGACGACGGCCGGCTCGGTCTGCGGCTTGCGGCCGTCGCAGCGCCCGCCGAGCACGCACGGCTCGATCACCATGTTGTTGTTGGTGTCGGTCATGTTGCCGAGGAACTTCTGGCCGACGATCGCCTCCATCGACTGGTAGTAGACCGCGGCCGACACCGCGATCGGGCCGCGCGTGCCGGGCGGGACCACGACCGAGTAGCGCTCGATCTTGCGGGTCGCGCCGGCGTGCGGCAGCGGGCGGAGCCGGGTGTCGACCAGGAACGAATCGTCGAAAAACTCGCCGTCGCCGTCTTTGTCGTAGAACACCTCGAGGCCGGTCGGGTTGTGGGTCGAGTCGATCACCTTGCCGCTGGCGTCGAGCGGCATCCCGGTCTTCTCGTCGATCTTGAGGTTGAGCGGCGTCGCGTAGGGCAGGTCCAGCGTCGGGCATCTGACGAACCCGCCGTCGGCGCGGGCCTCGTCGCCGAGCGACGCCACCGCCTTGAACTGGACCGACCATGGATCCGGCGAGCCGGGCGGCAGCTTCCACGGCTTGCCCGCCGCGGTGCACTTGGGATAGTTCGGATCGACCACCTCCTCGGTGGTGAGGTTGCCGACGCCGAGCGACCTGCGCGGCTTGCCGTCCTTGTCCTTGAACGCCGGCTCCGAGTCCTCGATCATCAGCTCCTTGCCGGTGGCGAGGTCGTAGGCGTGGATCGCGACCCAGCCGATCCGGCCCTCGGGGAAGCCGCTCGGGAAGTCGTGGCCGCTGCCGGTGTTGGCCACGCTGAGCGTGATCGGAGTCGGGGTGCCCGGGGTCGCGTTCGCCGGGCCGCTGGCCTGGAGATCGAGCACGTGGCGCAGCCGGTCCCACGCCAGGCGCTGCTGCTGGGCGTAGACGCCCTTGCGCTCGAGGTGGGTCCACACCGCGCGCGAGTACGGGCTGCTGTGGTCCTCCGACGAGT
>DATAPF010000202.1:0-1885 GCA_036265355.1 Kofleriaceae bacterium | reverse complement strand
TCACCGGGCTCGGGCTCACCGAGCGGATCTACTCCGTCCGCTTCATGGGCCCTGCCGGCTACGTGGTCACCTTCCGCCAGACCGACCCCCTCTACGCCGTGGACCTGAGTGACCCGGCGCAGCCCCGCGTCCGCGGCTCGGTCGCCCTGACCGGCTATTCGGCCTATCTCCACCCGGCGTCTGACACGCAGCTGATCGGGATCGGCCGCCAGGCGGACGCGATGGGGCATGCCGGCGGCACGCAAGTCTCGCTGTTCGACGTCTCCGATCTGGCCGCGCCGGCCCGCCTGGCCACGTTCGCGCTGACCGCAGCGATATCGGGCGCCGAGTTCGATCCGCATGCCTTCCTCTACTGGCCCGCCGCGCACCTGATGGTCGTCCCGCTCCAGGCGACAGGCATGGCCGCGGGAGCGCCAGCGCCTCCGGACGGGGCGGCTCAGTCCCCGGACGCGCCGCAGTCAGGCGCGCTGGTACTGCGAATCGGCGACTCGGGCATCACCAGAACCGGATTCATCACCCAGCCGGACACCACGAACACGACCGGGTACCCCGGCTATCCGCCGATCGAGCGTTCCCTGATCATCGGCCAGACCCTGTGGACCATATCGACAGCCGGCGCGATGGCAAGCGACCTGACCACCCTCCGGCAGCAGGGCTGGGTTCCCTTCGCCGGTCCCGGCAGTACCGCCACCCGCTGACCAAGAGCCCGCGGCACCGCACCACAACGTCGCCCGATGGCACCTGAACGGCTGTACTGAGGTCCCGCGATACCAAGACGACACCAATCGCCGACTATGCCCTTGAACGTCTGACGAGCTCGTCGCCGCGGGCCGCGCGCCGGTCGCCCAGTTCTGGACCGCGTCTACGGTCGGACGCGCGCCGGCAACCCGAATCGGGTGAGGTCGGCGTCGAGGAAGGCGACGATCTCTGCCACGCGTCCGTCGAGCAGCGTGAGGACGTCGAGACCGCCGGGAATGTACGCCGCGGCGGCGTCGTCCCACATATAGGTGCCGAACGCGATCTGGCCGTTGGCCCTGGTGGGCAGGAACCGCCAGCGCCTTTGCAGCGGGTCGCGGAGCAGGAAGGCGCGGATCTCGTCCTTGCCCCGGTACCACACGGGCAGCGGCGGCATCGAGTAGCGCGCGTCGTCGGCGAGCATCGCGACGATCGCGTTGACGTCGCCGGCCTGCCAGGCGTCGGCCCAGCGGCCGGCGATGTCATTGACGGCCGCGTCCCCGAGGCCGCGCAGCACCGTCTGCTGGGTCGGCGCAGCCGAGTCGATCGCCTGGCGAGCCCGTTGCAGCGCGCTGTTGACCGCGGCCATTGACGTATCAAGCTGCCCGGCCACTTCGGCCGCGGAGAAGCCGAGCACCTCGCGCAGGATCAGCACCGCCCGCTGCAACGCGGACAGGTGCTGCAACGCCGCGACGAACGCGAGCTCGACGCTCTCCCGGGCGAGGTAGTGCGCCTCGGGCGAGAGGTCGGGGTAGGGCTCGAGCCAGCTGATTTCGGCCGCAGGGGCGCCAGGCGCGAGGTCGGCGGGCAGCTCACGCCGACCGCGCTGCTCGATTACGGTGAGGCACCGGTTGGTCGCGATCTTGTACAGCCATGCGCGGACGAAACCGCGCTCGTCGAGGCGGCCGACGCTGCGCCACGCGCGGACGAGCGAGTCCTGCACCGCGTCCTCGGCGTCGTGCAGGGAGCCGAGCATCCGGTAGCAGTGCGCGAGCAGCTCGCCGCGGTAGGGCGCTACCAGCTGCTCGAAGGCGCTGGCGTCGCCCGAGCGCGCGGCATCGATCAGCGCGGCGGGCGCGGTCATGGGTCTATCGTGCCAGTCGCGATGAATCCGCGCCCCGGCCCGGGTTCTACGGGTGAGAACGAGACC
>DATAPF010000201.1:0-33132 GCA_036265355.1 Kofleriaceae bacterium | reverse complement strand
CGTCGACGGGCGGCGGTGGGGCGTCGGCGGGCGGTGGGGCATCGATCGCGATCGGCGCATCGCGCGGGGGTGGGTCGTGGGAGCGGCACGCGGCGGCGACGACGAGCGCGACGAGCGCGACGAGCGCGCGGTTGCCGCGGGCACGGCGCGTGAGATCGTGCGGACCGAGCCGGGCGATGCATCGCGGTGCCGAGCACGCGTCACCGCGAGCGCGCGGCGCCAGCCTGCGAGCGTGCAGCGCAATGTGGCGGCACGCACGTGCGGATGCGGCGCCGCCGCGGTCGACGGCCGGCCGGTACAGCGGACCCATCTGCGGCTGCAGTATGACGCGGCAGCAGCGAACGTCCACGCAAGGTCCGTCGATCTCGCGCGCGGAGGCGAAACGCGTCTGTCACGACCCAACGCGGCGGTGATCGCGCATACTGGGGGCGCGACACATGTCGTACTCGCCGAGTCAGCCCAGTCCCGCCCCGCCCCTGTCTCGCGCGAGCATGGTGATCGGGCTGTATGGCGCGATGGCGCTGGTGGCGCTGGTGATCGCCGCCGGGCGCGGGGATCCGGATCTGTACCGGTTCGCGAGCGAGCCGCACTGGCCGCTGCTGGCGGGGCCGATCGTGGGGTTCCTCGTCGGGCTGGGCGTGGTCGGCTTGACCCGGGTGGCGACGCGGCACTTCGCGTGGGCGCGCCACCTGCACGTGAGCTTCCACGACCTGCTCGGACCGCTGACCGGGCGCGAGATCGTGATCCTGGCGCTGGGGTCGTCGGTCGGCGAGGAGCTGCTGTTCCGCGGGGCGCTGCTGCCCTGGCTGGGGCCGTGGTGGCAGGCGGTGGTGTTCGCGCTGCTGCACGTCGGGCCGGGCCGGCGGTTCCTGCCGTGGACGGCGTCGGCGCTGGTGCTCGGGGCCGGGTTCGGCTGGCTGGCGGTGTGGACGACGAACCTCGGGGCACCGATCGCGGCGCACTTCACGATCAACTTCTTGAACCTGCGGTTCATCGTGGCCGAGCCTGCCGTTTTGTTGCGAGAATCTCCGCCAGCTGCGTAGCGTCGGGGATGCCCCGCGGTTTGCCGCTCGCGCTGCTCGCCACCACCGCCCTCGCGCCCCTGATCTCCGGGACCTCCGGGATCTCCCGCGCGCTCGCCGACGAGACGTCGGCGACGGACAAGCTGCGGATCCTGTACTCGACGCGGTTCACGTTCACCGACGACGGGCTGCCGCTGGTGACGGTGGAGATCATGAGCGGACAGAAGGTCGTGCACCTGCGGGCGCGCGGCGGGATCGCGGTGCGGCCCGACGGGGCCGGCGGCTCGTCGGTCGAGGCCGAGGGGGCGGACGCGTGGACGGTGACGGTCGAGGACGGCCGGCCGGCGGCGCTGCAGGACTGGACGGTGGTCGAGACCCTGGCGCCCGACGACAGCCGCGGGATCGCGGCGGGGCTGGCGCGCTGGAAGGCGCGCGGGTTCGAGCCGCGGACGTTCGAGCTCGGGACGGTGTTCGGCGTCGAGGGCGAGGTGATCGACACGCGCGAGATCCGGATCGCGATCGATCCGGTGGCGGCCGGCAAGGGCAGCGCGCGCGCGGCCGAGATCGCGCGGCGCTACGGGGTGACGGTGGGCGTGCACCAGGAGCTGGTGCGGCGCCCGGCGGGGACGATCGTGGCGCACAGCGGCGCGACGACGATCCGCAACCCGTCGGTGCTGTGGTTCCAGCCCCGGCGGGCGAGCGAGACGATCGCGGTGGCGGACGTGCCAACCGGGACCGGCGGCTCGCAGCTCGAGACCGGCAGCGAAGATCGCCGCTACTGGGGGTCGGTGTACGTGACGCTGGATCACGACGGCGCGCTGGTGGTGGCCAACGCGGTCGGCGAGGACCGGCTGCTCGCCGGGCTGGTCCCGGCGGAGATGTACCCCGACGCGCCGGCGGCGGCGCTGGAGGCCCAGGCGATCGCGGCGCGCACCGAGCTGCTGCAGAAGATCGGGCGGCGCAACCTGACGGACCCGTTCCTCTTGTGCTCGTCACAGCAGTGCCAGGTCTACGCGGGTGCGGGCAAGGAGGACGCACGGACGACGCGGGCGGTCGAGGCGACGCGCGGGATCGTGCTGCTGCGCGACGGCGGCGGGCTGGTCGACGTGCGCTACAGCGCGTCGTGCGGCGGGCACGGCGAGGACAACGATGCGATCTGGGGCGGCGATCCGGATCCGTCGCTGCGCGGCCGGGTCGACAGCGCCGGCGGCGCCCAGATGACGCGGATCACCGACGCCAGCATCGGCGCATTTCTCGACGGCGGGCGCGACGCGTGGTGCAACCAGCCGCGGCTCGGCAAGGGCAAGTTCCGGTGGACCGAGACGGTGTCCGCGGGCGAGCTGACGGCGCGGATCGCGACCGAGCACCCCGAGGTCGGGCGGGTGCAGCGGCTGACCGCGCGCCAGCGCGGGGCGTCGGGGCGGATCGGCGTGCTCGCGATCGAGGGCGACAAGGGCCGGGTCGAGATCGCGGGCGACCTGCACATCCGCCGGCTGCTCGGCGGGCTCAGGTCGACGCTGTTCGAGGTCCACCGCGACGGCGACGCGTTCGTGTTCCACGGCGCCGGGTTCGGCCACGGGGTCGGGATGTGTCAGATGGGCGCGATCGGCATGGCGAGCGCCGGCAAGTCGCACGCGCAGATCCTCGCCCACTACTTCCGCGGCACCCACCTGCACCGGCTGTACTGACGGCGCCGATCAGCAACCTTTCGGTTGCATCTGGGTGCGGCCGGTGTAATCTGCAACCAGGAGGTTGCATATGACGACGGACCGGATCGAGAAGCAGATCGTGCTCAAGGCATCGCCGGCGCGGGTGTGGCGGGCGCTGTCGAACGCGCGCGAGTTCGGCACGTGGTTCGGAGCAGAGTTCGAGGAGGATTTCGTGCCCGGCAAGGAGGCGCGCGGCAAGGTGAAGTACCAGGGCCAGGAGCTGATGATGACGTTCGTGGTCGAGCGGATGGAGCCCGAGCGGCTGCTGGCGTTCCGCTGGCACCCGTTCGCGATCGATCCGGCGGTCGACTACGCGAGCGAGCCGACCACGCGGGTCGAGCTGGTGCTGACGCCGGTGCCCGAGGGCACGCGGCTGACGGTGACGGAGACCGGGTTCGACGGGATCCCGATCGCGCGGCGCGCCAGGGCGTTCGAGATGAACACGCACGGCTGGGCCCAGCAGCTGGAGAACATCGCGCGCCATGTTCACGCGTAGCCTGGCGGCGGCGAGCAAGAGCGGCGCGCCGATCTTCGCCGCGCTGGGCGACGAGACCCGGCTCCGGATCGTGGCCAAGCTGTCGGACCACGGGCCGCTGTCGATCGTGCGGCTGACCGAGGGCGAGGCGATGACGCGCCAGGCGATCACCAAGCACCTGTCGGTGCTGGCCGAGGCGGGGCTGGTGCGCGACGTGCGGCGCGGCCGGGAGCGCGTGTGGGCGCTGGAGCCGTCGCCGCTGGAGGTGGCGCGGCGCTACCTGGATCTGGTGTCGGAGCGGTGGGACGCCGCGCTGGGCCGGCTGGCCCGGCTGGTCGAGTCGGACGACGGCTGAGCCGGGTCGCGCGGTGCCGGCGCGGTGCCGGCGCGGTTATGATGAGCCGCTTGCGCGACCACCTGATCCGCCGCGTCTCCCCTGCCCTGGTGTTCACCGCGTCGCTCGGCGCCGCCGCCGCACCGCCGCCCGCTGCGGCGCCGGCGGCTGCGCCCGCGATCGACGTCTACGTCGCGGGCGTGACCGTCGACAACCAGCTCGTCATCGAGCACGTCACCGCCGAGGGCAACGTCAGCAAGGCCACCGAGGTGTTTCGCGGCGGCAAGCCGTCGGCGTGGAAGTGGCTCGACGCGCACACGCTGGTCGAGCTGTTCCAGGACGACAAGGACGAGACCGATCTCGCGATGATCGTCGACGGCCAGCCCGCGCCGCAGCGCGCGATCCGGGTCGACACCACGACCTGGCCGCCGGAGACCAAGGACTGGCCGCAGCGGTTCGCCCTGCTCAACGGCGGGGTCTGGCTGATCCGCGAGCCGCCGGCCACCGGCAAGGCCAAGGGCAAGGGCCGGCCCAAGCCGATGTTCCGGCGGGTCGACGTCACGCCGAACGTGACGCAGCGCGAGCCGCCGGCGCCCCAGATCGCGACGGTCACCGACGAGAAGCGCGCCTGGCTCGGCGGGCTGCCGTCGGTCAAGCCGCCCGCCGGGCTCACCGTGACCAGGACCAAGGCGAGGCTCGGCCGGCAGATGTGGGGCGCGGTGCGCTGCAAGCCGGCGCGCGGCGCGGTGACCACGTTCCCGACGCCGGCGGTGCACCCGTTCCTGCGGGTCAGCGTCGACGCCGTGAAGTTCGTGAGCCCGACGCTGCCGTTCTACGTGGTGAGCGGGATGGCGAACGCGCTGCCCGGCGGGCCGAGGTTCGCGACCGCCGCGTTCCAGGGCTGCGCCACGGCCGCGCTGCACAGCTTCGCGTGGGGCGGCGGCGACGTGTTCGCGACCATCGCCGGCACGCCCGACGGGGCGGGGTTCTCCAAGGCGGACACGCGCAAGCTGCAGCTGTGGGTGTCCGGCCGCGCGGTGGCGACCCTACCGCTGCTCGGCGACCCGGCGCTGTCGTCGGCGGCCCCGGCGCACGTGCCGTGACGCCGGGCGGCGCGGTCAGAACCGGCCGGTGAGCACGAGGCCGAGCTCGCCCGGCGCGACGATCGGAGCGACGATCGGAGCGACGACCACGCGCGGGTGGCGAGCGCCGCGCGCGAGGTAGATCGCGGCCGGGACCGCGCAGGCCGCTGCGGCGGCCCCGGCGCCGATCGTGATCCAGACGAAGGTCCGGCCGCGGTTGACGTTGGCCTGGGCGTCGGACAGTTGGTACTGGCCGCTGCTGTCGGTGATCGTGTGGGCGTGGGCGTAGCTCGCGATCGCGGCGATGCCGAAGCCGGCGGCGCCGAGCGCGAACACGCCGGTGGGAATCGCCCAGGTCAGCCAGCGCCGGGTCCATGGCGGGGACGCCTCGGCGTCGGGGCCGGCCGGCGCCGGGGGTGCCGCGAGCGCGACCGGCTCGGGGTCGAGCTCGACCAGGCGGTTGCCGCGGTCGTCGAGGATGGCGATCCGGGCGCCGGCCGCGAGGTGCGCGCGGCGCTCGGCGCCGAACACGACCGGCGCGGTGGGGGCTGCGGCCGGCGATCCGGCCCCGGAGCCGGCGGGCTCCCCCGCGGCGGCGTGGGCCATCGTGAGCGGATCGGCGATCAGCTCGACGTCGATCTCGCCGCTCGCGGTGCGCCGCGCGGCCGCCCGGAGCCGGCCGTGGGCCGCGATGTAGGCCTGGGCGGCGACGAACGGCGCGCGCAGCTTGGGCGCGGTGTCGTCGGGCAGCGCGGCATCCGGATCGATCGCCAGCCAGCGCCGGTAGTACTGCTCGGCGAGCTCGCGCTGGTCGAGCACGACCGCCGCGCGCGCCGACAGCCGGTAGATCTCGCGCATCGCGGCCGGCGAGTTGTCGCCGTCGCCGAGCGCCTCGACCAGCAGGCGGCGGGCGGCGTCGTAATCGACCGCCTCGATCGCGCGGCGCGCCTCGGCGAGGTGCGGGCTGTCGGCGCGGGCCGGCGCCGCGGCGAGCGCGAGCCCGAGCGCCAGCCCGAGCGACCGCGCGACGATCCGGCTCACCACCGCAGCGTGCCCTGGCTGGTCTTCTGGTCCGGCGCGATCATGATCGAGAACGAGCGCTGCCGCCCGTCGGCGAGCACGGCGAGCACGCGATGGCTGCCGGCGGGCAGCGCGATCCGGTCGAGCGGTGTATCGCCGACGTTGTGGTCGTCGATGAAGATCGTGGCGTAGGGGGACGAGTCGATCGCGTACCAGCCCGAGGTCGCCGCCGCGGGCAGATCGCCGCCGGGAGGACGCACCACCGGATCGCGCGGCCGCGAGGGAGCCGGCGCCGAGGGCGAGCGTCCCGGGGCGCCGTGCACCGGGCCATGCGGTGCCGGCATGGACGCGGCCGGCACCCGGGCGTCCGCGAGCGCCGGTGGCGCAGCCGAGGATGGCACCGCGACCGGCGCCGGAGCCGAGGGCGCAGCCGAGGGCGCGGTCGACGGCGCAGTCGACGGCGATGCGGCCGTGGCACCGGCCCCCGAGGGCGCTGCGGCCGGCGACGGCGCTGGCCCGGGCGAGGACGCCGCCGGCGACTCCGGGCGCGCTGGTCCGCCGCGCACCAGGCTCGCCACCGCGAGGCCCGTGGCGATCGCGGCGACCCCGACCAGACCGACGAGCCAGCGCCCGCTGCGGTTGCGCCGCCGCACGACGATCGCGTCCTTGCGCATGGCCATGCTGACGGTCGCCGCGGCGTCGCGATCGGCGCCGGCCGGACCGCCCGCGGCGGCCGCTGCGGGATCGATCGCAGTGTCCGCGGCGGCGTCCCGGCGGGCCAGCGCCTCCGAGATCGCGCGCCGGCGCGCGGCGAGCTGGTCGCCGCACAGCCGGGTGACCGCGGCGGCGATCGCCGCGCGCGACGGATCGCCACCGGCCTCGACCGCGAGCTGCAAGAGGTCGTGGCCGAGCTCGCGCGCGCTGGCATGGCGCTGCGCGCGATCGCGGGCCAGCGCGCGGGCGATGACGCGGTCGACCGCGGCGGGGTAGCTCGCCGCCGCGAGCCGCGCGGTCACCGGCGGGATCGCAGCCTCGGTGATCGCCTGGTAGATCAGGAAGTCGGTGTCGCCATCGAACAGCGGCTCGCCGGTCAGCGCCTCCCACAGCATCACGCCGACCGCCCAGACGTCGGCGCGCGCGTCGACCGGCTCGCCGCGGACCTGCTCCGGCGCCATGTAGGGCAGCTTGCCCTTGCGCACGCCGGTGCGGGTCCGCCGCGGATCGGTGGCGATCTTCGAGACGCCGAAGTCGAGCACGCGGCAGGTGCCGTCGCTCGACACCAACAAATTCTGCGGCGACACGTCGCGGTGGACGATCGGCAGCGCGGTGCCGTCGACGTCGCGGAAGGTATGCGCGTGGTGCAGTCCCTCGCAGGCCTGGGCGAGCACGCCGGCGGCGAGCGCCAGACCGGCCCGGTCGCGCGGCGCCGCGGCGGCGAGCGTCTCCCACGCCACGCCGTCGAGGTACTCCATGACCAGGAACAGCTCGCCGCGGTCCTGGCCGAGCTCGAACATCGGGCACAGGTTGGGGTGCGACAGCCGCGCGGCGATCCGGCCCTCCTCCATGAACATCTCGACGAACGCCGGATCGGCCGCGAGGTGCGGCAGGATCCGCTTGATCGCGAACATCCGGGTGACCCCGCCGACGCCGCGGGCGCGCGCCAGGTAGAGCACGGCCATGCCGCCGCGGCCGAGCTCCAGCACGAGCTCGTAGCGACCGATCGCACCGGGCGCGTCGAGCAACGCGCTGCGCTCGGGTCGCTCAGGTCGCTCGGCTCCGGCGGGCACCGTCCGCCATGCTATCACCGTCACCCCTTCATCACGACCTCGGCGCCGGGCGCCAGCGCCAGGCGGGTCCCACCGCCGCCCGGTGCGCGCTCGATCAGGCGCGGCCCGGCGAGCCCGGCCTCGACGAGGTCGCGCCGGCACCGGCTGATCAGCATGTTGATCTCGGGGCGCGACACCGACGGCCGGCGCGGCCACACCACGGTGCGGAGCGCGTCGTCGGACACGAACTCGCCGGCGCGCAGGGTTCCCGGCGGCCGGGCCAGCGCGACGACCAGGTCGAACCGGCGATCGGCGAGATAGACCGCGCGGTCGCCGCCGCCGATCGAGAACACGACGCGGCCGCCGCGCGGCAGCAGCTCGATCGCGACCCGCGTGGGCAGCTCGCCGCCGCCCAGCGCGGTGGTCGCGGCGGCGCCGACCGCGCGCACGACGAAGCTCTCGCCGCGGCACGCCAGGGTGTCGCCGGGCGCGAGCGCGCCGGGCGCGTCGACCTCGAGCGGCGCGCCGTTGCAGGTCGCATCGCCGGCGTGGAGCTCGACGAACAGCTCGCCCTGCGCAAGGTGGAGCGACAGCACGCGCGCCGGCCAGCGCTTGACGATCAGGTCGTCGGTGTCGCTGCCGCCGATCACGAACGGGGTGTGCGCGATCCCGAACGCGGCGCCGGTTCGCTCGAGCGCGAACGCCGCGCGCGCCGCGACCTCGGGGCGGGGGATCGCGATCGCGACGGCGAGGATCAGGCCGGGCAGCCGGAGCTCGTCGCCGTCGACCAGATCGCGCGGCCGATCGGTCGGCGCGCCGTTGACGTCGACCGGCGAGCGGCCGAGCGGGACGACCTCGGCGCCGCTGCCGGTCAGCCGGACCAGCGCATGGCGCCGGCTCACGCTGGGGTCGGTGGCGACGATGTCGCAGTCGCTCTGCCGGCCGATCAGCACGCCGCCCGGCCCGACCCGGCGCGACGGGCCGCCGCGGACGTCGAGCACGCAGTGCACGCGAACCGGATCCACGCCGTCATGATAGCGTCGCTCGGTGCGCGGCGCCCTCGCGTGGATCGTGATGCTGATCGCCAGCTGTGCACCGGACTTCGCGCACACCGCGTTCCTGTGCGACAAGCAGCCCGACTGCCCGGCGGGCCAGACCTGCACGTCCGGGCGGTGCTGGCGGGGCACGCCGCCCGACGCCCAGACCGTGGCGTGCGGCGATGCGGGCTGCAACGTGGGGACCCAGCAGTGCTGCGTCGACCCGGCGGGCGGCATGCAATGCGGCAGCGCCGGCGAGGTCTGCCGCGGGATCTCGGCGCTGTGCGACGGCCCCGATGACTGCCAGCCGGGCGATCGGTGCTGCGCCGACGGCAACACGGTGTTCTGCGACCAGGCGTGCGACCACGACGCCTGCCAGGTCGACCGCGACTGCCCGCTGGCCGCGCCTCACTGCTGCCACGACCCGAGGACGTCGTGGGGCGTGTGCTCGGACTCCGGCTGCTGATGTCGGCGTGATGTCGCGGCCTCGGTGGGGCGCGCCGTAACACGGAGCGACCGTCCCAGGAGATCCCCATGAACCGTCGCACCATCACCACCGTCCTCGCCGGGCTCGTCACCGGCATCGCCATCGCGCTCGTCACCGGCCTGGCCGGCTGCGGGTCGTCCGACATGGTGTGCGAGGGCGACCACTGCGTCTGCCCGCTCGACGCGCCGTGCAGCCACGCGTGCACCTCCGGCGGCAACGCCTGCGAGGTCCAGTGCGCGCCCGGCGAGCCGTGCAGCGTCGGCTGCGCGGCCGGCGAACACTGCCACGTCGAGTGCGACCAGGCCTCGTCGTGCTCGGTCGACTGCGGATCGAGCCCCGATTGCCAGGTCACCTGCCCGCCGACCGGCTGCACGGTGAAGAGCTGCACCGGCACCGCGTGCCAGGTCAGCTGCGGCCTCGGATCGCTGCCGTCGCGCAGCGGCACGACCGCGACCTGCCCGTGACCGGCCGGCCGGCTACGCGGGCACCAGGTGTGGTATCCCCGCGGCATGCTGCTACCGACGACGATGGTCGGCTCGTTCCCGCGGCCGGCGTGGTTCACCCACCAGCTCGCCGGACGCGACCTGCTGGAGGCGTTCAAGCTCGCCGGCCACAGCGAGGCGTTCCACGACGCCACGCGCGTGGTGATCCGCGACCAGGAGGACGCCGGCCTCGACATCCTGAGCGACGGCCAGATGTGGTTCGACGACTACCACATGGGGATCGGATCGTTCCTCTGGTACTGGCTCGAGCGCACCCACGGGTTCTCGGCCGAGAAGCTGCCGCACCCGGCGCACGGCAAGGCGCGCGGCCGCGACATCTGGGCGCTCAACGAGGCCGGCGGCGTCGCGGTCGAGGGCGAGATCCGGCGCGGCCCGATCCGCATGGCGCTGCTCTACCGCTGGGCGCAGCGCCACACCGCGCGGCCGATCAAGGCGTGCATCGGCGCCGGACCGATCCAGCTGTCGACGCTGGCGTACTTCCGATCCGGCCCGGTCAAGGACCGCTACCAGCTGTCGCGCGCGCTCGCCGACGTGTTCCGCGCCGAGATCGCCGAGGTCGTCGAGGCCGGCTGCCAGCACATCCAGCTCGAGGACCTCGGCGCATGGATCCCGTACCTGTCGGGCGCGCGCGACTACGACTGGGTGTGCGAGATCGTCGAGCGCACGCTCGGCGAGACCCCGCCCGGCGTCGAGCGCGCCTGGCACTTCTGCATGGGCAACGCGTGGGGCAACCGGCTCGAGGGCATGACCGCGGGCGGCTACCGCGAGGTGCTGTCGCACTACCACGGCGTCAAGGTCGACGCCTACGTGCTCGACTTCGCGTGCCGCGAGATGGCCGACGCCGACCTCTTGCGCGCGCTGCCGGCCGACAAGCGGGTGCACGCCGGGGTGATCGACGTCCGCTCGCTGGAGATCGAGCCGCCGGCGCAGGTCGCCGATCGGATCCGCAAGGTGCTGGCGCACATCGAGCCCGAGCGGGTCACGCTGACCACCGACTGCGGGCTCAAGCAGCTGCCGCGCGTGGTCGCGGTCGAGAAGCTGCGCGCGCTGGTCGAGGGCGCCGCGATCGTCCGCCGCGAGCTGACCCCCGGGCGCCGCTAGCCGCGTCGTCGATCAGTGCGCCGGCCGCGGCGGCCACCGCGGGTCGTCGTGGAGCGCGGCGAGATCGTCGTCGGCCGCCATCGCATCGAGGTCGTGGAAGCCGCGCTCAAGCGCGACCTGCAGCCGCTCGAACGCGCCGTCCTTGTCGCCCATCCGCGCCCGGCAGCACGCCTGGTTGTAGGCATCGCTGGCGTTTGCGACGTCGCCGGTGATCCGGTCGAGCTCGTCGACGCAGCGCGCGTAGTCCCGGGCGCGGTAGGCCCGCCGCGAGCCCGCGCGCCGCGCATCCGGCGAGTCGCGCAGCGCCGCGAGCCGGGCGTCGAGACCGACCGCGAGCGTGGGGAACGCGGCCGGCGGCGATGCGGTGATCGGGCCCAGCCCGACCCAGCCGTCGTAGGCGCCGTCCGCCGAGCGCTCGAGGTGGATGCCGCGATCGCCGCCGGCGCCGGCGGCGGACCTCGGGCCGCAGTGGGCGGCCACGGCATCGTTGCAGTTCCACGAGCTGCCGTCGGCGTAGTGCGGGTCGAGCGTCACGAACGCCAGGCCGGCGGCGGCGAGCTGCATCGCCATCCAGGCGCGGTCGGGCGCGAACGCGGCCGGCGCGCGCCGGGTGTGCAGGTTGCCCGCGTACACCACGAGCGTGGCGCCCGGGTGGGCGGCGCGGATCGCGAGCACGTTGCGGGTCATGCCGTCCTCGCGCGCCCCGGCGCCCGCCGCAATCGATGGATCGGCGATCATCGCGTCGAAGCACGCCAGCTCGACCCGCGCCCCGCCCGCGCGCAGCGCTCGCACTCGATCGATCATCTCGAACATCGCGACGCTGCGCCGGCCGTCCTGGTACTCCGCCCGCCACCATGGATCGCGCAGCGCCGCGTCGCGCGCCGCGCGGCCGCCATCGCCGGCGAGGTAGGCGCCGGCCGACGGTAGCTCGGACGGCAGGATCTCGAGCGCGAGCACGACCGGGCGGGTCGCGGCGAGCTGGCCGACCAGCTGCGCGACGAACCCCGGCAGCTCGCGGGTGCCGTGCAGGTCGCCGATCAGGATCGTCGCTCCCGGTGCCTCGAGCTCGCGCGGCAGCGCCAGCACGTCACGCACGGGCGGTGACACCGGTGCACGCGGCGCACCCGAACACGCCACCACCGCGCCGAGCAGGCCGACCCGAAGACTCGCTCTCCACATGTTCCCTCCTACAGTTGTAGTAACGCGGGCCGTGGCGATCCGCCAGCCGTTGCGGCCGATTTCTCCTCGCCGCGACGGCGCCGGCAATCGTACCCTTGTTTCGTAACGTCGTTACGATATACTCCGGGCTCGACCTCCAGGAGGGCAGCGATGGAACTCGTCAGCTACCGGCTCGATCAGGCGATCGCCACGATCACGCTCGACGACGGCAAGGTCAACGCGCTGTCGCCCACCATGCAGGCGCAGATCGGCGGCGCGCTCGACCGCGCCGAGGCCGATCGCGCCGCGGCGGTCGTGCTCGCCGGGCGCCCCGGCGTGTGGTCGGCCGGGTTCGATCTGGCGGTCCTGCGCGGCGGCGGTCCGGCGGCGCTCGGCATGGTGCGCGGCGGGTTCGTGCTCGCCGAGCGCCTGCTCGCGTTCCCGCGGCCGGTGGTGGTCGCGTGCCCCGGGCACGCGATCGCGATGGGGCTGTTCCTCGTCTTGTCCGCCGACTACCGGATCGGTGCGGCGGGACCGTTCCGGCTCACCGCCAACGAGGTCGCGATCGGGCTGACCATGCCGCGCGCGGCGATCGAGATCACCCGGCAGCGGCTGCCGCCGGCGCACGTCCACCGCGCGCTGGTGCTCGCCGAGATCTACACGCCGGACGACGCGGTCGCCGCGGGCATCCTCGATCGCGTGGTCCCGGCCGCCGAGCTCGCCGACGCGGCGCGCAGCGCGGCGACCCGGCTCGCGCAGCTCGACGCCGGCGCGCACGCCGCGACCAAGCTGCGCACGCGCGACGCCACGCTGCAGGCGCTGCGCGCCGCGCTCGACGGCGACGACCTCGAGCTCCGGCCGCACAGCTGACGGCGAGGCCCGCGTGCCCAGAGCCAAGCAGCGCACCTCGGCGCTGCGCGACCGCGTGCTGCAGGTCGCGCTCGACCTGCTCGCCCGGACCGGCGTCGCCGGGTTCACGACCCGCGAGGTCGCGCGCGGGGCCCAGACCTCGACCCCGGCGGTCTACGAGCTGTTCGGCGACAAGGCCGGGCTGGTCCGCGGCGTGTTCTTCGAGGGCTTCCGGCTGCTGCGCCGGTACATCGACCGGCTCGCCGAGTCCGGCGATCCGCGGCGCGACGTGGCGGAGCTGATCGCGATCTACCGCGAGTTCCTCCGCGACCACCCGGTGCTGGCGCACGTGATGTTCTCGCAGCCGTTCGCGGACTTCGAGCCGGGGCCCGAGGAGCGCGCCGCCGGCGCCGCGGTCCGCGAGCTCATCGTCGCGCGCGTGCAGCGCTGCATCGACGCCGGGGTGCTCGCGGGCGACGCGACCGACATCGCGCACGTGCTGGTCGCGCTGACCCAGGGGCTCGCCGCCGCCGAGCTCGCCGCGCGGCTCGGCAGCTCGCGGGACTCGGTCGACCGGCGCTGGGCGCTGGGCATCGCGGCCGTGCTCGACGGGCTGGCCGCGGCCGCGCCGGCTACGGCCAACCCGCCGCGGGGGCGCGCACCGAGGCCAGCACGAGGCGCTGGAACCGGAACTGGCGCTCGCGCCGATAGTCGCCGAGCAGGTCGAGCGCGAGCTCGTTGAAGTCGAACACGCGGACCCAGCGGAACCCGGTGTCGTAGAGCAGCGGCAGCACGTCGTCGCTGCCGAACCGGACCGGCTCGCCGAGCTCGCCGAACTGCTCGCGGGTCGCGTGGTCCTCGGGACGGACCCGCACGCCGGCCGCGTAGTTCTTGCTGAGGAACTCGAACGCGACCAGCGAGCGCGGATCGAGGCCGGTCGCGAGCCGGGCCGCGGTCGCGCGCACCGCGTCCTCGGTCAGGTACGACACCACGCCCTCCCACAGCACGAGGGCGGGGGCGCAGGGATCGAGCCCACCGGCGGCCAGCCGCGCGACCGGGTCCTCGGTCTCGAAGTCGCACGCCACGTAGGTCGCTGCGTCGACCGGGTAGCCGTCGAGCTCGGCGAGCCGCGCGCGCTTGGCGGCCTGGGTCGCCGGGTGATCGACCTCGAAGAACCGCACGCCGGCGCGCGGCAGCCGCGCGGCGCGGGTGTCGTACCCGGCGCCCAGGATCACGATCTGGCGCGCGCCGAGCCGGTCGACCGCGGTGCCGACCAGCTGGTCGAGGTACGCCACGCGGACCGCCAGCCAGACCTCCAGCGGCGGGAACCGCGCATCCATGTCGCGCGCGATCTGGTGACCCTCCGGCCCGGCGAGCTTGTCGGCCCACGGATCGATGAACAGCGGCCGGGGCCAGCGGCTGGCCCGCGCCCGGTAGGCGCAGACCATGAGCGCTGTCTTCGACGCAGAGCTCCGGGCGTCCACCTCCGCGGGTGTACTATTTCTTGTCGAAGTGCGCCACCAGCCCGTTGTAGGCGGTGGTCACGCGCATCGACAGCTCGGTCGCCGCCTTCTGCTTGCCGGGACTGCCGGCGTGCATGTCCGGGTGGTACTTGCGCATCAGCTGGCGGTACGCGGTCTTGATCTGCGCCATGTCGGCGCCGACCTGGAGATCGAGCACGCGGTACCACTCCAGCACCTGGGCCTCGGGCGTGCCCGGCCGGGGTGGACGCCCTGGATGGCTGCTGGTGTGGGTGTGGCTGCGGGCGCCGCCCGACGACGTCGCCCCGCTCGCGCTGCCCGCCCGCGCCGCCTGCTCCTTCATCCGGCGAAACGCCTCGTCGGCCGCCGCCCGCTGCCGCGCCGACCGCTCGTCGCGCTCGCGGTGGATCCGGCTCGCGCGCTCCGCCGCGGCCGCCCCCCGCGCCGCCCGCGCCGCCGGATCCGAGGTCGCTTGCCGGGCCAGCGGGTTGTCCCTGGCGGGCCGGGGCGCCCGCTCGCGCCCGGCCTTGCGCACGGTGAGCTCGGCCTGCAGCGCGGCGGTCTCGACATGGCTCAGCGGTTCGTCATCGACGATCACAAGCGAGGTCAGGCGAGACAGTCCGGATTGTGCGCTCTCCAGGATGCGCCGGGTGATTCCCACGTGCCGATCGTAGCATGGCCGATATGGACCCCGGCGTGGCGCGGGCGCACGCCGTGCGGCGGCGAGACAGCGCGGTCCCCGATCGTGACCAGGGCGCGCGTGGGCCCCGCGTCTTACGCCGGCTGCGTGGTGCACAGAACCTGCATGTCTGCCGTGCACGCCGGGCGGGACGCCCGACGCAACCCAGACACCACATCAGGATACGCATTGTCACGTATGTCCCCGGTGCCCGCGAACCCGCCATTCCGCGTTCCGCCCGAGTCGACCGGCGATCCGGCGGAGTTCCTCGACGACGCGCCGGTCGCGATCCACCGCATCGACGCGGCCGGGACGATCGTGTGGGCCAATCGCGCCGAGCTCGACCTGCTCGGGTACAGCGCCGACGAGTACATCGGCCGGCCGCTCGCGGCGTTCTGGGTCGACCACGACGCGCTCGCCGACCTGCTCGATCGGCTGCGGCGCGGTGAGACCGTACGCGACCACGAGGTCCGGCTGCGCGCGCGCGATGGCGCGATCCGCCACGTGCTGATCAGCGAGGCGATGAGGCCCGACGGCCGCGGTGGAGGCGTGTCGCGCGGCTTCGTGCGCGACGTCACCGCGCAGCGCCGCGCCGAGCGCGAGCGCACGCAGCTGATCGAGGACCTGACCCGCACCATCCGGCTCAACGACATGTTCTCCGGGATCGTCGGCCACGACCTGCGCGGCCCGCTCAGCACGATCGTGATGGCCGGCCAGCTGCTGCTCGGCTACGTCGACCAGCCCAAGGCGGTGCGCACGATCGAGCGGCTGCTCAACAGCGCCGATCGCATGCAGCGGATGATCAGCCAGCTGCTCGACTTCGCGCGGGCGCGCGCCGACGGTGGGATCGAGCTCGATCGCCGGCCGATCGACCTCACCGACGTCGCGCGCGACGTGATCGAGGAGGTCCGGCTCGCGCGGCCGGACTGGAAGATCGAGCTCGTGGTCCACGGCGACGTCCGCGGCGACCACGACGGCAACCGGCTGTCGCAGGTGTTCTCGAACCTGATCGGCAACGCGGTCCAGCACGGCTCGCCCGACACCCCGCTGACGCTGCTGATCGACGGCCGCGATCGCGACGCGATCCGGGTCGAGGTCAGAAACCGCGGCACGATCCCCCCCGAGGTGCTGCCGATCCTGTTCTCGCCATTCCGGGGATCCCAGCAGAAGGCGCTGCGCAGCCAGGGCCTCGGGCTGGGCTTGTTCATCACCGCCCACATCGTGCAGGCCCACGGCGGCTCGATCGCGGCCGAGTCGGCGGACGGCTGGACCGTGTTCCGGTTCGACCTGCCGCGGCGCGCCGCCGGCGCACGGACCGCGACGTTCGACGCCGGGACGTCGGCGGGCGGGTCGGGGTCGATCCCGGTCGTGCGCGACGCGGAGCCCGCCCCCGCCCCCGCCGGGACCGCGCCGGACACCGAGGCGCGCACCGCCCGGGAGATGACGCGCAAGCACGAGGAGCGGTTCCGCATCCTGGTCGAGAGCATCAAGGACTACGCGATCTTCATGCTCGACGCCCAGGGCAACGTCGCGACCTGGAACGCCGGCGCGCAGCGGATCAAGGGCTACGCCGCGCACGAGATCATCGGCCGTCACTTCTCGGTGTTCTACTCCGAGGACGAGGCCCGCTCCGGCAAGTGCGAGTACGAGCTGCGGGCCGCGGCGCGCGACGGCCGGTTCGAGGACGAGGGCTGGCGGCTGCGCCGGGACGGCACCCGGTTCTGGGCCAACGTCGTGATCACCGCGCTGCGCGATCCATCGGGCGCGCTGATCGGCTACGCCAAGGTCACCCGCGATCTCACCGAGCGGCGCCAGCTCGAGGAGGAGCGCGTCCGGGTCGCCCACGCCGAGGAGGCGGTCCGGCTGCGCGACGAGTTCCTGTCGCTGGCGTCGCACGAGCTCAGGACGCCGCTCACCGTGCTGCTGCTGCAGCTCGCGGCGGTGCGCGAGCGGATCACCGGCGACGATCGCGCGACGCTCGCCAAGCTGGAGCGCAGCGACCGCGCGGGCCAGCGCCTGACCGAGCTGATCGACGCGCTGCTCGACGTATCGCGGATCGCGACCGGCCGGTTCAGCCTCCACCGCGAGCAGGCCGACCTCGCCGACATCGTCGCGACCGCGGTCGATCGCCTGCGCGAGATCGCGGCCAGCGCGGGCTGCACGCTGTCGGTCGCGGTCGATCACGCGATCGGCGCGTGGGACCGCTCGCGGATCGATCAGATCGTCACCAACCTGGTCTCGAACTCGATCCGCTACGCCGCCGGCTCGCCGATCGCGGTCACGGTCGAGCGCCGGGACCATGACGCGGTGATCGAGGTCCGCGATCAGGGCCCGGGCCTGCCGGACGGACAGATCGCCCGGATGTTCGAGCGCTTCGAGCGCGGCACGTCGATGCGCCACTACGCGGGCCTGGGCCTCGGGCTCTACGTGGTGCGCCAGATCACCGAGGCCCACGGCGGCCAGGTGACCGCCGAGAACTCCGCCGGGGGCGGCGCCTGCTTCACCGTCCGCCTGCCGCTCGACCCCACCTCCCACGAGCTGGTCGCGTGACATGGCCTGCCCCATCCTGGTGGTGGACGACGATCGCGACATCCGCGACAGCCTGGTCGAGCTGCTCACCGAGCACGGCTATCCGGCGATCGGCGCGGGCAACGGCGTCGAGGCGCTCGAGATCCTGCGCACCAGCGCAGCGCCGCCGTGCCTGATCCTGCTCGACCTGATGATGCCGGTGATGGACGGCCGCGAGTTTCGCGAGCGCCAGCTCGAGAACCCGGCGTGGACCGCGATCCCGACCATCGTGATCTCGGCGTACAACGACGTCGAGCAGCAGGCCCGCGCGCTCGCGCTCGACCACCTGCGCAAGCCCCTGGCGATGCGCCCGCTGATGGACGCGGTCCGCCGGCACTGCGCGGGCGCCTAGCCAGCCATGCAGCTGCGCGGAGTGCGCTCCGCCGTCCATCGCGCGGTCACGTCCCCGGGTCAGGTCGCGGCTTCCACCTCGCGAAGTACTCGATCTCGCCGCGCAGCGTCTGTTTCCAGGGCAGCCCGTCGGAACAGTCCTGTCCGCACGGGACGAACTTGGTGTAGCCGGGGTACTCCGGACCGAGCGCATCGGGATCGGGTTGATCTCGGGCGGGAGGGGGCGCCGGCGCTCCGTCGACGATCCGCATGGGAAACATCCAGCAGGCCGCCGGCTTGTACGTCCACTTGTGGAGCCGCCGGCGAACCGCGGCGACCTGCAACAAGCAACGGTGGTCGTCGGCGCAGAACACGCATCGCGTCCGCGTGAAGTGCGCAGGAAAGCTCTGGCTCTTGAAGTCGTGCGGACGGGTGGCGGTCTTTCTGCCCTGGCTCTTGCCCGCCCATGTCCCCTCGACGATGTAGTCGGACGGCAGGGCTCGAAACAGCTCGGGGCTGGCTTCGACCGCCGCGCGGATCTTCTCCTCCTCGCCCGGCATGAGGTACACGCCGTCATAGCAGCAGCGCGCCTCGCACTGGTCGAGGTTGCAGACCCGGAGCCGGACGACGCGGCTGCGCGATCGCGGTGTGCCCTTGCTGATGGTCATGGCCGCGGAAGATTGGACCTTAGCATGGGGATGCAGTGAGCCCGGCCCTGGCAGGTAGCGGGCCACCCAGCGCTGCACGGCTCGTCGGTCCGTCTGTGACAGGGCGCCCGCACCCAGGAGGAGCTCCGCGGTCTGGGCGATGATGCGACTTCGCCCCTTGAGGCCTTGCACCTGGCCCAGCTCATCGACCCAGGCCCGCACAGTCCCGGGATCGAGAGCACTCGAGGTCTGATCCGCGAGCTGGAGCACGGCGCTCCGCGCGTACAGCCGGGCGGCCGGGTAGCCGGACCGGAGCGATCGCTCGATCGCCGGCTCCAGGATGTCGCGGCTGACTCCGCCGTGGAATCCGACGGTGCACAGGTGGGCGTCCGCGAGCTGCGCCAGATATCCGAAACCTGCGCACCGGGCGCGTTCTCCCAGCGCCAGCAGGTCCTGGGCGCGGCCGCGATCGCCGTCCTCCAGCTCGAGCAGCGCCTGGTAGATCTGTCCGTACAGGACGTCCCAGTCGTGGCCGATCTCCTTGGCCTTGGCCACGCCGAGCACATAGAGCTCGCGAGCCTCCGACCGCCTCCCGGCGCTGGACAGCACGTTCGCCAGGCAGGTGGCGGCGATGTCGACGACGTGCACGAGCCCCCAGTCGGACGCCTCGGCCAGCGTCTTGCGCAGCAGATCCTCCGCCTCCTTCACCGATCCGACCGCCCACAGGGCATCTCCGAGGTTGACCGAGGTCATCAGGAAGTCGTACGTCTGGTGGCCGGCGCGAAACACCTCGGAGACGGCGCGCATCGCGCCCACCGCCTCGTCGTTCCGGTCGAGGTCGTGGAAGCAGAAGTACTGGCTGTACAGCAGATCGGCGCGAAGCCGAGCATCCTGTCGCAACAGCGCGGCGTGGTCTCGCTCGAGCCGCTCCGCCAGCGCCGAGGCGTCGGCGTGGCTTCCGCGCTGAGCCAGGTAGACGACGAGCCAGGACGCGGTCTTGAAGTCATCGCCGACCTGCGCGAGCTGGTCCTCGAGGATCGCGCAGGCCCGGTCGTGGTGGCCGTGACGATGCGCCAGGGAGGCCATCTGCCGGGCCAGCTCGTGGGACTTGACGGCGCCCGTGGCGGCCCATCGATCCACCCACCATTGCTCGAGCTCGAGGTTGCCGAGCTGGAACGCCAGGGCGGCCCAGTACTCGGCGATCTCGGGCGACACGTCCTGCGTCGCCGCCCGCTCGAGGAGCCGCGGCCACAGCGACCCCGTGGCGTCGATCCGCCCCCAGATCCGTCCGAACCGCACCCTGGACAGCTCCGACCGGAACGGTAACGCCGGATCGCACAGCAGATCCGACAGCGCGGCGCGGAGCACGGCCTGCCGCTCGGCGCTCATCCTGCTGCGCAGGTGCGAGCTCACCAGCTGGTGCATCCGGGCGACCTCCTCCCCGGTCGCGCGGCCCAGGAGCCGGAGCCCCTCGAGGCGGCGACGAGCGGTCGCCCACGGGTCCGGATAACCCTCGGCCGTCGCTTCCCGGCGCTGCACGACCAGCTCGACCAGCCAGCGCCATGGGATCTCGTCGGCCGGCAGCAGCGAGGCCAGATCGAGGGCGTCGCGCTCGAGGTCGGTGAGCCCCTCCAGCGTCTGCGCCAGCACGATGGCGAGCTGCTTTTCCCGATGGTGCATCTGGGAGCCGACCTCGCCCTGGCCGGCGAGCGCATCCACGCTGACCAGCCCGTCGCGTTCGAGCCGGCGCAGATAGGCGGCGGGGCGGAGCTCCGGGTGCAGGCCCAGGTAGATCGCCACCGCCTCGATCGCCAGCGTGAACCCGCCCAGCCGCTGCACGATCCGAGCGGCCGCGGCGGCGTCGCTGGGCCGCATCGCCTCGGGCCACGAGCCGCCGGGCTGGTGCTCGGCGAGCAGCCGGAGGGCGTGCGCGTCGTCGAGCGCATCGACGGCAACGAACGCGAGTGACCGCTTGCCGGCGGGCGCCATCACCTCCGGGCCGAGCCGGGTCGTGACCAGGACTCTCAGCCAGTCCCCGGCGGGGAGCTGGGATAGCTGCGGCGCCGACAGCAGCTCCGGCTCGGAGACGTTGTCGAACACGAGCAGACAGCCCGGGACCGCAGCACCTCGCCGCGCCCGGTCATCCCGTGACAGCCGCTCGAGCTCGGCGAGCACGCGCCGCCCGCGCTGGATCGGCGTCTCGTGGCCATCGGCCGGCAGACCGAGATCCTGGCTGATGTCGCCGAGCAGCGGCAGGAGCTCCTTGCGCCCCTCGGCGGCGAACAGCCACATGCCGGTCGCGTGTTCGTCGGCCCAACCATGGGCATAGGCCACGGCCAGCTCGGTCTTGCCTTGCCCTCCCAGGCCGTGGACGACCGTGACCCCGCCGACGGCCCCCAGACCGACGCACTCGTGCAGGCGACGCAACTCGGCTCGCCGGCCCACGAAGTGCGCGTTGACCCGCCGGATGTTACCGCGCACCCGGTTCGCCCGCCGAGCCCGTGCGAGCCGGGACCACAAGCTGGTGCCGAGCGCGTGGAGCCGGGTGTGAAACGCGTCGTCGGTCGCCGCCGAGGGGCCGGCCTGGAACCACGGGCGCACGTCCGTGTGTTTCGGCCGCCGCACCGCCTCGTACCACGTGCGAGCCGCGGTCGCCTCGATGCTCGCCGCCGGCTCCCCGGCGACCTCCGCGTCGGCGAGGCGGAGCGCGGCCACGCTGTCGAAGTCCCGCAGCGGCCGGACATCGCGCACCTGATACTCCTGCCACTCCCAGAAGCAATACTCACTGGCGAAGTAGCGGGGCGAGATGCAGACCAGCAAGATCCGCGAATGGCGGAGCGCCTCGAGGATCCGATGCCGCCAGTCGTCCATGTCGCGAATCGCATCCAGATCGAAGAAGATCTTCAGCGGCTCGGTGGAGAACCGGCGGTGGTCGCGGACGAGCTCGTCGCGCAGGACGGTGATCCAGCGCAGACCGTCGGGCTCGCACGGCTCGTTGTCCCGCCTCGCATAGGAGATGAAGATCTCGAACGCGCCGGCGTCAGCCGGAACGAGGGGGGACCCCGTATCGTCGACCATACCCACGCGGCACTCCTCCACCATGATGCGCCGGCGCTGCACGGGGGCGCAAGACGCCATCCCGGCGATCCGCGCGGAACGCGTCCGCGGCCTGAAGAACCGGATACTTGGCCGGGCACCGGCCGGTCATCGCGTCAGCCGATCACGCTGTCGATCATCGCGAGCAGGTCGGCGCCGAGGAACGGCTTCTTGATCATGCTATCGAACCCCAGCGCGCGCTGCTCGTCGCTGAGCTCGTAGTTGTCCCAGCCGGTCATCAGCACCAGCTTGCCGCGGTAGCCGGTGTCGCGCAGCGAGCGGCACACGTCGATCCCGTTCTGCTTGGGCATCCCGATGTCGCACAGCACGAGGTCGAACGCCTGCGCCGCCGCGATCTCGAGCGCCTGCGCCGAGCTGGTCGCGGTCGCGACCGCATGGCCGTGCGGCTCGAGGTAGGCGCGGATGATGTAGACCACGTCGGGGTCGTCGTCGATCGCGAGGATCCGCGCGCGGCGCGGCGACGCCCGCTCGGCCTGGCGCGCCGGGTGGAGCGCCTTGGCGGTCGGCGTGCCGGGCGGCGCCGCCACCAGGCTGACCTCGAACACCGCTCCGCCGGCCGGCGCGTTGCGGCCCTCGATGTTCGCGCCGAAGTGCTGCAGCGCGGCCCGCGCCGCGGCGAGCCCAAGCCCGAGGTGGGCGTCGCGCTTGGTCGTGATGTACGGCTGGAACAGCTGGGCGAGCACCTCGGGCGCGATCCCCGGCCCGGTGTCGCCGACGATCACGCGCACCAGGCCGCTGTCGTCGCGCAGCTCGATCCGGATCCGCCGTCCGTCGGGCGGCACCGCGTCCAGCGCGTCGTGCGCGTTCATCACCAGGTTGAGCACGACCTGGTGGACCAGCACCGGATCGCAGCGCACCGCGGGCACCGCCGGCAGCACCGCCTCGACCTCGATCGAGCGCTCGCGCAGCATCGGCTTGACCATGATCACGATGTCCTCGATGGTCTGCTGCAGGTTGGCGGCCTCGGGCTCGCTCGCCGGGCGCGCCAGCCGCTGCAGCCGCGCCACCAGATCGCCGATCGCGCGGTTGGCGCGCTCGATCCGGGGCAGCATGTCGACCGCGTCGGCCGGCGAGCGCATGCCGACGCTGGCGGCCAGCAGCGCGATGCCGGTCAGGTTGTTGAGGTCGTGCGCGACCGCGCTGGCGAGCTCGCCGACCGCCTTGATCCGCGCGTCGTTGACGATCGCCGCCTGCGCCTTGACCAGGCTGTCCTGGAGCTGCTCGACGTGCACCGCGCGCTCCATCGCGAGCCCGAGGTGATCCATGAACGTGCGGAACACGCCCTGGGTGAGCAGCTCGTCCGGGATCGTCTGCTTGCCGCGGTACGACGACACGCCGAACGCGCCGACCGGCTGGTCGCGGCTGCCGAACAGCGGGCCGCACGCGAACGGGTGGCCGCGCAGGTGGTCGTACACCGCGCGGGGCAGCGCCATGCGGCCCGGCGGCACCGCGTCGTCATCGCTCTCGATGATGAACAGCGCATCGGGATCGGTGATGTTGATCATCCGGCGCTCGCGGAACCCATGGGCGACCGGCTGATGCGAGCTGGGCACCGAGATCCTCGGCATCCGCTGGGTGATGTCGACGCCGTCGACCACCGACTTGAGGCTGACCAGCACGCCGGGCTGCTCGCCCATCCGGGCCACCCACACCGCGCCGAACCCGAGCGCCACGATCTCGTTCAGCACCGTATCGACGATCTCGTCGAGCCGGGCCGTCGACGCGAGCCGCGTCGTGACTCCGGCTAGGAGATCAGACGACCCCATCGTGTCCTCGATGTGTCTGCTACCAACGGCAAATATCACCCCACCCGCATCGGATCGCTCAATCGGAAGCGAACTATACGAGCCCTCGGTAGCTCCTCTCCGAAAACCTTATGACGCGTTTTGCTGCAGCTCAGGAATTTACCGACGAGCCGACGGCGCCGGGGTGTCGAGCGCGCGACGCACCGCGGTCGCCAGCGCGGTGGCGGTGAACGGCTTCTGGAGATCCGCAACGTCCGGATCGCCACCGGCGTCGACGGCGTCGTGGCCCGACATGCACAGCACCTTCAGCTCGGGCCGGATGCCCCGCACGCGGTGGGCTAGCTCACGGCTGGTGATGCCGGGCATCACCAGGTCCGTCAGCAGGAGGTGGATCGGGTGGGGGGTTCATCACCACCTGCTCAAGGCTGCCCTGATCGGCGACGACCTGGCCGAGGTCCGCCCCGCGCGCACCACCGGCGATCGATCCATGCCGCCCGGCGAGCCAGGTCTGCCCCGTGCGACCCCCGCCGGGGGTCAGCCTCGGGATGAGTGCAGCCGCTCCCAGTAGAACACCGTGATCGCCACGCAGTGAAACTGGCTGTCGCTCGACTGCGTCACGATGAAGTCGGTCACGGTGAGGTGTGGGTTCGCCGTGAGCCATGCAGTCACCGTCTCGCCGAGCTGGTCGCGAGCGGCGAACATGGTTGCCGAGAACACCTTCACGCCGTTGAACGTCAGGTCCGATCGAATCACGAGCCCAGCTGAAGCATCGCGCGCCATCGGGGGGCAGCCTACTCCCACGGCACACGCGTGGCGCTCGTGAACACCAAAAAGGCTCGTTCAGCCGCACCGGCACGCAGGGTTCGACCACCGGATCCCGGGCACTTGGCCCTTGACAGGCGCGACGCGAGGGGGTCAGCCGGTGTTCCATCTAGGGGCACGCCGGTCATGGCTCCACCGCCATGGGCATCTCACGCCGTCCGATCCAGCGCGACAGCGAGACCGGCGCCATGCCCAGGCGGGCCGCGGCGTGGCTGAGGTTGCGCGAGTGGCGGAGCGCGATCAGCCGGAGCGTCGCCTTCTCGATCTCGAGCAGCGACGACGCGGCGTGCTCTCGCACCCAGGCGTGGTCGACCGACAGGAACCCGACCCGCGGCGCCCCGAGCTCGGCGGCCGCATCCTCGGCGTACTCGTCGATGATCCGGTCGATCTCGGCCTCGCGACCGGCGAGCAAGGGCATGGTGATCGGCGACGCGAGGTAGGACCGGCAGTCGTCGGAGTGCCCGGCGCACACGATGAGCTGGACCCGCGCGTCCGGGCTGCGCAGCGCCGCGACCACCTGCTCGAAGTCGCGCGGCAGCCGCCGGTTGCGCACACACAGCGAGCCGCCGCGCGCCGCCTGGAGCGCCTCGATGCCGGTCTCGTAGTTCTCCGCCGAGCGCACCGTCGCCTTGCTGCGGCGGCGGCGCGGATCGCAGACGATGAACGGCCGGTCGCCGCCCAGCGCGTGGCGATGGATCGACCGCGCGGTCGGCACCAGGTCACCGTCGCCGCACAGCACCAGCGCGGTGCGCCGGGTCGCGGCCATGCGGATCGACCGCAACGCGCGATCGACGATCTCGGTGCGCTCGCTGCGCCAGCCGAGCAGCCGGGCGAGGAACCCGCGCAGCGCGATCCAGCGCCGGCTCTCGGCGATCAGCGTGAGCCCGCCGATGCCGATCTCGATGCCGGGCTCGAGGACGATCTCGCTGCGGCGCGCACCGTCGAGCCGCATGCCGTTCATGCTGCCGGCATCGCGCAGCCGCCACCGGGCCTGGTCGTGGGTCAGGCTGGCGTGGACCCGCGACACCTGGCCCGACGGATCGTCGAGCCGGAGCGCGCAGCTCACCGACGCGCCGACCATCCAGCCCGACACCGGCGGCGCGGGCAGCATGCGGATCAGGTCCGTGCCCCACTCGCGCAACCGCAACACGAAGTCGTCGATCCGCCACTCGCTCGCCGCCGCATCCGGTTTTGTCATCCGTCCGTTCATGATCACAGTGCACCTCCCCAGCCAATGAAGCCGCCCGAGCTGCCGATCGCGAGCCGCGGCGATGATCCGCCGCGCACGCCCCACAGCCACAGGCCGACACTGACTGCTGCAAGTCCGACCGCACCGACGGCGATCCCCGCCGGCGCGGTGTTGCGGTAGACCGAGCTCGGCCCCGCGGAGTCCTGATCGATCGCGTAGAGCACGCTGCCGGCGACCAGCGCCGCGGCACCGGCGCCGACCAGCACCCGCGGCGCCAGGCGGCCGCCCGCACGCCCGGCCTCGCCGGGACCGGATCCTGGCGCGCCATCGCCGGGCGCGGAGCCGTCGTGGAGCACGTGGACGCCGGCGGCCGGCACCCCGTCGGCGAGGTACCGCGCGAGCGCGCGCAGCCGCGGCTCGTCCGCAGGATCGGCAACCCCGACCGACGCCGCCTCACCGCGCTCGCCGAGCAGGACGCCGGCACCGCGGACGACCCGGCCGGTCGCATCGTACAGCTGGGCGGTGACCGCCGGCTTGCCCGCCAGCTGCCCCATCCCGACCACGGCGAGCGGAGTCCCGCCGCTCCAGCGCCGCGCCAGCGTGCCGGCGTACCCGGCCTGCCGGGCGCGCTCGGCCTCGGTGGCGAACCCGAAGCCGACCCAGCTGTCGGTCAGCCACAGCGAGGAGTCGAGCTCCCAGTCGACGCGCAGCACCGTGTGGCGGCCCGCCGTCACCTCGACCTCGTACTGCCGGCCGGGGGTCGCCGGGATCTGGATGAACACGCGGTACACGCCCGGGATCAGGTCGATGAGCGCAGCCTTGCCCAGGCCGCGGATCTGGCCGTCGACGAAGATCACCGCCTGGTCGCTGGCCACGCTGATCGACAGCTCGCCGCGGCCGAGCGCCTCGACCTGCCGGGCGACCGCGCGATAGAACTGCTCGGCGTCGGGGCCGTAGTCGACCCGCGAGATCGGCCGCTGATGGAACGTCCGGATCAGCTCGGTCATGGTCGCGACGCTGCCGCCGGTGTCGCCGCGCTTGGCCTGGCTGAGCGCGAGCGCGACGAGGATCTTGAACGTCGCGTCCAGGTTGTGGGTGTCGAGCACGAGCAGCGCGGGGTTGCGATGGATCCGCTCGATCGCGCGGGTGAGCGCGATCTCGGCCTCGGCGAACCGGCCCCGGGTATAGGCCTCGTAGCCGGACTCGGCCCGCTGGGTGATCTCGGCGGCGGTGGTGTCGCTGTCGAGCACCCCGGGCCGCGGAGCACCGCGTCCGACCAGCTCCAGGATCGACGCCGGCCGGGTGGCGAACCCGCGCTGCTCGAGCTCGTCGAGCAGCGGCGCCATCACCGCGTCGGCGCTGGCCGGGCGCTGGCCGACGTACGACTCGAGCACGAGGATCGGGTGATCGAGGCGCACGCCGGCCGGCCCGGCCGTGACGCTCGCCTCGCCGTGCGCGGCGGCAGGCGTCAACGCGCCTGCGAGCGCGAGCACGCCCGCGCCGACCTTGTGCTGGAGAAATCGCAGCTGCATCACTTGATCTCGTCGGCCCCCATGTCGCGTCCGGCGCCCTGCGGCCGGGTATCGCCGTCGATATCCACGGCGAGCGTCGCCGCGGGGTCGGCAGCGTCCCGCGCCGGCGACGCGAGCTGGAGGTGAAAGTTGTTGTGGGCCGGATCGACGAACAGCGGATCGGCCGACAGGTTGCCGGTCCCCGACACGGCTCCCGGAGAGATGTCGGAGTACGTCCAGACGCAGGCAGCCCCGGTGACCTGGGCCGGACCCGTATTGTTGACGATGATGTTGCTGGTGTTCACGAGTGGCACCTGGGCGGTGTCGTCGCACACCACACCGGAGACGCTGCCGAACGGGGCCGAGTTCTGGGCGACCGTGTTGAACGCAAACACGCGGCGGGCGACGCTGCGGATCGAGACGAGGAAGACCCCACCGCCGAGGCTCGGCCCGCCGTTCTTGACGATGACGTTGTTCTCGATGTCGTAGCTGCTCGCAGTCAGATCGAGACCGTCGATCTGGTTGCCGGCGACCACCGAGCGCACCAGCGTGACGTCTCCGGCCACCGCGACGATCCCGGAGTCCTGGTTGTTGAGCAGCTGGGAGTGCGAGACCACCAGCTGGCAGCCCACGCTGTTGACCGCGCATCCGCCGTTGCTTTGGATCGTGACCTCGCGCAGGGTCAGCATCGCCTGGGTGCACGAGATCCCGTGCCCACTGGCGCCGTCGCCGCCGAGCACCGTGACGTAGTCGAGCGCGACGCGCGTTCCCGCGGCGATGTCCAGCACGTCGCCGGAGCCCAGCGCGTTGCGATCGAGGATGGCGCCGCGGCCGACCAGATGGAGGTCGTCGGGCAGCACGACCGTCCCGAGCAGGTTGTAGTGCGCGGGATCGAGCCGGATCGTCGACTTGGTGCCATCGATCAGCGCGAGTGCGCGCGCGAGCGAGCAGTGATCGCCGGGCATGCAGGTCGCCAGATCACTGCCGGTCGGGCTCACGTAGAGCACGTCGAGCGGCGACGCGCACGATCCGTCGGGCAAGCAGGTCTGCGATGCACACTCGGCGTCCATCACGCACGCATGGCAGGCCTCGTCGGCGCCGCACACCGGCGTCGCGCCGCTGCACGCGCCGATCTTGCCCGGCATGCATGGAACACACATCGAGCGGACTATATCACAGACCGGTGTCGGATCCGTGCACTGTTCGTCTTCTGTGCACAGACCGGCGTCGATCCCCGCGCCGGAGCGACCGGCGCAATCGATGTCCTGTGGATGGCTCGCGCAGAACTCGGGGTTGAGCTGCCGGCATGCCAGCAGGGCGAGCGAAAGCCCGAGGGATCCGAGCAGGCCAAGGGAACGAGCGCGCAAGCGGACGGTCGACATGGTGGTCTCCTGTGCAAATCGCAGTGAATGTGAGAGTCGAGCGCCGGCGCAGCCGGGCCCGCGGAGTCCGGAACTGGACCGCTCAGAACGCGGTGGCCCACCCCACGACGATCTCGGGGCGGGCGATTGCGATGCCCGGCGCGGAGGTCGCCGGTGTCCGCCACCACACGTACACCCCGGCGGCGAGCGCGGCGACCCCCGCGAGGCCGGCCACCGCGCCGGCCGGCGTCGCCCCGACATAGCGGTACTTGTCGTGCGCACCGCCGCGGCTGCCCAGATCGAGCAGCACGCCGCCGGCGATCACCGCGAGCGCGCCGCCGCCGATCAGCGCGCCCGGCAGCGCGCGCGACCGCCGCGCCGGACCGCTGCCCGGATCGGCCGATGCGAGCACGACCGCGACCGCGGCGGTCTTGCCGTCCTCGGCGATCACCGTGCGCCGCTCCGCGCGATATCCTGCCTTCTCGACGACCACGACGTGCGAGCCCGGGAACGTGTTGAACGCCGCGTCGGTCGCGCCGATCGGCTGGCCGTCGAGCGTGATCCGCGCGCCGGGCGGGGTCGACGCGACGTCGAGCACGGTGCGGCCGCTGCGCACCGCGAGGTCCTGGAGCAGCTGGCGCGCCAGCTCGGTCGACGCCCCGCTCAGCCGATCGTCGGCGCAGTGCTCGCAGAACCGCTGGCGGACCGCGAGGCCCTGCGGCGCCTGGACGATCAGCTTGGCGGTGAGCACGACCATCGGCGCGCCGCTCGCGGTCTGCTTGCGGTCGACCGCGAACACGAAGACCCGGCGGATCCCGCGGCTGCCCAGCGACGCCGGCACGCACGCCCACGGCCGGATCGGATCGCTGCACGCGAGCAGCCGGTCGACGTCCGGCGCGGCCACCGGATCGCGCGACAGCGCCCAGCCGGCCTCGCGCGCGGTCGCCGCCACCGCCGCGCCGACCACGCTGCGGTCGCGATCCTCGGCGGCGCCGCCGATCACGACCGAGCCGTCGTCGGCGCCGGCCGGCCGCGCGGTCGCCCAGGCCACCCCCGCAACGCCGAGCGCGAGCAGCGCGCGCCGCGACCGCCCGGGAGCTCTCGCCGCCACGCTCACCAGCTCCTCTCGACGGTCGCGGTCCGGTCCGGCTCGACCGTCACCGTCGTCACCTCGTCGTGCCCGGCGTCGTCGTTGGCGAGCCGGACCCGGTAGCGGCCGGCCGGGACCGGCCCGCGGAACGGGGTCTGGCCGCTCGGCTTGCCGTTGAGCCAGATCATCGCCCACGGCCGCACGATGATCGCGAGCTCGCCGGTGCGCGCGGCGGGGGCTGGGCGATCGGCTCGGTCCGCTCGCTCGCGGTGCGGCGCGCGGGACAGCGCGGCGTCGGACGGGCGCGGCAGGGGCCGCCGCGGATCGCCGGACCCGGCGGGCTCGCGGGTCGCAGGCAGCGCCGGCGGCGCGGGCGGCGGCAACGCGGATCCGTCGGGGCCGTGCGCGGGGGATCCGGGCGCACCGACCGCGGCAGCCCCGGCCGGCGCGGCCGATGCCCCAGGCCCGGGCGGCGCGATGTCGCCGCCCGCGAGCACGCCGGCGGCGAGACCGACGAGCACGACCACGCCGACGGTCGCGATCGACACCCGCCGGCGCGGCCGCCCGGGTCGCGCGGCGCCGCTCGGCGGGCGGACCGCGACCGCCCCGCTCGGCGGCGCGGCGACGGTGATCGGATCGGCGCGCCGGTCGCGCGGCTCGCCCGCGCCGCCGGCCTGGGAGCCGTGCGCCCGCACGCGCCGCGCGCTCCGGGCGCCGGCCGTCGCGGGGAACCGCTCGAGCAGCAGCTCGGCGAGCTCGCCGCGGCCGTCGCGCGGGACGTCGGCGCATCCGAGCAGCGCGTCGATCGCGGCCCGCGCGGTCGGATAGCGCGCGTCGCGATCGCGGGCCAGCAGCGTCATCGCCACCGCCTCCAGGTCGAGCGGCACGCCGGCGCGGAAGCTGCTCGGCCGCGTGGCGTCGCGGAACAGCTGCTGTGCGGTGATCTCGCGCAGCGTGCCGTGGAACAGCGGCCGGTCGGCGAGCATCTCCCACAGCATCACGCCGGCCGCGTAGAGGTCGGTGCGGCCATCGAGCGGCTCGCCCGCGATCTGCTCGGGCGCCATGTAGCTCGGCTTGCCGCGCACGACGTCGGATCGCACGACGCCGCTCGCCGCGCGGACCTTGGCGAGGCCGAAGTCCGACAGCTTGACCGCGCCCTCGCAGGACACCAGCACGTTCTGCGGTGACACGTCGCGGTGGACGATGCCGAGGACGCGGCCGCTACCCGCCCCGGGCTCGGGCAGATCGTGGGCATGGCCGAGCCCGCGCAGCACCTCGAGCGCAACGAAGCTCGCGAGCCCCGGCGCGATCGGACCGGCGGCGAGCAGGCTCGCCAGGTCCGTGCCGTCGACGTACTCCATGACCAGGGACAGCCGGCCCTCGGCGTCGCGCACGAAGTCGAGCACCGACACGATGTTGGGGTGGGCGAGCCGGGACGCGATCTGGGCCTCGGCGACGAACATGGCGGCGAACGACGGCACGCGGGACAGCTCGGGCAGCACGCGCTTGATCGCGACCTGCCGCGCGAAGCCCTCGGCGCCGACCATGGTCGCCGCGAACACCTCCGCCATCCCACCGCCGCCGAGCCGCTCGCCGAGCTGGTAGCGCGCGCCGAGGTCGGTGGCGGCAGGCGCCACCGGGGCGGAGCTCGCGTCGGCCCGGCCCAGCGCGCCGGCCAGGCCGAGCGCGAACGCCTGGGGGCTCGCCGGACGCTGCGCCGGGTCGGCGGCGAGCGCCGCGATGATCGCCTCCGCCCACGCGGCCGGCAGTCCCGGGACCCGCTCGCGCGGATCGACCGGTGGCCCGCTGCACGCCTCGCCATAGGGGTGCGGGAACCAGCCGCCGGTGGTCATCCGGTAGGCGATCACGCCGAGCGCGAACACGTCGGCCGCGGCATCGGGCGGCGCGCCGCGCTGCTGCTCGGGCGCCTGGTAGGGCAGCGCCGGACCGGGACCGAACGGATCCTCGTCGTCCGGTTCGATCGCCGCGGTCCCGAGGTCGAGCCGCACGACGCAGCGCGGATCGCCCTCGCGCAGGGTCAGGCCGACGTGCTCGGGCGTGAGCCGACCGCAGACGATGCCGTGGTCGTGCGCAGCCTGCAGGCCGCTGGCGATCTCGGCCACGATGTGGGCGATCGGGTCCAGCGCCATCGGCCCGGCGTGGCCGGCGATCCGCCGATCGAGCGTGTCGCCGTCGATGTGGTCGAGCACCATGAACCAGCCGCCGCCGGCGAGCGGCCCGACATCGTGGACCTGGACCAGGTTGCGGTGCTGCACCCGCGCGGCCGCGCGCGCCGCGTCCACGAAGCACTGGACGGTGCGCGGGTCGTGCGCCAGGTGGGGAGGCAGCACGCGCACCGCGCGCCGCGTGCTCAGCACCGGGTGCTCGGCGAGGTACATCGCGCCGCGGTCGCCGTCTCCCAGCGGGCACACGATCGTGAACGCCCCGACCTGCACGCCGATCAGCGTGCCCGGCTCGCCCGAGCGCGGGTGTCGATCATCGCCCAGCCGCGTGCGCACTGCTCGCATCCCTCGGGACGAAGCTATACCATCTGACAGCTCTGCGGCCAAGGATTCATACCGCCCAATTGTGTGCAATCCCGTCGGTTTTAGTTTCCGGATCGGCCCACCGAACGATGCTTCGATGGCTTCGATCTCACAGTCCGGTGACCGGACAGAAGGTCAGCGGTCCGATGGACGGACATCGCGACCGACTCGTCCGGCCAGCGGACAGGTCGCGCCGACCGGGATCGGCGCGGCTCGCCGCCGGGCCGAGGCAGACTGCCCCACCCCGGCGATGTCGGTGGGCGGATGTCGTGCGCGAGCGCTCACGCAGCAAATCGGGCGGGGTCGCACGCCGGTCGACTTCGCCGAGTTCACGCAGGCCGCCCGGGCGCTCGGCGCGTTCTGGCTGCGCTACAACGAGCCGGCGCCGGTGGTGCGCACGTAGCCGGTCACGGCGCGCGGTCCGGCGCACCGGCCTGGCGCCAGCGCCGCCGCCGGCGGACCGCGATCGCCAGGGCGAGCCCGATCGGCAGGCCGACCTCGAGGCCGGCGGACGCCGGGCCGCCCGCGCAGGCGTAGAAGCTCGTGCGATCGATCGAGTCGATCTCGGCGCCGCGCCGCGCATCGGGGCGGCCGGCGCCGCCGTCGTCCGTGCCGCCGCCGCCGCCGTCCGTGCCGCCGCCTTCCATGCCGCCGCCGTCGACGGTGCCGCCGCCGTAGGCATCGCCGCCGGTGCCCGCATCGCTCCCGGGCCCGCCTTCTCCGCTGCCCGCGTCGGCGATCGGGGCATCGCTGCCCATGGCGCTGTCGCTGCCCGCCTCGATGATGGGGGCATCGCTGCCCACGGCGCTGTCGCTGCCCGCCTCGACGACGGGGGCATCGCTGCCCACGCCGCTGCCCGCGTCGTCGAAGATGATCATCACGTCCGGCACGGCGGTGCCGCTGCCGGCCAGTAGCGAGAGGCGCTCGTCTCCGAGATCATCGCGGCAGCCGACCCAGGCCGCCGCGCTCGCAAGCAAGCTCACGACCAGACACCCGGCGAGTCGTCTCATCCGCGCCGATCATAGCGGCTCGCAGCGCGCGCCGCGCGCCGCTTCACGCACACTGTGATGACAAGCGCTCCCGGCGACGCGACGCGCAACTAGAACGTGCGATGGCCGATCAAACCGCTGTTGCCAACGACCCATGCGTTCCCGGGCCTGGTGGTCACAGACCACAGGGTCGGGCTGGTCCCCGGCGGCGTCTCCGCCGTCCACGCCGTGCCGTTCCAGTGGCCGATGTGGTTGCCACCGGCCCCCCAGATATCGGTCGATGACAGCGCCGACATGCTGTTCCACCCGCTCGTGCTGGCCGCGAACAGGGTCCACTTGCTGCCGTTCCAGTGCGCGGTCTCCTTGCCGGGGCTGACGTCGCTGGCCCAGGCGTCGCTGGCGGCCACCGCGAGCACGCTCTGGAAGAAGTTGGTCCCGACCGACGGGGTGTTCGTCGCCCAGGCGCTGCCGTTCCAGTGCCGCACGCCGGCGTTCTCCCCGGCCACCCACACGT
>DATAPF010000200.1:0-26096 GCA_036265355.1 Kofleriaceae bacterium | reverse complement strand
CGCGGCCGCGTCGACCGCGCGATCGACGTCCTCGGCGCGGGCCTCGGCGACGTCGGCGAGCTTGGTCTGGTCGAACGGGTTGACCACCTCGATCGTGCCGCCGGCCAGGCCGTCGACGAACTCGCCGCCGATGAACAGCTTGGTCTGCATGCGGCCTCCTAGAACACGACCGGGACCACCGGGGCCTTGCCGCTGCGGATCAGCTCCGGGATCGCCGGCGAGCCGTTCTCCCAGACCAGCAGCATCGAGCGCTTGGTCGAGAACCCGCGGTGGCGGATGTCGGCGGGCATCGCGGCGACGTCGCCGGCCCGCATCGTGACCCGGGCGCGCGGCCGGCCGGTCGCGCCGTCCTTGACGTCCCACACGATCTCGTCGGACAGCTGGATGAACCACTCGACGCGGTCGTTGCCGTGGTCGATCGGCAGGATGTACTCCTCGGAGGTCGGGCAGAACAGGCTGTCGCGCAGCACCGAGCACACGCTCGGATTCCACGTCACGTCGGACCGCGACAGGTAGCCGAACAGGTTGAACGCCGCGACGTCGGCCTCGAACCCGGGCGCGACCTCGACCGCCGGCTGGTCCTGCGGCACGTCGGCGAACATCCGGTTGACCGGGTAGCCGGCGGCGTCGGTGCGCAGCCCGGTGTCGCCGGGCAGGCCGACCATGCGGCGCGCGCTGACCCGCTGGCGCTCGATCGCGGCGTTGTTGCTGCCGTGCTTGGCGCCGAACGCCGCGGCGGTCTCGAGCGGCGCCGCGAACGGATCGAAGCCCTCGTTGGTCCAGTCGTGCAGGATCGCCTTGAACGTCTTCATCAGGTCGGCGGACGCGAACCGCTCGGTGACGGCGCGCCCGGCGCGCTGGAACGCCTCGTTCTTGGCGCCGAGGAACATCTCGACCTCGCCGTAGAAGTTGGTCGTGCCGAGCACGTCGTCGAAGTTGACCGTTCCGTAAAAGAAACCCCAGGCGACGTCGCGCATCAGCGCGCGGAGGAACCCGTCGGCCGGGATCTGGTGGTGGATCTCGCCGTGGCTGATGTACGCGAAGTAGCGGTCGCGCCGGAACCCGAACCCGCCGGCGCGGAAGCTCCGGTAGCCGGTATCGGGATCGGCCGCGCCGGTCTCGAACCGGGTCTCGAGCGCCAGCGCCGGCCTGGCGGCGGCCGCCGGCTTCGCGGTCGACGCGGCCGGCGCCTGTGCCCGGCCGCCCTCGGTCTGGCAGATCTCGGTCCACCGGCAGATCGTCTCGGGGCCCTCGATGGTCTGGAACACCACGGCGGCCGGCGCCGCGGCGCGCAGCCGGTACGCGCTGTGGCGCGGCAGCAGCGCCATGTGGCCGCGGCGCAGCACGGCCTTGCCCATCCGCTTACCCGGGGGAAGTGCGTCGAGCCGGTGCGCGCCGTCGCGGTCGCCGACCACCCGGCCCGGCTCGTCGAGCCGGTGCAGCTCGACCTCGACCTCGCCGTCCATGCACAGCACGAACTCGTCGTGCCGCGCCACCCAGTGCGGCGACTCGCCGGTGGCCCGCGCGGCCTCGATCACGTACTCGAAGTTCTTGGCGACCGCGACCCGCTCCCACGGCCTGGACCGCGACGCGACGTCGAACACGTTCGAGAACACGTAGTGCCGGGGGTTGTCGTCGATGACCTCGACGCCACCCTTCTGGTGGTCGGCGAGCGAGCCGAAGCGGGTATGGAACGTCATGGCGTGGCCTGCTTGGTTGCCTGGGTTGCGAGGATCGCGGGAGGCGCCGGCGCGGCGGTGCGGCCCTGGGCGCCGGGCGCATCGGCCGCCGCGGCGGCGGTCTGGAGCGCGAACCGGTACGCCATCCGGTACCACCGGCCGGACGCCGGCGTGCCGTCGGGCCAGGTCGGCTCGTCGTGCGGGACCATCGGGACGATCAGCGACGGCTTGACGCCGTACACCGCGTCGGAGTCGAGGTAGTCGCCGCCCTCGGCGAACAGGTGGGTGACCAGGGTCTGGTAGCCGGGCGCGTTGATCACGAAGTGGATGTGCGGCGGGCGCATCGCGTGGCGGCCGCCGGCGCGCAGCAGCTCGCCGACCGGGCCATCGGTGGGGACCGGGTAGGCGTGCGGGACGGCGGTGCGGAACCGGAAGCTGCCGTCGGCGCCGGTCACGAACCGCGCGCGCAGGTGCGGCGTGTCGAGCCGGTAGCCCGGCTTCTGCGAGTCGTACAGGCCGTCGGTGTCGGCGTGCCAGACGTCGACCGCGGCGCCCGCGATCGGCCGGCCGGCGGCATCGCCGACGCTGGCCTCGACCAGCACGCGCTCGCCGGGCGCGCCGCCGGCGAGGTCGGTGCCGTGCGGCGTGACCCGGTGCTCGCCGACGTAGAACGGCCCGAGCACGGTGGTGTCGGTGGCGCCGGCCAGCGACTTGTGGTTGATCGCGTCGACCAGCATCGACACCCCGAGCACGTCGGACAGCAGGATGAACTCCTGCCGGGTCTCCCCCGACATGTGGCCGGTCCGGGTCAGGAAGTCGATCGCGCGGCTCCACTCGTCGAGCGTGACGTCGGCTTCGCGGAGGAACGCGTGGAGGTGCGTGATCAGACGGCGGAGCACGTCGCGCGTCCGCGGATCGGGCGCGCCCTCGTAGCTGCGGAGGACCGCATCGGTGATCTGGCTGGGATCGAAGTCAGGCATGCGGTCTTCCTCCTTGGCTTGCTTGGGTTTTGGCCTCTGCGCGCGGCCCTGGGCCCTGGGCCTGGGGATCATCCCGGGCGGGTGCCGGTGAACGCGCGCTGCAGCAGATCGCGGATCGCCGCCCGGTCGAGCGGGCGTGGGTTCCAGTACGGATTGGCCACCGCGAGATCGGCGGCGCGATCGAGGCCGTCGGCCGGCATGCCGATCGCGGCGAGCGAGCGGGCGGCGCCGACCGCGCCGGCGAGATCGTACAGCCCGGTCGCGGCCTCGTCGGCCGGCAGCACCAGCGCGGCCGCGATCCGGGCGATCGCCTCGGGCGCCGCGGCCGCGTTGTACGCGACCGCGTACGGCAGCACCACGGTGTGGGTCTCGGCGTGCGGCAGTCCGAAGGCACCGCCCAGCACATGACACAGCTTGTGGTGCAGCGCCATGCCGACCGTGCCGAGGCACATCCCGGCCAGCCACGCGCCGTACAGCGCGTCGGTGCGGGCGATGCGGTCGCCGGGGTCGGCGGCGATCGCCGGCAACGCCCGGGCCAGCGCGGCGATCGCCTGCTCACCCATCAGCGACGTGACCGGGTTGGCGTCGCGCGCGTACAGCGCCTCGACCGCATGCGCGATCGCGTTGATCCCGCTGGTCCCCGACAGCGCCGCCGGCAGCTCGAGCGTCAGCTCGACGTCGTAGATCACGGTCTCGGGCAGGATGTCGGGGCTCGACCGGGTGGTCTTCTGGCCGTCCTCGGTCTCGCCGAGGATCGGGGTCATCTCCGAGCCGGCGTAGGTCGTCGGGATCGCGACCAGCGGCAGGCCGGTCCGCACCGCGATCGCCTTGCCGAGGCCGGTCGTCGAGCCGCCGCCGATCGAGACCACCCCGTTGGCGGCGCGATCCTCGACGACCGCGAGCGCGGCGCGGGTCACGTCGACCGGCGTGTGCATCGTCGCGCCGTCGAACAGCCCGGCCGCGCGGTCGCCGAGCAGGTCGATCACCGCCCGGCCGGCCGCGGTCTGCGCCGGCGTCGTGAGCACCAGCGCGCGCGTGATCCCCAGGCGCTCGACCTCGGCGCGCACGGTGACGAGCGTGCCGGCCCCGAACACGATCCGCGTCGGGTGGCCGGTCGTGTAGGTGAAATTCGTGAGCGCGAGGCCTGGGCCTGGCATCGTCAGGCCAGATCGAACACCAGGACCTCGCCCGCGTCGATGCCTTCGATTCGGACGGTCCGTTCCTCGGACAGCGCGACCGCGTCGCCGGCGCCGAGCTCGGTACCGTTGACCCGAGCGCTGCCGCGCACCATGTGCACCCAGGCGTGGCGGCCGGGATCCAGGGCATGCTCGGCGGACTGGCCGGCGCCGAACACGCCCGCGTACAGCCGCGCACTGGCGTGGAGCGTGACGCTGCCCTCGGCCCCCTCCGGAGCCGCCACCAGCCGCAGCTTGCCGGCCTTGTCGGCCTCGGGAAACGTCTTCTGCTCGTAGCTCGGCGGCAGCCCGCGGTGGTCGGGCATGATCCAGATCTGGAGGAAGTGGACCGGCGTCTGGCGCGACGCATTGTACTCGCTGTGGGTGACTCCGGTGCCGGCCGACATCCGCTGGACGTCACCGGGGCGGATCACCTCGCCCGCGCCCGTCGAGTCCCGGTGCTCCAGGCCGCCGTCCAGCACGTACGAGATGATCTCCATGTCGCGATGCGAGTGGCGGCCGAATCCCTGGCCGGGAGCGACCCGATCCTCGTTGATCACGCGCAGCGCGCGGAACCCCATGTGCGCGGGGTCGTGGTAGTCGGCAAACGAGAAGGTATGCCGGCTGTCGAGCCAGCCGTGGTTGGCGTGGCCGCGATCACCGGACCTGCGAACGGTCATCATGGTTGTCCTCTGGACGGCCTAGTTTGCGCATTCCGGGCCATCGATGGAACTGGCAATCCGTTGATGTCTTTCATCGCTCCGTGAGATGGTTGGCGGTGCTCGAAACCTTCACGCTCGACCAGCTCCGCGCCCTGATCGCCGTCAACGAGGAAGGCAGCTTCTCGGCGGCGGCGCGCAAGCTCCACCGCGTCCAGTCCGCGGTCTCGACCGCGATGGCCAACCTCGAGACCCAGCTCGGCGTGGCGCTGTGGGATCGCTCGACCAAGGTCGCGCGGCTCACCGACCACGGCCACGCGATCGTCGCCGCCGCCCGCAAGGTGTGCACCGAGGTCGATGGCCTGCGCCAGCTCGCCGCCGGCATGGTCGCCGGCCTCGAGGCCTCGGTGTCGCTGTGCGTCGACGTGCTGTTCCCGGTGCCGGCGCTGGTCGCGCTGTGCAAGCAGTTCCGCGACGAGTTCCCGTCGGTCGACCTCCGGGTCGACACCCAGGCGATGACCGGCGTGTCGGCGCGCGTGATCGAGGGCCACGCGACGATCGGCGTCGCCGCGCCGATGGGCGTCGCGCCGGGCCTCGAGCGCAAGGTCTTGACCGCGATCCACATGGTCCCGGTCGCCGCGCCCGGCCACCCGCTCGCCGCGGTGCGCGGCGCGATCTCGACCGCGCGGCTGCGCGACGAGATCCAGCTCGTGCTCTCCGAGCTGCACGGCGAGGGCCACCCCGATCAGGCGGTGCTGTCGCCGCGGGCCTGGCGGGTGCGCGACCTCCACACCAAGCACGCGCTGCTGTGCGCCGGCCTGGGCTGGGGCAACCTGCCCGAGCACCTGGTCCGCGACGACCTGCGCGATCGCCGGCTGGCCAGGCTCCGCGTCGAGGCCTGGGGCGAGGACGAGCACACGCTGTACCTGTCGGCGGTGTACCGCGGCGATGCGACGTTCGGCCCGGCGCACCGCTGGCTGCTGTCGCAGCTCGAGCACCTGTGCCTGCGCGACGCCGAGCGCGCGGCGCGCCCTGCCGCGCGGCGGCCGCGCCGCCGAGCGGGCTAGAAGGTCTGGTTCGTGAAGTGGAACAGCAGGTAGGTCGGGTTCGACGTCGTCGGGTTGATCACGATCGCGCCGTCGTGGTTCGAGCCTTCGCGGTGGACCAGGTCGCCGCCGGTCGCATCGAACCCGGTCGTGAAGATCGACACGTGGTTGGCGCTGGCGAGCAGGTTGTCGACCGACGCGGTCAGCTGGGTCAGGGTCTCCTCGGTGAAGCTGCCGGAGGTCACGCCGAGGCTGTTCCGGTAGTCGAGCGTCTGGCCCGGGTGCCAGCCCTCGGTCCACGCGCCGCCGCGGAGCGCCGCGCCGACGGTGCGGAAGTCGACGTCGGGGTTGCCGCTGGTCGACTCGACGTTGACCGCGATGTCCTCGATCCGGCCGTTGACCTTGACCTGGAGGTGGATGTGGTTGTCGTCGCCGCGGCACGACGTCGTCGTGTTGGGGTTCACGATCGCCACCAGGAAGCCGTCGAGCCGGCCGAACGCGGTGGTCATCGCCGAGCCGAACGTGCCGGTGCACGACTGGCGGGTCGGCGTGCCGTCGCCGGTGCCACCGCCGCCGGCGTCGGGGGCGCCGCCGCCGGCATCCGGGACCCCGGCGTCGGGCGTGCCACCGCCGGTGCTGCACGGGTTGTGCGCGCTCGCCGAGTTGCGCGGCGCCGGGGCCGCCGTCGTGAAGTCGGCCGCGTTGCTGTCGGTGTCGGTGCAGCCGCGGCCGGCGCGGAGCCCGGCGGTGGTGTTGGACGGGGTCGGCGCGGCGCCGCTGCCCTCGAAGCTGTCCGCGCTGCCGTAGCCGACGAGGTCGTGGATCGCGGCGCTGGGCAGGCACGCGGTCCCGCTCCCGCAGCGCAGCAGGGTCTGGTTCGAGACCAGCGCCACCTTGCCGGTGGTGCCCGACATGTTCATCGTGCCGGTCGCGTCCGGCGCCGGCAGCGCCGCCGCCGTGCCGCTGCCGGCCGCGAGCTGGACCAGGTAGTAGCCGCCCGCCGGGATCGTCCCGCTGAGGCTGGCCGCCGCCCACGAGTTGCCGGCCGCCGACGCGTACTGCACCGTCCAGCCGGTGATCGAGATCGCGCTCGCGCTGCGGTTGAACAGCTCGACGAAGTCGTGGGTGAACTGCCCACCCGAGTTGCCGCCGCCGCCGTACAGCTGGCTGATCACGATGTCCGGCGAGCCGGTCGCGAGGAACTGCGGCGGGTCGAACGCTTCGGGTGTTCCGTATTCGCAGCTCGCCAGCACGGCGAGCCACGCGAACCGCATGGGCAGGGGCAGCTTCATGCGCGGCAGGATAGAGGCGCCGGATCGCGGAGTCACAGCCCCGGGGCCACTGCGAGTCTTAAAATCGCCTTGCCCGCGCCGGTCGGTCGGTCCGCGCTGGATGTGTGCAAGAACCGATCAGCGGCGTTGCGCCACGACGTCACCTCGCCGCCACGCCGGCGTCGCGCGTCACTTCTGGACCCCGGCGAGCGCGGCCTGGAACGCGATCCCCGGCCGCGCGATCGAGATCAGGTAGTCGGTGTCGATCAGGGCGAACGTATCGCCGCCCTCGGCATCGAAGTGCGGGTTCGCGAACGGGTTGTGCTCCGAGTAGGTCAGCGCCGGCACCCCGAGCGTGGCGAACGCGAAGTGGTCGCTGTTGGCGCCGAGGCAGCCGCGCTTGACCTGGAGCGGCGAGTAGGCCGCGACGGTGTCGGCGAGCTGGTCGCCGAGCTGCGCGTAGTCGAAGCTGCCCGGGCCGTTGCCGCCGCAGCTGTAGATGTCGAGCGCGGGGAACAGGTTGTCGCCGCAGCGGTTGTCGACGCTGCAGTTCCAGCCGCTCTGCTCGTCGTCGATCGCGGCGATCAGCTTGAAGCCCTGGGTCTGCGCCAGCCCGGTGACGTACGTGGCGTAGTTGCGCGCGCCGGCGAGCCCACCGAGCTCCTCCTCGTCGCTGGCGACGAACCGCACGGTGAACTGGAGCTGGGCCTTGTGCGCGACGAACAGCCGTGCGGTCTCCAGCAGGATCGACATCCCGGACATGTCGTCGTCGGCGCCGGGGTTGGCGGTCTCCATCCCCTTGGGGCCGATGCTGTCGTAGTGGACGATGACGATCAGCGAGTCGGCCGACGGCCCGCGCAGGATCGCCTCGACGTTGTTGCCGGGCCGCGGGTGATTGGTTGCCTGGTACTGCATCGGGTTGATCTCGAGGCCGAGGCCCGTCATCGTCTGGGTCCAGTAGTCGCGGAAGTTCTGGCGGCCGACGTCGTCGAACCGCTCGCCGAGCGTGATCATTGCGCCGTTGACCATCACCGGCACGTCGCCCGACAGCTCGCGCAGCGTCTGCGTGATCCGGGCGCCGTCGACCTCGTCGAAGATCTGCTTGAGATGATCGACCGACGGCGCCGCGTCCGGGATCCGGGCCGCGTCGATCGCGGCATCGCTGCCGGCCGCGTCGGGAGGCTCCCCCGGGTGCTCGGAGTTGCTGCTGTGACATCCGATGAGAAGCACGATCGCTAGTCCAAGGATTCGCATGGCGCGAGAGCGTACACGCCTTGCGGGCCATGCTGATGCCTGGTGGGGCGCTCCGGACGCTGCCGTGCCTTGATACGTACGGAGCGAGCCACCGTGCGACACCCATGTACGGATCCGTCACGCTCCTGACGTCTCGATCTCGCGGATATCCCCGGCCGGCGCGGCAGGGCGCGCCGGCCCGGCGCAGCTCTCGCTCCTACCCTTCCAGCAACTGACGCAGAAAGTCGTTATAGAACAGGCCGGTCGGATCCTGGGCTTTGCGATATGCATCGAAGGCCTTCAGACGTTCGCCACGGCGGCGTCGGAGGTCGGCGAGGAAGTTCGGGTTGAACGCCGCGGTGTGTGTGCCGGCCGGCATGGTCGGATCGTAGAATCCGTACATCTTTCCCTGATGGGGGAAGCCGCCGATGGCGACCCAGTCGCGTTCGACGTCGGCGAAGAACTGCAACAGCTTTGCAGGGTAGTCGGCCGACGGCGTTGCCTCTATGAATCCGATCAGGTCCAGATTGACGAACCACGCATCGGGGGTTTGCGAATACGTCCCTGCCATGGCGGAGTTGCCAGCCTTGATGAAGCGGAACTCCATGGGCGCGGCGATGTGAAAGTTGTCATCCTGGATGACTCGCCGGGCCACAACATCCAGGCCGTCCCACACCTTGTCCAGTCCCGCCGTGTCGAGGGCTGGCAGTTCGATGAAGTAGGACATGAAGATGACCTGCGACGCCTCCGTCAGCCAAAGGTCCGAATAAACCTTGTTCGCGGCGCCAGCCTGCGACTCGATCTCGTCGAGCGCGATGGCGGCGAACCCCGCGGTCGGCACAGGCGGGAAGTGAAATGGATTATAGGGATTGGAAAAATACTGAGACTCCCGCACCCACTTCGCGGCGTAACCCCCTATGCCGCCGAGGAACGGCGCGCCAAAGTCTCCCGCTTGCGAGAGGGCACAAGCCGTTTGCGGATGTGTAGCAGCATTCGGGATCTTCGGCTCTGGATTGTCAACGACGTCCCACCATAGCACCAGGAAATTCGGCAACGGTGGGAAGGGCAAATTGGGCGCCGCGGCATAAGGCGTGTAGAAGACCTCCATGCGGCCATGTTTCGATGGCCCCGTGAGTTGCGCGGTGAACGCCGCCGCGAACGCCTGCTTGTCCTTGAGCAAGTGCCTTTGCATGCCGCCGCGGAGCGTCGTCGCGTAGGGCCGGGGTAGGACATCGAGGGTCATCCTGATCACGATACCGAGACCGCCCAGCGCCACCCGCGCAAACTGCAACGGCGACCAGTCGCCCACGCACGGTGACGTCGCATCGATCGTCCTGAGTTGCCCATCGGCACCAAGGATCACGAACGAGGAGGCCGTCTCGGCAAAGATCGGCGCCTCCACCGTGCCGCCGTGCACGTCCACCGCGGTCATACCGCCGAGGCTGAAGAACCCACCGGCCGTGACCGTATTGAACATCAGATCGTGCCTGGTGAGGAAGGCGTCGACGGCGTCCTCGCGGACGCCGGGGTTCACCGTGATCTGGTGTGCGCCGGGTCCCAGGGCAATGCCGTTGTCCCCCACGTCCACATAGCAGGACATGTCCACCAGGTAGGATCTGGGTTTCGGCGGTGGCGCGCTGCGGTTGTCGTCGGCCACCAAGGGTGGCTGGGAATGCCGCTGTCCAGACGCGCGGACGGTCACCCCCCTTTGCCGAGCATCCGCCACCACGGCCATCAGCTCGGTCAGATGTTTCGGAGTGAAGTAGTAGTGCTCGCCGTCGGTCGGCGGCACGTGTCGGATGTTTCCACTCCAGTTCTGCCAGGTCGGCGCCGAGCCGGCCGGAATATTCCTATCATCTATCTTCATATCACCTTCCCATCTCAGTGAAACTTGGCAATCGTATCACCTCTGCGCTCCGACAATCAAGACTTGCTCGCGCTCCGGACTCAGCAGCAGTGTGCTCTGGCATCACCATCGCCACTCGCTGGCCGCACGCCCCTCCGGCGTAATCGACGGTAATCGACGGTAATTGACGCTGGGCAGACACCCCAGCAGACTTGCGGATGCGCGCGTGCCTCATGACGGCGACCGCACGATGCTCTGTCCAGATCGACCCGGCGCCCGCCGGGCGGAGCGCGGTGTATGGCCGCGACCCCCGCCGCCGGGATGACCGCGGCCCGCGCGTTCGTGACCCTGGGCCGCGGTGACCGGGCGACCGCGGACGGTGCACCTGCCACCGCCCGGAGCCGGCGACATCGGAATCGAGCTCGATCAGGGCTTCCCGCTCACGGGCATCACCGTGCGGCGAGGCGCGGAGACCCGGACGCTGCGCGTGATCGTGGCACGCGCCGGCGCCGCCGTGACGTGCGCGGCGGTGCCGCGGGCGATGGGTACACGGGATGCACCCGGCATGGCTCCATGCAGGACAACCGCATCGAATCGGAACCAACCCACACCCCGGGTCCGCCCCGGCTCGGGAACCTGATGACGTTCATGCGCCACCATCCAGTGGTCTCGGTGCTCGGCGCCGCGGGCGTCGGGCTGATCGGCGGGCCCGAGATCGCGCTCGGCGTGGTGCTCGGCGCCGGGGTCGCCGTGCTGATCGACCGGCGCGGCGCAGGCCGATCGGTCCACGCGACCGTGGAGGCGGGCGCCGCCGACGCGGCCGACGGCGCACGCCACGTGCGCCAGCGCGCTCGGGAGATCCTCGATGGTGCACCCGGGATCGTGAGGCAGCGGGCCCGCGCGGTGGTCCAGGCCGTGCGCGGGCAGATCGCGCCGGTGCCCGAGCCCGAGCAGGCACCGACCCACGAGGCCTCGGCGCAGGACGCCGGGCCCGCTCCGAGCTCCGCGGTGTGACGCGCCGACCGGGTCGTGGCCGCGCACGAAGCTTGCTTGGCGTTCGGTGATGCTTTCGTTGCCGGATGATGGTGGAGCTGCGGCGCTCGCGCGCCACGGCCGAGCGTCGCGACGGGTTCGGCTGGAGATCGGAGCGCTGATCGGCAATCCGGCGCTGGCCCGCGATATCGAGGCGTCGGCAGGCGGCCGACCGGGGATCACGCGCGTGGTCGCGGATCCGCGCTCGGGTCGCGTGCTGGTCGAGTACGAGCCGGGAGTGCCGCTCGATCTCGAGCTGGACCAGCTGCGGCGCTCGGCGCGCCGGCGCGGTGCGCGCGGCGACCCGGCGTCGGCGGCGTGGCAGTCCGAGTGGCACGCCGACGACGCCGCGGCGGTGAGCGTCCGGCTCGGCACCAGCGCCGCCGACGGGCTCACCGCCGGCGAGGCGCGGCGGCGGCTCGGCGCGGTCGGCGGCAACGAGATCTACGACGAGCAACCGGCGTCGCGGCTCGCGGTGCTCGCGCGCCAGCTCGCCAACCTGCCGACCGCGCTGCTCGGCAGCTCGATGGCGGTGTCGGCGCTGCTCGGCGACGTGGTCGAGGCCGGGGCGATCGCCACCGTGATCGGGCTCAACGCGGGGATCGGGTATCGCGTCGAGCGCCGCAGCGACGACCTGCTCGCGGCGTGGCGGACGGCGGAGGCGGGTACGGCGCTGGTGATCCGCGACGGCGAGATCCGGACGGTGTCGAACGCGGAGCTGGTGCCCGGCGACCTGCTGGTGGTCCGGCCCGGGGCCGTGGTGGCGGCCGACGCGCGGGTGGTCGAGTCGCACCGGCTCGCCGCCGACGAGGCGGTGCTGACCGGCGAGAGCGAGCCGGTCGCCAAGTCAGTGGCGCCGGTCGCACCCGACGCGGCGCTCGCCGAGCGCAGGTCGATGCTGTACCGCGGGACGACGATCGGGTCGGGGCACGGTCGGGCGATCGTGGTCGCGACCGGCGCGGCGACCGAGATCGCGCAGGTCCAGCAGCTGGCCGAGGCGTCGCGCGCGCCCGAGGGCCGGCTGCAGCGCCGGCTCGGCGAGCTGTCGTCGCGGCTCGCGTGGTCGGGGCTCGCGGCCGCGGCGCTGGCGGCGCTGGCGTCGGTCGCGTGGCGGCGCACTCCGCTCGATGTGCTGCGCGAGTCGGTCGCGCTCGGGGTCGCGGCGATCCCCGAGGGCTTGCCGGTCGCCGCGACCGCCGCGCTGGTCCGCGCGATGGCGCGGATGCGGGCGCGCGGCATCGTGGTGCGGCGGCTCGCCACCGCCGAGGCGCTCGGCGGCGTCACGGTGGCGTGCGTCGACAAGACCGGCACGCTGACCGAGAACCGGATGCGGCTCGAGATCGTGTCGGTGCTCGACGGCGGCCGGCCGCGCCGGATCGCCACCGACGAGCTGCATGCGCCGCCGGGCACGCCGCTGTACGGTCCGCTCGCCGCGCTGCTGATCGCCGGCGTGCTCAACAGCGACGTCGAGTACCAGTCGTCGGGCAACGGCCACCTCCAGGTCGCCGGTAGCTCGACCGAGCGCGCCCTGATCGAGGCGGCCCAGCGCGCGGGCATCGACCCCCGCGCGGTGCGCCGGATGTGGCCGCGCCGCCGGCTGGTCGAGCGCAGCGACGACGCCGCGTACGTGGTCACCGAGCATGCGCCGGGGCTCGACTTCATCAAGGGTGCGCCCGAGCAGGTCGTCCCGCTGTGCGAGCTCGACGCCGCGGCGGCGGGCGCGATCCTCGACGACAACGCCGCGCTGGCCGGCGACGGGCTGCGCGTGCTGGCGGTGGCCTGGCGGCGCGGCGGCGATCCGGCGGAGCTGCCCGAGACCCGCGGCGCGGCCCGGCGCTGGCGCTACCTCGGCCTGGTCGCGCTGCGCGACCCGCTGCGGGCGGGCTCGGCGGACGCGATCCGTGCCGCGGCGCGCGCCGGGATCCGCACGGTGATGCTGACCGGCGACCAGCGCGCCACCGCCGAGGCGATCGCGCGCCAGGCCCGGCTCGACGGCGAGGTGATCGAGGGCCGCGAGCTCGCGGCGCTGCTCGCAACCCCCGACGTCGCCCGCAGGCTCCGGCGGATCGCGGTGATCGCGCGGGTCGCGCCGGCCGACAAGCTCGCGGTGGTCAACGCGCTGCGCCGCCACGGCGAGGTCGTCGCGATGGCCGGCGACGGCATCAACGACGCGCCCGCGCTGCGCGCCGCCGACGTCGGGATCGCGGTCGGTGCGCGATCGAGCGACGTCGCCCGGCAGACCGCCGACGTCGTGCTGGAGCGCGCCGATCTGCGCTCGATCCTGGCCGCGGTCGCCGAGGGCCGCGCCGTGCAGGACAACCTGCGGCGCTCGATCCGGTTCCAGGCCGCCGGCAACCTCGGCGAGGTCCTGCTCGTGCTCGGCGCCGCGCTCGCCGGCCGGCGGCTGATCCCGTCGCTGGGCCTGCTGTGGATCAACCTGTTGACCGACACGCTGCCCGGTCTGGCGCTCGCGCTCGAGTCGGGCGACGACGGGCTCGAGGCGCTGCTCGCGCGCGCGCCGATCCGGCCCGGCGCACCGATCCTCGACGCGGGCGACTGGCGGCGGGTCGGGCGCGACGGCGCGATGATCGCCGCGGCGGCGGCGGTCGCGGCGGTCGCCGGCGGCCCGCTCGCCGCGTTCGGCACGATCGGCGCGACCCAGTTCGGCTACGCCGCCGCCTGCCGCGCCCCCGATCAGCCGATCCGGCCCCGGTTCGCGGCGATGATCGGCGGCTCGGCCGCGCTTCACCTGCTCGCCGTGGCCAGCGCGCCGGTGCGCGCGCTGCTGCGGATCGGCGGCCGCACGCCGGTGGCGATCGCGAGCTCCGGCCTCGGGATGGCCATCCCGCTCTACCTCGCGTGGCGCCGCCACGCCGATCGCGAGATCACCCGCCGCGGCGGCGCGGCGGATCACCCCTCGAAGGAGAGCTCTCGATGAGATTCCATCTGCCCTCGTTCCTGCTCGGCGTCGCGACCGGCGCCAGCGGGGCTGCGCTCGCGCCGCGGCTCCGGCCGCTGGTCCTGGAGATCGCCACCGACTGCTACCGCGTGATCGACGCGGCGATGCTGCGGCTCGCCCGCGGCCGCGAGGACGTCGCGGACCTGCTCGCCGAGGCCCGCGCCCGTGCCCGCGGCAAGCTGCGCAAAAACGGCGCGCCGCGCCCGATCGAGGTGGGGGTGTGACATGGCATGGCTCGTGGTGACCCAGCACCTCCCCGAGCGCACCCGGCTGCGCAGCCCGGTGCTGCGCAAGACGCCGGCGACGTGCACCCGGCTCGCCGATGCGCTGGCCGCCGTGCCCGGCGTGCGCGAGGTCCGGGTCCGGCCGTACACCGGCAGCGCGCTGATCCTCCACGATCCCGGCGCAACGCTCGATGGCCTCACCGAGGTCGCATGCCGCGCGCTCGACGGCGCCCGGGTGCTCGCGCCCGGCGAGGCGCCGCCGCTGTCCGCCGCGGTGCCCGCGTTCAGCTCGATCCGGCAGAAGCTGGCCGCGATCGCGCACGAGCTCGACCGCGACATCCGGCGCGGCAGCGACGGCTCGGTCGATCTCGGCACGCTCGCCACGCTCGGCTTCGTCGGCGCCGGCGCGGCCCAGGTCGCTGCGAGCGGGCAGCTGCCGATGCCGCCGTGGTTCAACCTCGCGTGGTGGGCCTACCGGACGTTCATGACGACGCACAACGGGACGCCGCCCGCGTCGTCGCCGTGACTCACGCGGCGAGCCGCTCGAACACGAGGATCGGGCTGCCCTTGAAGTCGGCGCGCCCGATCTCGCGATAGCCGAGCCGGGCCGCGACCCGCAGCGAGGGTGCGTTGTCGGGGGCGATGATGCACACCGTGCGCGGGTGGGCCGCGTCGCTCCACGCCAGCACCGCGGTCATCGCCTCGGTCGCGTAGCCCAGGCCGTGCGCCCACGGCGCGAGCACCCAGGCGGCCTCGGGCGCGCCGTCGAACGAGACCGCGAGATCGCGCTGGAAGTCGGCGATCCCGACCTCGCCGGCGAACCGATCGGTGGCGCGCTCGCGGACCTGCCACAGCCCGTAGTCGTGGACCGCCCAGTGGCCGATGTAGCGCAGAACGCGCGCCCACACCTCCTCGCGGCTCAGCGGCCTGCCGTGGATGCGCATGACCTCCGGCGAGCTCCACATCGCGAACGAGTCATCGAGATCGGTGACGCGGTGGCCGCGCAGCACCAGGCGCGGCGTGTCGAGCACGGGGACGGGGACGTGCACGGGCATGGCAGCGCCCCCATCGTAGCGCGCGGCATCAGCCCTTGCGCGACAGATCCTTGTACAGCAGGTCGATGAAGTCGTCGGCCTTGAAGAACCCGTGGGTCCAGCTGTCAAACTTTGCCAGCGCCTTGTCCTTCTTGAGCTGGTCGGCGGTCTTGTGGGCCTTGATGCCGGCCTCGACGATCGCCGTGGTGCCCTGCAGCATGGCGAGGTACGCGCGCAGCTCCTTGGTCGTGGCGATCGGGCCGTGGCCCGGGATGATCTTGGCGTCGGCGGGGATCTGCTCGAGCAGCTTCTGGACGTTGGCGATCATGCCCTTGACGCTGCCGCCGCCGTCGACGTCGATGAACGGGAACATGCCGTTGAAGAAGTCGTCGCCCAGGTGCACGACGTTGGACCTGGTGAAGAAGACCACCACGTCGGTGTCGGTATGGCCGCTCGGGAAGTGGGTCGCGTGGATGTCCTCGCCGTTCGCATGGAGCGACAGCTTGCCCTCGAACGTGATCACCGGCAGCGCGGCCGGCGGGGCGGGCGGCTGGTCCTTGCCGGCGCCGGCCGCCATCCGCTTGCGCGTGTTCTCGTGGGCGATCACCGTGGACTTCAGGCCGAACACCGCGTTGCCGTCGGTGTGATCGCCGTGATAGTGCGTGTTGATCACGAACCGCACCGGCTTGTCCGAGACCGTGCGCAGCGCGGCCTCGATCTTGGGCGCGAGCGGCGCGAACTTGTCGTCGATCAGCACGATGCCGTCGGGGCCGACCGAGACCCCGACGTTGCCGCCGCTGAACTCGGTGGTCACGTCCTCGATGACGTAGACCTGGCCGGCGACCTTGGTCGCCTTGATCTCGACCTTGCTGAAGTCCTGCTTGTCCTCGGCCGACGCGGGCGACGCGGCCGAGCCGATGAGGAGCAGAGGGACGAGCAGGGGAGCGAGCGCGGCGGGCGTGCGGGCGGAGCTTCGCATGCCGCGCACGCTATCACACGCTATCACGCCGGACGCGGCTCAGCGCTGCACCTGTCGGTACTTGCCGGCGGGATCCAGGGCGTCGAGCAGCCGCGCCTCGTCGGCGGAGATCGGCGCGGCGAACCCGAGGTCGCCGGCGGTCACCAGCGGCCACGGGCAGTCGCGGACCAGCGCCGCGACGCCGTGCTCCACGGTCTGGCCGGGCTCGCCGGGGCGCAGGCTCGCGATCGTCCAGATCTCGCCGCGGTCGCGCCCGCCGCGCGGCGCCGTCCGGGTCAGCACCCCGCGCTCGGTGACCACCGAGCCGACCGCGTGCCCGGGGCTGGTGACGTAGTCGACCGCGTCGACCAGCCGCCCGGGCAACAGCCGGGTCAGCACCACGACCTCCTCGACCGACGCCGCGACGTCGCACGCGCCGCCCGAGCCGACCAGCAGCTGGCCGGCGAGCCGCGTCGTGTTGAGGTTGCCGCGGCGATCGACCTGCGCGGCCCCGAGCGCGGCGATGCAGCGGTTGTCGGCGCCGCACGCCAGCACGCCGAGGATGTCGTCGATCCCGGTCAGCCGGCGCGCGCGGGCGGCGTTGTCGTAGGCGAGCAGGAAGCCGTGGCCGTCGGCGCCGCAGTCGACGTCGTACAGGCCGGTCTCGACCATCACGCGCAGCGGGTAGCCGGCCGCCGCGAGCTGGAGCTGCGCCATGCGCGCGGCGAAGAACGCCCGGCCGATCCCGGCGAGCAGCACGCGGGCGCCGATCGCGCGGGCGCGCGCGACGAGCTGGCGCGCGGCGGCGACGATCAGCGTGTCGATCGGCCCGCCGGTGGGCGCCGGCTCCGGCGGTGACACCGGCGCGGGCACGGCGGAGCTCGCGGCCGGCTCGCCGATCTCGCCGGACTCCGCGACCGGGACGGCGCACACGGTGCGCGCGCCGCGGTCGCCGCGGTCGCCGCCGTCGTCACCGTCGCCGCCGTCCTCTGGCTCGCACAGCCGGGCCAGCCGGGCGGCGCCGACCAGGTCGCGGTACGCCGCGCCGGCGTCGGGTGCGCGCAGCACGCCGTCGATGAACGCGGCCAGCCCGGCGGGGTCGCCGGTCAGCGCGCGCCAGCGCTCGTAGTGCTCGAAGTCGTCGCGGTACGACGGGATGCCGAGCTCGACGGCCGAGTGCATCGGCTGGGGATGCGCGCCGAACGGCTCCTCGCAGATCGCCAGCACGCGGTGGGGCGGCAGCGCGATCGCCGCGGGGTGGGCGCGGGTCACCGCGGCCGGCACCACGCGCTCGACGGTGACGATCGCGCCGCGCCGGGCAGCGAGCGCGCTCCACAGCCCCTCGGACACCGGGCTCGCCAGGATCACGTGGCCCTCGTCGTCACCCGCCGCGGCGTGCACGAACGTCACGTCGGGCCGCAGCGCGGCGCACAGCGCGACGCCGCGCGGTCCCGCCGTCGCCCCGAGCAGGGCGGGCGGGCGGCGCACCGCGGTGCGGGCATCGCCGTCGTCGAACTCGGCGAGTGCGTTGCCGTCGCCGGGCTCGTCGCCCGGCTCGCCCGGCGCGGCCGGTCGATCGCCGCCGCAGTGCTCCGGCACGCTCAGCTCGCGATACTCGCCGCGCGCCGCGAGCTCCTCGGCGATCGTCGTGCCGCGCAGCGAGCGGTTGACCACCCAGGCATCGCCCTGGGCGCCGGCGCGCAGGCTCGCGACCATCGACCACAGCGCCCAGTGGTCGAGCACCACGCCCTCGGCCGCGAGCCGCGTGTACAGCGGATTGGGCCGCGATACCGGGTAGTGATCCCCGAAGAAGCACGCGGTCAGCCGGTGGGCGAGCCCGAGCATCGGCAGCAGGTGCGCCATCGAGTGAAACCCGGTGCTGCTGATCCGGAACCGGGGCCGCGCGCCGAGGAACGCGCGGGCGACCTCGCGGATCGCGGCGTTCGACCGGCTCGGGGTCGACGCGAAGTGCAGGTGCATCCCGGGCGCGACATGGGCCTGGATCGCCTCGCCGAGCGAGGTCACCCGCCGCCCGAGGTCGGTCCCGAGGTCGGTCACAGTCCCGGCCGCGACAACGTCAGACATAGGCCACCTCCTTGTCAGGATCCTGTGTTGTCGACCTGACCCGACACACTATGGTCAGCGGAATCCATTTATCAAGGGCAATATGGCGCGCGCCGGCGGAGCCGCGCGGCCCGCGTCGCCGGGCGCGGGTAGAACACCGCGGTTTCGAGGAAGTAACACCGCTGTTCCGCGTCCGGCGGCGGGCCGCCTACGAGATTTTTCCACTGCCGATCATGGGCAATGTTCGGGTTGCCGGCTTGCCCACAACGCCGCACCATGCGGATGTCCGGTGCGCCGCGATCCATGGAACAGCGGATTGCCACGTATGCTCGCGTTCCGGGACGCCGCGGGGGCGGCGGCCCCCAGGACACGCGACCGGACGCCTACACGTCGGCGTCCGCCGCGGCGCTCAGCGCCGCAGCTCGACCAGCGCGACGCGATCGGGGATCGCCGCCACGAGCTTGGCGTCGGGCGGTGCGCCCTCGGTCGCCGCGTAGAGCTCGTCGATGAAGTCGCGCACGATCTGGCCCGGCATCGCCGCCGGCAACGGCTGCTCGCTGGCGAGCGCGATCAGGCACAGGCCGTGATCGCGCAGCTGGCCCGGCGCCAGGGCGGGCTGCACGTAGCGGGTGTCGACCACGCGGGCCCCCCACGCCTGGTTGCGCTCCAGCCGGCGCCACATCGCCTCGACCGGCTCGTCGACGCCGAGCCCGGCGAGCCGGGGGTCGTTGACCTCGCCGAACACCGCGCGAGCCCCGGCCGCGAACATCGCCAGCGCGGCGTCGCGCTGGAGCCGCTTGCCCAGCCCCTGGCGCCGCGCGACGGGGGCGATCGCCATGTACGTCACCAGGCCACAGCCGCTTCGCGGGTAGCGCTCGAACGCGATGCCACCGAGGATCTGCCGCCGCACCCGATCGCGAACCGCGTATCCCGCGATCCGGACCGTCAGCTCGTAGGGCGCCGCGCCGCCCCACAGGGCGCGCTTCCAGACCGCCACCGGCTCCTGCTGATCGGGGAATGCATCCCAGTACACGCCGCCGTGGAACTCGTCGAGCAGACCCTCATCGTCGTGGTCCTCGATCGTGACGATCTCCAGCTCGCTGTCCACGCCCCTACGCTGCCACAGCGGCGTCGAGCTGGCGATGCCCGCCGCGTGTGGCGCCGCAGCACACGCTATGGCTCCGGCGCGGCGATGTCGAGCCTGGGGTTGAGCCAGAGCGTGATCTCGTCGTGCAGATCGCGCGCGCGGCCGCGACCGACGTCGCACACCCGTTCCGGGGCGCAGCCCGCCACGTGCCTGTCCAGCCGGACGATCTTGACCGGGCCGTCGTGGCCGATCCGGCGGAGCTGTTGCCGCGCCTCGTCGACGGTCATGCCGCGCAGCCCCAGGAGCTGCTGCTGCAGGGCGGTCTCGGCGAACCGCTGTGGCTTGTAGACCACGACCTGGATCGGCACGTGGCGGTTGCTCTGCTGGCCCGGGTCTGGATCCTGGCAGAGGATCCGGCCTTCCACCGCTGCGCCCGGCGCTGCGCCCGGCGCTGCGCCCGGCGCTGCGCCCGGGCAGGCCGGCTGCTCGCGGTCCTCGAGCTCGGACGTGAAGCCGGCGGCCTGGACGATCGCGCGCGCCTCGTCGAGCGTCTTGCCGGTCAGGTCGGGGACGATCCGCCGCGCGTCGCCGGGCGCGCTCGCCGCGCTCGGGGCAGTGCCGGAGCTTGTCGCCGTACCAGGCGTGTCGGCCGGGGATCGCGTGATGACGCCGAGCCGGCCCGCGGCCGAGCAGCCGGCCCACAGCACCGCGAGCGTGAACAGGAGAGTGCGCGCCATGGCTACTTCACCGCCCCGCCGAGCACCATCGACGGCGCCCTGGCCGACGCGCTCGACCAGACCGCGATGACGTCCTTGCCGCTCTGCGAGAACACGACGCCGGGCTTGAGCCAGGCCGCGTACCGGGCGGACACCTCGGATGGGACCCAGCGGTTGTCGTGCGTGCGCAGCGCGCTCTTGTCGCAGACCTCCTCGTACTGGACGCGGCCGTCGCCGTGGATCTTGGTCACCCGGCCGGTCTTGTGGCTGCGCACGCAGTCCATCGTCTTGACCAGCAGCGGCTGGTGCTCCACCGTCAGCGTGTCGCCGTTGCGCTTCACCGACTTGACCGCCCCGCCGGTGCTGCGGCCCTGCAGCGTGCCGTCCAGGTGGTTTGCGCCGTACGGCTTGACCGGCGGGAACACGAGCCTGGCGCCGACCTTGTCGTAGGTGAGCCTCGCGTCCTCGATCCGGGCCAGCGCCGTGTTGCGCGGCCCGCGCGACGGCGGAGCGACCGCGGCGAGGTCCTTGAGGAACGCCGAGACGTCGGCGCCGGGCGCGCAGCGCACGAACGCGATCGCGGCCAGGACGGCCGCCGGCGACGCGGCCAGCACCGGCCCGGCCTGGGTCGCAAATCCGCCCGACGGGTTGTCGCGCACGTCGTGCATGCCGGCGAACGAGCTGGCCGGGATCGCCGACACCGCATCGGCCAGCGCCGCCGCCGTGGCCTCCCTGCAGCCCTCGAGCTGCCTGCGCGACCGGGTGACCGCGGCCGAGTCCATCGCCAGCACCAGCTCCAGCAGCCGCGTGTTCTTGCCGACCCCGGACGCCCATGTCCCGCGCGCCGCCGTGGCGATCTCGAACAGCCTCGCGGTCGCGCCGTCCCGCTGCTGCATCTGCTGGACCTCGGCGGCGTGGCGCTTGATCCGCCCCGGCAGCTCGTACGCGGCGATTCGCAGCTTCATCTTGAGCGCGCCGTCGTGCGCAGCGTCGGTGCGGACCTCGTCGAACAGCCTGGCGACGTCGATCTGGTCGAGGTCGGCCTGGCAGATCGCCCAGATCGCCTCGGTCCCGGTCATGCCGTACGCGTCGACCGCTGCGGGCTGGCTGTTATGGAAGCAGGTGGTCTCGAGGAACGCGAGCCGGCCGGCCTCCGACAGGTGAGGCTCGAACATGTCCGCCGCGTACAGCGGGTCGAGCTCCGAGGCCGCCGCGTGGGCGTTCTCGATCACCGAGTACTGATCGAGCGGCGACGCGGCGCCCAGCGTCGTGGCGGCCAGGGTGCCCTGGATCAGGGAGTCGGCGCGGGTCTGCGCGTAGGCCACCGCGTCGGCCCAGTCGGCCTCGGTCATGCCGAGCCGCTTCGACCACGCCTGGCGCCCGGCCTCGATCTCGCCGCGATGCGCAAGGGCCTCGTCGGTCGGCGCGCACTCGGCAGCGACGAACGCCTTGATCACCTCGCGCGGGTCGTTCGACGCCAGCCCGCGCAGATCCGTGGCCTCGACCTGCGCGCCGTTGCACCACGCCGGAGGCGCGGCCGCGGCCGCGGTCGCGATCAGCGAGCTCACCCCGCCGACCATCATGATGAATGCCTTGTTCATGAATCTCTCCCGATCTCTTTCTGAGTGTCAGATAGGCAATCTGTGAATGGTGATCCGGGCGCGCGTGTCGTATGGACACGGCGCGGCCCGTGCGGTGCGCCCGGGCACCGCTTGCGCTCGTGATGCGCGGCGATCACCGCCGCACTGGCCCGTTCTACGCGATCCGCGCGCGGAGCTGTCCGGCTCGGATCGCTATTGACGGGTCATGCGCAATTTCGTGCAGACCCGTCAGCGCCCGCAGCGCGCGGCCGCGGCGCCCGACCGATCGCGAGCTGGCACGCCTACTTGTCGAGCGCGGCGATCATCGCGCGGCGCTGGGCCGCATCGGGCAACCGGCCGAATCCGGCCTGGATGTTGTCGGCCAGGTGTTTCGGATCGGCGGTCGCGGGGATCGGGCAGGTCACCGCCGGGTGGCCGATGATGAACTTGAGGAAGATCTGCGCCCAGCTCGTGCAGTCGAGGTCCGCCGCCCAGCCCGGCAGCGGCTTGCCCTTGACCTGGCGGAACAGCGCGCCCTCCTCGAACGGCCGCATCACCAGCACGGCGGTCCCGGTGTCGGCCGCTGCCGGCAGCACGCGGGCCTCGACCGCGCGGTCGGCGAGGTTGTACGGCACCTGGATGAAGTCGAGCGCCTCGCTGCGCATCATGCGCTCGATCTGCGGCAGCTCGCCGTGCGAGTAATGCGTCACGCCGAGATAGCGGATCTTGCCGGCCTGCTTCATCTCGCGCAGCACCGGCAGGTGGGTCTGCCAGTCGAGCAGGTTGTGGATCTGCATCAGGTCGATCCCACGGGGGGCTCTGCCCCCCGCCCCGCCGGCAGAGCCGGCAGGGTCCCCACCCCCCGCCTCGCTGCGCTCGGGCCGCTCCGCGCACATCCGCTGGCGCGAGCGCTCCATCTCGGCGATGCCCTGGCTCTTGCCGCGGGTCCACACCTTGGTCGCCAGGAACGGCGTGCCGATCGCGCCCAGATCGGCGAGCACGTCGCCGACAATGCCCTCGGCGCGGCCGTACATCGGCGACGAGTCGACCACGCGTCCGCCGGCGGCGAGGAACTGGCGCATGACCTCGACCAGCGGCGCGCGCGCCGATGGGTCGACGTCGAACGCCTGCCAGGTCCCGAGCCCGACCGTCGGGATCGACTCCTTCGTCCGGGGGATCAGGCGCGTGTTCATGGCGGGGCGGCTCTGGGAGCCCGGTGCGGGGGGTGGCTGGTTCGGCATGGGCGTGGGCCTGGGGCTCGCGGTGGGGGCCCGCGCCGGTCCGCGCGCGAACGCCGGAGCGACGAGCGCCGGTGCGCAGGCAACGAACCCCGAGGTCGCCGCGAGCCGGAGGACATCGCGGCGCGATAGCGTGGCCATGGCCCAACCTTAGCGCGGATCATCCATCAGGCCGCCGGCTTCGACCGTCGTGGCGTGGGCATCTCGGGTCAGCAGCGCCGCCGAGCTACCTCGGACTCCCATGCTGGACCCGACCCGCCTCTGTCGGGAACCGCCTGTCACGCCGCCTCGGCTTCACGGTCCAGCGCGGCGAGAACCCGCTGGATACGGGCAACGTCGGCGGACTCGAAGTAGGGCTCGCCGCACTGCTCGCATACCCACGCGGGCAGCGCGTCCCAGTGCACGTGGTAGCCGTTGCGGTCGACGCTGAACGGGGCATGGGAGCGCTGCATCTCGCCTTTACAATGCATGCACTGCATGATCACTTCCTCTCCTTGAAATCCGCAGACCAATGATCGGGATGAGGTAGATAGGCCGTGATGATGGCCAGGTAGTCCGGCTTCGGTGCGCAGACGACGTGGATCGGACGGTCGCCATCCCCGGATCCGAGAAGCAGACAGCTGGGGCCACGCACATCTTCTGGGTAATCCTCGATCAACTCGCCGGTGGCGACCACGGCCTCGATCTCGGCGGGCGAGATCATCCGGCTGGGGCGACTCAGCTGGCGCACCGCGTGGGGAAGAAAGAGGATTCGCTTCGCCGCCGCAGCCCGGACCTGGTCGAGAACGCTTGCCACCATCGAGTTGGACCGCCTATTGGGCAGTATGCCCGAGAACCTGGTCGAGCTCCATATCGAGGCCCCAGCAGGCCAGGGAACTCCGTGGCGAGGGCGCGGCGACGCTGCTCGTCATCGACGACCCGTCGGTCGGCCGCACGCTGGCGCTGGTGTTCGCCGCGAACTACTCGAGGAGACGGAGCCGGCGTCCCAGTCCGTCTCGAACGAACCGGCGACGAGTCGGTTCAGCGGGTCGACGTGCAGGTAGCGCTGAACGCGCGAGGTCGACGTGCGCCGGGGCCCGCTCAGTTCGCGGTGCTCTGCCAGGGAAACAGCCAGGTCAGCGGGATCGCGACCCGCGCGGCCCACGATGCCTCGTTGTGCGAGCCGCCCTGCGCGGTGACGAAGTCGAGATCGCGGCCCGGTGCGTAGCCGTCGGCGGCCAGCGCGCTGTCCATCCGCGTGGTCTCGGGCAGGCCGTCGTTGTCGGTGCCGGCGTCGAGGTAGATCGCGACCGGCACGTGGTCGGTCGACTGCTCGACCATCACGGTGAGCGCCTGGTTGTTCCACCAGAACGAGCTTGACATGCAGCCGGCCTTGCCGAACACCGCCGGGTTGCGCCGCGCGATGTAGAACGACACCAGCCCGCCGAGCGACGAGCCCATGATCGCGGTGGTGTCCTTGCCGGGCAGGGTGCGGAAGCTGTGGTCGATGAACGGCTTCACGCTGTCGATCAGGAACCGCTCGTAGGTGTCAGCGCCGCCACCGCCGTAGCTCGGATCGCAGCACGGCGTGTACTCCCAGATCCGGTTCGCGGTGTTGTAGACGCCGGCGACGATCACCTCGTCCATCCGGCCGGTGGCGACCAGCGCGTCGATGTTCTCGTCGACCTGCCACTCGGTGCCGAACGCCGAGGTCGATGCGTCGAACAGGTTCTGGCCGTCGTGCATGTAGAGCACCGGGTAGCGCTTGAGCGGGTTCTCGGTGTAGCTCGGCGGCAGGTAGATCATCAGCGTGCGGCTGTTGCCGAGCTGGGGCGACGCAAAGCTCGGGACGGGGGTCAGGCTGCCGGTCGAGGCGTGAAAGAACGGATAGATGTCGAGTGTGGCGCCGGCGCGCACGTGGTAGTTGGCGCCGATCGACCACGCGGTGTCGTTGATCAGCGGCTTGATGTCGAGGTCGCCGGACGAGCTGGTCCACGACGCGACCCAGACATTGCCCGAGGTCCACGTCGCGTCCCGGCCCGCGCTCCACGACAGGGGCGCCGCCGAGCCCCGGATCGCGATCCGGTTGCCCAGCCCGGTGTCGTAGTGCACGCGGACCGTGGTCGTACCGGCGCCCAGGTTCAACGCGCCCGCCGCAGGCGCCTCGGACAGCGCGCAACCGGCTGGAAGGCCCAGCGCGAGCAGCGCGATCGCGGTTGCGGTTGCCAGTCGCCCTGCCTTCATCGACGAATTCATCGCGCGCACGGATACCAGGATCGCCGCGCACAGGGAATCACTGGCGCGCGCGATCACCGTCCCGGATCGAGCTCCGTCACGCGCGCGTTAGCGGTGTGCGGCGGACAACCGATCTAACACGTGACCGGGCGCGGCACGTGTCATGCACTCTGCCTGGCATGCCCAGAGGAAGCAAAGCCAAGTACTCCAGCAAGCAGAAGCGTCAGGCCCACCACATCGAGCAGAGCGCGAAGAAGCGCGGCTACTCCTCGAAGCGCGCGGCGCAGATCGGCTATGCCACCGTCAACAAGCAGGATGGCGGCGGCAAGAAGTCGGGCAGCGGCCGCGGCAAGAAGTCGAACAAGTCGTCGAGCCGGGCCGGCGGCCGCGCCAGCGCTCGCAGCCGCCGCGGTGGCTCGCGCGCCGCGCATGCCCGTGCCGGCCGCGCCGCGCATCGTTGATCATCGCGGATGATCCGCGCCGCTCGGCGGTCGTGATTCGCGCCGCTCGTCGGTCGCTTGCCTGGGCGTGCAGCGCCCGGTCCGGGGCCGGTCAGCTCGGCCGGTGCTTCTTGTCCGATGACTCGGTGTGCCGGTCGTGCCTGTCGGCCGTCCGGTCCGCGGCATGTCCGCCGCGATCCGCCGTCGTGGACTCGCCGATCCGCAGCTGGTTGTGCACGTCCTTGACGCCGGGGATCGCCTCGACGCAGTCCTCGGCCAGCCGCTTCATCCGCCGGTCCTCGATCGCCCCGGTCAGCGTGACCTCGCCGCCCTTGACGCTGACCTCGATGCGCGAGGCGTCGATCTCGCCGTCGTCGGTCAGCGCCTCGCACACCACCTCGCGGATCCGCTCGTCGGAGCGCTGGAAGCCGACCGGACCCTTGCCGGCGTGCGGCCCGCGGTGCGGCGGCATCGGCTCGCGCGTCGGGCTGGATCGCGGACCGGCGGGCTCGCCGTACGCCCCGCGGGAGGACAGGTCGCGGCTCGACTCGTCGTGATCGCGGTACGCGCCGCGCAGCAGCTGGTCCTGGCGCGACGCCTCGACGGGGTTGCGGTAGCCGCGGACGTCGACCCGCAGCTCTCCGCGGTCGCGCTCGCCGCG
>DATAPF010000199.1:0-5831 GCA_036265355.1 Kofleriaceae bacterium | reverse complement strand
AGGCGTGCCGCGGATCGCCGGCGCCTGTGTTCCCCGGGTGTCCGCTGCGGGTGAGACACCCCCGGATAGAAAATGTTCCGGATTTGAACGGTTGCACTGCAGCCCGATCGCGTCCTGTGCGATGGTCCAGTGCGGATCTCGCGGATCGAGGTGATGCATGGTCGAGGGCACACAGGTCGGTGCGTATCGTGTGCTGCAACAGATCGGAGAAGGTGGCATGGGCTCGGTGTGGCTGGCCGAGCACATCGCGCTCGGCCGTCGCGCAGCGCTGAAGGTGCTGCATCCCGAGTTCTCGAACCGGCCCGACATCGTCGCCCGGTTCTTCAACGAGGCGCGCGCGGCGACCTCGATCGCCGATCCCGGCATCGTGCAGATCTTCGACTTCGGGCAGCACGCCGATGGCAGTGCGTACATCGTGATGGAGCTGCTCGACGGCGAGCCGCTCGATCGCCGGCTCCGGCGCGCGGGCGCGCTCAGCCTCGCCGACGGGCTGCGCCTGATGCGCCAGGTGGCGAGCACGCTCGGCGCCGCCCACGCGCGCGGCATCGTCCACCGCGATCTCAAGCCCGAGAACATCTTCGTCATCCGCGATCCCGAGGTCCCCGGTGGCGAGCGCGCCAAGGTGCTCGACTTCGGCATCGCCAAGCTCACGAGCGACCAGGGCGGTGTCAAGACGCAGACCTCGGCGATGATGGGCACACCGACCTTCATGTCGCCGGAGCAGTGCCGCGGCGCCGGCCACGTCGATCCGCGCTCGGATGTCTACGCGCTCGGCTGCGTGCTGTTCACCCTGGTGGTGGGGCGACCGCCGTTCCAGGCCGAGGGCGTGGGCGAGATCATCGCCATGCATCTGCGCGAGCCGGCACCCGCGCCGTCCCAGCTGCGCCCCGGCATCCCCCCCGAGATCGATCAGCTCGTCCTGCGCTGCCTCGCGAAGGACCCCGCGCAGCGCTTCCCGACCGCCGCGGAGCTCGCGATCGCGATCGGCGGACTGCTCGGCTCCTCGCCGCAGGTCCCGACCGGCGGTTATGTCGCGAGGGCCGCGCCGACCACGCTGTCCTCCGCCACCGGCGCGGTCGGTGCTCCCCCCGCGAAGCGATCCCGCGTCGCGCTGATCGCCGCGATCTCCGGCCTGGGGGCCGCCGGTCTCGCGATCGCCCTGTTCGCGATCCGCGGCGGCGGTCCACCCGCGTCCGCTCCACCGCCCGCGCCGGTCGCAGATCGCCAGCCGCCGTCCGCGCCGGTCGCGGCGGTGCCGCCCACGCCCGCGCCGGCTCCGCAGCCCACGCCGGCGCCGCCCGATCCGAGCACCCAGGTCGCGCCGATCGCCCGGGACGCACTCGCGCGCTTCGTCGCATGGTCGCGCGATCATCCGGGCGCGCCGTGTCCCGACGCCGCGGCGCTCGGCGCACACGACGACCCGTGGGGCCATCCGCTCGCCATCACGTGCACGGATCAGCCCGGGGATCAGATCGCCGGCGCGATCTCGGCGGGCCCCGACGGCCAGCCGGGCACCGCCGACGATGTCGCGTCCTGGCGGCTCGGCCGAGACATCACCGACCTCGTGCGCGGCGCGCGCTGGTCGGTCGCGGCGCACCGGCCGGCGACCCGGCCCGCGGCGCCCGCGAAGTCCCGGCCTGCCGAGCCCGCACCTGCCAAGCCCACCGAGGCGCCCGCGAAGCCGGCGCCTGCCAGTGCACCTGCCAAGCCAGCGCCCGCCGTGCAGCTCGATGAGAACGGCATGCCGATCACGCGCTAGGGGAGAGTCGAATGAAGCGAGCCATCGCCGTCGTGTTCATGATGTGGTCGTCCACCGCGCTGGCCCAGCCCGCCGGTGCGCAGGCCGAGGTGCTGTTCCGCCAGGGCCGCGACCTGCTCGCTGCGGGGAAGGTCGCAGAGGCCTGCAGCGCGTTCCAGGAGAGCCAGAAGCTGGAGCCCGCGGTGACGACGCTGCTCAACCTCGCCGGGTGCCGCGAGAAGCTCGGCCAGATCGCCACCGCCTGGGGGCTGTTCCTCGACGCCGCGCGCCAGACCCGGTCGGCGGGCGATACCGCGAGCCAGCAGCTCCACGACCTCGCCCAGGGCCGCGCGCAGAAGCTGGAGCCGCGCGTCTCGCGGCTGACGATCAATGTCCCGCAAAAGAGCCAGGTCGACGGCCTGGAGATCAGCCGTGACAAGGATCGCGTCGAGGCGGGGCTGTGGAACCGCGCGCTGCCGATCGACGGCGGCACCTACACGATCACGGCGCGCGCGCCGGGCTCGAGCCCGTGGTCCACGCAGGTCACGATCGCGCCCGAGAGCGATACCCGGACGGTCGAGATCCCGGACCTGCGCAACCTGCCGCATGACCTCGACAAGCCAGCCCCGGCGGCCGCGCCTCCGCCGTCCGCGCCTCCGCGTGCGTCGCCCGTCGTCCCCGCGATCGATCATCCGCCCGCGGCCTCGCATCCCTCGCGCACGGTCCCGGTCGTCCTGGGCGTGGGCGGGCTGGCGCTGCTCGGCGGCGGGCTGGGCTTCGAGCTGTGGGCGCAGTCGAAGTACGACGCGGCGAAGTCCGAGGTGATGAGCCAGTCGCGCCGCGATTCGCTGCAAGACGCGGCCAACACGCGGCGCTATGTCGCCGAGGGGCTGGCGGTGAGCGGGGTCGTCGCGGGTGGCGTCGCGGTGTGGCTGTACCTGCGCGGCGGCAGCCGCGAGCGCGATGCCATGACCGATACGAGCATCCATGTCGTGCCCACGACGACCGGGCTCTCCGTCTCGGGCCGGTTCTGAGGGCCGATCGCACGAAGCGTCGTTCCACACGGTGACGAGGAGGAAGAAGATGCGGAGCACGCGGTTGAACCTGTGTCTCGTCGTGCTGGCGACGGCTTCGTGTGGCTTTCCGCTCTTGCCGGCGCTGCCACCGGGCGGCGATGATGATGGAACGAGCAATGGCGGGCCACCGACGCTCGAGCTGCTCGCGGGCAACCCGGAAGGTGCCGGCAGTGTGGACGGTACCGGCGCCGACGCGCGCTTCGACTTCCCGCTCGCCGTGACGGTCGATGGCGCCGGCAACGTCTACGTCGCCGACACGACCAACAGCACGATCCGCAAGGTCACCCCCGCCGGAGTCGTGACCACGCTGGCCGGCATCGCGGGCACGCTGGGCAGCGCAGACGGCACCGGCGCCGACGCCCGCTTCGGGGAACCGTTCGGCGTGACCGTCGACAGCGCCGGCAACGTCTACGTCGCCGACACGGACAACAACACCCTCCGCAAGATCACCCCCGCTGGAGTTGTGACCACACTGGCCGGCACCGCGAGCATGGTCGGCAGCGCAGATGGCACCGGCGCTGCTGCTCGCTTTCGCCGGCCGCAAGCCGTGGCGGTCGACGGCGCCGGTAACGTCTACGTCGCCGACACCAGCAACGCCACCCTCCGCAAGGTCACCCCCACCGGGGTCGTCACCACACTGGCCGGCACCGCGAGCATGGTCGGCAGCGCAGATGGCACCGGCGCCGCCGCCCGCTTCAACCAGCCCAGCGGCGTCGCCGTCGACAGCGCCGGCAACGTGTACCTCACCGACCGCGGCAACAACACCCTCCGCAAGGTCACCCCCGCCGGCGTCGTGACCACACTGGCCGGCACCGCGGGCATGGCCGGCAGCGCAGATGGCACCGGCGCCGCTGCCCGCTTCAACCAGCCCATCGGCGTCGCCGTCGACAGCGCCGGCAACGTCTACGTCGCCGACCGCGGCAGCAACACCCTCCGCAAGGTCACCCCCGCCGGGGTCGTGACCACGCTGGCCGGCACCCCGAATACGTTCGGTAGCCAGGACGGATTCGGCGCGGACGCGCGGTTCCACAACCCCCAGGGCGCCGCCGTGGACGGCACCGGCAACGTCTACGTCGCCGACACGGGGAGCTCCACCCTCCGCAAGGTCACGGCCGCCGGGGTCGTGACCACGCTGGCCGGCACCGCAGGCCTGGCGGGGACCACGGACGGCACCGGCACGGCCGCGCGCTTCGACTTCCCGATCGGCGTGGCAGCCGACAGCGCCGGCAACCTCTACGTCACCGACAGCAACAACGAAACCCTCCGCAAGATCACGGCCGCAGGCGTCGTGACCACGCTGGCCGGCACCGCCCGCGTGGCCGGCGGCGTGGACGGCCCCGGCACGAACGCGAGCTTCAGCGCCCCCCAGGGCGTGGCGGTCGACAGCGCCGGCAACATCTACGTCGCCGACTGGATCGGCCAGACCATCCGCAAGGTCACCCCCGCGGGCGCCGTGACCACGCTGGCCGGCACCGCAGGCATGTTCGGCAGCGCGGATGGCACCGGCGCCGCGGCGCGCTTCAACTTCCCGCAAGGCCTGGCGGTCGACAAGGCAGGAAACCTCTACGTCACCGACGAGAACAACAACACGATCCGCAAGATCACCCCCGCTGGCGTCGTGACCACGCTGGCCGGCACCGCAGGCGTGGTCGGCAGCGCGTACGGCACCGGCGCCGCCGCCCAGTTCAACACTCCGCTCGGCGTGGCCATCGATAGCGCAGGCAACCTCTATGTCACCGAACAGGGCAACCACACCGTCCGCAAGATCACCCCCGCCGGCGTCGTGACCACGCTGGCCGGAACGGCCGGCATGACCGGCAGCGTGGACGGCACCGGTGCCGCCGCGCGTCTCAACTTCCCTGCCGGCGTGGCGGTCGACGCCGCTGGCAACGTCTATGTCGCCGACTTCCGTGACTCCACCGTCCGCAAGATCACCCCCACCGGGACCACCACCACGATCGCCGGGCTGGCGGGCTCGTCCCGCGTCGTGCTTGGCACGACACCGCGACTCGCATTCCCCTTCTTTCTGACGATCGTCGGTGACTCGATCGCCGTCATCGACAACAACGCCGTCCTCCTGCTCCGCCACGGCGCCCGGCCCTAGCGTCCTCGTGCGTCACGGCGCCGCTCGCGGCCGGCGCATCCGACGGCCAGCGCGAGAGCCTCTCGGGGTCACGTGCCGGGCACAAAGCGTTCCGGATTTTGAACGCTTGTGCTGCCATCCGGACGCTTCCTGTGCCAGGGTGGCGTCGCGGATCTCGCGCATGGAGGTGATGCATGGTCGATGGCATCCGGGTCAGCGTGCATCGTGTCCTCCCACAGCTCCGAATGGGCGTGATAGGCCTCTCCCTGGTCGGGCTTGCGGCTTCGTGCGGCTTTCCCCGGCTGCCGGCGCTTGCAGGCGGCGACGGCGGCGGCAACGGGGATGGCGCCGCGAGCGGTGGGCTGAGTCTCGAGCTGCTGGCGGGTGACATCGGGGGCCCCGGCAATCTGGACGGGGCCGGCGCCGAGGCTCGCTTCAACTTCCCCGACGGCGTGGCGGTCGACCGCGCCGGCAACCTCTACGTCGCCGACACCGGGAACTCCACGATCCGCAAGATCACCGCCGCCGGGGTCGTGACCACGCTGGCCGGGGCACCAGGGATACAGGGCAGCGCGGACGGCACCGGCGCCGATGCGCGGTTCACCAGTCCCGCCGGCGTGGCGGTCGACAGCGCCGGCAACCTCTACGTCGCCGACGGCAACACCACCCTCCGCAAGGTGACCCCTGCCGGGGTCGTGACCACGCTCGCCGGCACCGCGGGCATGGCGGGCAGCGCGGACGGCACCGGCGCCGACGCGCGGTTCACCGCCCCCACCGGCGTGGTGGTCGACGGCGCTGGCAACGTCTACGACGCCGACGCCATGAACACCACCCTCCGCAAGGTGACCCCTGCCGGGGTCGTGACCACGCTCGCCGGCACCGCGGGCATGTCGGGCAGCACGGACGGCACCGGCGCCGCGGCGCGCTTCGGCCA